>NZ_JBSHGZ010000067.1:0-7898 GCF_053618075.1 Embleya sp. NPDC055664
GGGGGGGGGGGGTGGGGGGGTGGGGGGGGGGTGGGGGGGGGGGGGGGGCGGCGCGGGGGGGGGGGGGGGGGCGCCCGCCCCCCTCGGGGGCGCCCGGGCCGGCCCGCGGGGGGGCCGGCCGGCCCCACGCAACCGGGGTCAGTCGTTCTCGGGCCAGCGTCTGCCCACCGCGCGGCGGGCGTCCTGTTCGGGTGAGGTCTGCGCTCGGGCGGCCGTACCGGAGCCGGTCGCGGCGGGCTCCCGGGGCGTCTGGGCGTCGGCGGCCCCCTCGGCGGCGCGCTCCGCCTCCTCGGCGGCCTTCGCCTCCAGGCCGGACATGGTGCGCAGCGGTACTTCCTTGATGAAGAAGACCAGGACGAACGCCACCGCCATCACACACGCCGCGATCAGGAACACCAGCTGCATCGCCTCGGAGAAGCCCTCCTTGAACGGCGCGGCCAATCTCGGGTCGAGGTGCTGGATGAACGACGAGTCGCTGAGCACACCGGAGCCCTGCGCGCCGCCGGGACCGGGATGGCGGACCATCTCGATCACCGGCCCGTTGGCCGGATCGGCGAGCACGGCGGGGTCGGAGAGCGCGGACTTGAACGCGGGTGTCTGCGCGTCGCGGGTGAACGCCTTGGCGATCTCCCCGGAGACGTTGCTGAACAGCACGGACAGGAACACCGCGGTACCGGCGGTGGCGCCCATCTGCCGGAAGAAGGTGGCCGCCGAGGTGGCCACGCCCATGTCCCGGGGCGGTACCGCGTTCTGCACCACCAGGATCAGCGTCTGCATGCACTGACCGAGGCCGATGCCGAGCAGGACCATGAACATGCTGGTGGTCACGAGGGAGGTGCCGGCGTCGACGTAGAGCGCGAACAGGCCCATCGCTATCGCCGCGATGCCGGTGCCGAGGATCGGGAAGATCTTGTACCGGCCGGTCTTGGAGGTGATCTGACCGGACAGGATGGACGAGCCCATCATGCCGACCATGACCGGGATCATCAGCAGGCCGGCCTTGGTCGGACTGGCGCCCTTGACGATCTGGAAGTATTGCGGGATCAGCATGAACCCGCCGAACATCGCCATGCCGAAGATGACGCCGATGAGCGACGCCAGGCTGAAGATACGGTCGGAGAACAGGCGCATCGGGATCAGCGCGTCCTCGCCCATGCGGCGCTCGACGAGGATCCAGCTGATCACGCCGACGGCGCCGATCAGGTAGCAGGCGAGCGAGACTCCCGAGCCCCACCCCCATTCGCGGCCCTGTTCGGCGACGATCAGCAGCGGGACCACGCCCATGGCCAGGGTGATCGCGCCGAACCAGTCGATCCGGTGCGGCCGGCGGGTGTGCGGGATGCGCAGCACCTTGCCGACCACGAGCAGCGCGACCACGCCGACGGGCACGTTGACCAGGAAGACCCAGCGCCAGCCCGCGATGCCCAGGATCTCGTCCTGGCCCGCGAAGAACCCGCCGACCAGCGGCCCGAGCACGCTGGAGGTGCCGAAGACGGCGAGGAAGTAGCCCTGGTAGCGGGCACGTTCGCGGGGCGCCACGACGTCGCCGATGATCGCGAAGGCGAGCGACATCAGGCCGCCGGCGCCGAGGCCCTGGAGGGCGCGGAAGCCGGCCAGCTCGTACATCGAGGTGGAGAACGTACAGGCGGCCGAGCCGACCACGAAGATCGTGATGGCCGCGAGGTAGAACGGTCGCCGGCCGTACAGGTCGGAAAGCTTGCCGTAGAGCGGCGTGGCGATCGTCGAGGTGATGAGGTAGGCGGTGGTCGCCCACGCCTGCCGGCTGAGCCCGTGCAGGTCGTCGGAGATGGTGCGGATCGCGGTGGAGACGATCGTCTGATCGAGCGCGGCGAGGAACATGCCGGCCATCAGGCCGTACATGATCGTCATGATCTGACGGTGGGTCAGGCCGCTGTCTCCCGCTGCCGGCTGCGGCCGGACCTGCGGTTTCGTGTCGGTCATGCGGTGGGGCCTTCCGGCGCGCCGGGCGCGGCGTCGCGCGCCGGTGCCTGTTCGCGTTCGAGGTCGTCGTTGAAGCGGGCCAGGAGGTGTACGAATGTCCGGCGTTCGTCGGTGGACCAGTCGCGGGTGACCCGATCCAGCTCGGCCTGGCGGCGGCTGCGGTACACCTCGAACGCCTGCTCGCCGGTATCGGTCACCGCGAGCAGCGTGCCGCGGCCGTCGTTGGGGTCCGGGCGGCGCTCGACGAGGCCGCGCTGGACCAGCGAAGCGATCTGTCGGCTGACCGTGGACACGTCCAGGTAGGTCATCGCGGCCAGGTCGGTGACCCGGCGGGGTCCCTCCATGACGAGATAGGCCAGCAGCAGCCGGTCTCCCCCGTCGGGAATCGGACCGCTTTCGGCGCGACTGCGCGCCTTGGCCGCGGCCGAGAGCCGCATGAGACGCGCGAGTTCGCGTCCCAGTTCGTCGGGTGCGCGGCCGGCTGTCGGCTCGTCGCACGGTGTCGTCGCGGTATCGATGACCGCCCCCCTTGTCGCTCGCCGTGCGTTATCTGCATGGCTCAACCAACAATACAGCCATTCGTCGTCGGGACCGATTCGGTGGTTGGTGCGGGTCGCTTGCGCGGGTGCCGGTGGTCGGCTATTCGGCGGCTTGGGGGGCGTCCGGGCGGGTGGACGCGGGCGGGGGTGGTACGGAGCCGGCGCGTGCGGACGGCAGGGGGCTCGTTCCCGGCCCCGGCCCCGGGCGTGGGACGGACGGGGTGGCCGGACGACCGGTGCCGCTCGCCGGTGGCGTCGCGACCGCGCCCGTCGGCTGCGCGCCGGCCGATCCGGGCCCGGGGCCCGCCTCGGCGCCGTTCGCCGGTGCCGCCTTGCGCCCGGCTGCGTCCACCGGCGCCGGCTTGCGGTCGGCCGCATTCTCAGGTGCCACATCGCGCGCGGTCGCGTCCCCGGGTGCCGAGCCGCGGCGGGTTGCGTCACCGGGTGCCGAACCACGCCCGGTCGCGTCCGGCGGGCCCGAGGCGTTCCCGGACGCGCCCGGGCGGTCGGGCACCGAGTCGGGGGTTGGGGGCGTTTCGGGCGCCGGGTCGCGTCCCGGGGGCGTTTCGGGGGTGGGGGTGGGGGGTGGGGGAGTTGTGGTGGGGGGTGTGCGCTTTGTGGTGGGCTTTTTGGGGGTTGGGCGTTTGTCCGGGTCGCGGTAGCCGAGCCGGCGGAGTTCGTCGAGTGTCCAGCCGCCGGCCAGGGCGTCGGACCAGGCCTGGAGCGCGCGTTGTTCGCCGGCCGCCGCGGCCTGGAGCAGGGGCTCCAACTCGGCGGTGGATGCGGCGAGTTCGCGAATCAGGTCGATGCGCCGGTCGAGCAGGGCACGGGCGGCCGACTCCGCGTCGCGGATCAGAGCGTCGTCGATCATGCGCGCACCGTAATGGAGTCGGGGTCGCCGCGGCCCGCCGACAAGCCGACGAGCCCTCGCGCATCACCCGAACCGGGCGCCCTGCGCGTCCCGCGCGGGTGCGTGACGAGCGGCACGGAACTCGACCCATGCTCATCTGACTGCCCGTCAGCTATGGTGACGAGGTGCCTGTCTCGCGACTATTGGGCACTCGCGCGGGGTGCCCTGTCGGCGCCGCGCCGAGGGTCCGGGTGCCGGGGCCGGCCGCACGGCTGCAGCAGGCTCGGCCGGCCGGCCGACCGCGCGGCACATGTACGACCGCACGACAGGGAGTGAGTGACCATGCGCTTGGGCGAGGTGGCGGGCGCCGACCTGCAACGCTTCGGAAAACCGCTCGACGGGATCCGGGTCCTGGCCATCGAACAGATGCAGGCGCTCCCCTACGCCACCCAGATGTTGGCCCGCCTGGGCGCCGAGGTGGTCAAGATCGAGTCGCCGGGCGTCGGCGAGTCCGGACGCGCCGCGCTGCCGATGATGACCGATCCGCTCGGCCGCAACGTCGGCGTCACCTTCCTGCGCAACAACCTCGGCAAGCGCAGCGTGACCGTCGACCTCAAGCATCCCGAGGGCCGCGAGATAGTGCTGCGCCTGGCCGCAAAGGCGGACATCGTCTGCGAGAACTTCAAGCCCGGCACGGCCGGCCGGCTCGGCCTCGGCTTCGAGGACATCGCCGCCGTCAATCCGCGCGCGATCTACCTGTCGGTGTCCGGCTTCGGCAACACCACCGAGTCGCCCTACGCCTCCTGGCCCGCGTACGCCCCGGTCGCCGAGGGCATGGCCGGCCTGTACGACTTCAAGCGGGACCCGAACACGGCGCCCGTGGTGTCCCCGCTCGGGGCGCTCGGCGACTCCGGCTCGGCGCTGTTCGCGGTGATCGGGGTGCTCGCCGCGCTGCGCCACCGCGACGCCACCGGCGTCGGCCAGTATGTGGACATCTCCATGTTCGACGCCATGGTCGCGCTCAACGACGCGGGCATCAGCTACTGGTCGATGGGGCTCAAGGACCCGGGCCTGGCCCCGCTGATCAACCACTCGTTCCGGGCCTTCGACGGCTACTTCCTGATCCAGTGCGCCCGTCCGCACATGTTCGCGGCGCTGGCCGACCTGGTCGGGAAGCCGGAGTGGCGCACCGACCCCCGGCTGAGCGGGCCGCAGGCCTGGTTCGACCACATCGAGGACATCCTGCGCCCCGGCATCGAGGAGTGGGCCGCGGACAAGTCGCGTCTGCAGGCGTGCGCGGCGCTGAGCGGCGTCGGGGTCGCGTCGGGGCCGGTGTACAACCCGGGCGACGTGATCGACGACGAGCACGTGCGCAATCGCCACATGCTCGTCGAGATGGAGCGCACCGACGGGGAGCCGGCACCGATCCTGTCCCCCGGCAACCCGGTCAAGCTCTCCCGCGTCGCCGAAGGCCCGGAGAGCCGAGTGCCGTGGGTGGGCGAGCACACCGCCGAGGTCTTGGGCACCGAACTGGGCATGTCCCGCGAGGAGATCGACCGACTCGCGGCCGCCGGGGCGATCGGACTGGAGACGCCGTAGCCGACGGCCCGACGCACCGGCCACCGCGGCGGCGACCCGGACACCCGGCGCCGCCACGGCACCACGCAGCAACCGAACAAGCCGGCAACCGAGTAACCGAGCAACCCCAGCAACGCGACGAACCCGAGTGGAACGAGGCGGAAGCAGAGAAATGACGACTGACGGAACCGCAGTTTCGACGGGACGCGGCATCCTCGGATACGGGGCCTACCTGCCCTACCGGCGCCTCGACCGCAAGACCATCGCCGCCGTGGCCGGCACCGGAGGCGGCAAGGGCACCCGTACGGTCGCGTCCTTCGACGAGGACACCACCACCCTGGGCGTCGAGGCCGCCCGCAACACGCTGCGCGCCACGCCCGGGGCCGACCCGCGCGCGCTGCTGTTCGCCACGGTCGCCCCCGCGTACACGGACCGCACCAACGCGACGGCGATCCACGCGGCGCTGCGCCTGGACGGGTCGGTGCCGGCGATGGACGCCGCCGGCTCGGTGCGCTCCGCGGCCGGGCTGCTCCGGCTCGCCCTGACCGGCGCCGACAGCGCGCTCGTGGTCGGCGCGGACATCCGGGTCGGCCTGCCCGGCAGCCCCGACGAGGCGGCCGGCGGCGACGGCGCCTCCGCGCTCCTGGTCGGCGGCCCCGCCGACGGCCCGGTCCTGGCCGAGTACCTGGGCGGCGCCGCCGCCACGGCCGAGTTCGTCGACCGCTGGCGCACCCCCGGCGATGTGCGGTCGAAGGTGTGGGAGGAGAAGTTCGGCGAGAACAACTACCTCGCCGCGGGCCGCCGGGCCTGGACCGACGCGCTCAAGGCCACCGGCCTGACCGCCGACCAAGTGGACCACGCCGTGGTCGCCGGCCTGCACGGGCGCGCGGTCGCCGGCCTCGGCCGCCGACTCGGGCTGCGTGAGGGCGTGCTCGGCGACGACCTCTCGGGCACCGTCGGCAACACCGGCGCGGCGCACCCGGGCCTGCTGCTGGCCGCCACGCTGGAGGCCGCCGCCCCGGGCGCGGTGATCGCGCTGGTCGTGTTGTCCGACGGTGCCGACGTGTTCCTCTTCCGCGCCGGCGACGCGCTCGCGGCCTACCGGCCCACCCGCACGGTCGCCGAACAGATCGCCGGCGGCGCGCCGCTGCCGTACGGGAAGTACCTGGCCTGGCGCGGGCTGCTGCCGGTCGAGCCGCCGCGCCGCCCCGAGCCCGCGCGTACCTCGTCCTCGGCCGCGGTGCGCTCGGTGGACTGGAAGTACGGCTTCGTCGGCGCCCGGGACCGGGAGAGCGGCGCGGTGCACCTGCCGCCGCAGCGGGTGTCGATGACCGGTGGCAACGTGGACGACATGGAGCCGGTGCCCACCGCCGATGTGCTCGGCACGGTCAAGACGTTCACCGTGGACCGGATGGCCTACTCCCCCAGCCCGCCCGTCGTGTTCGCCGTCGTGGACTTCGACAACGGCGGCCGGCTGCCGATCGAGTTGACCGACATGGACGCGAGCGAGGTCGCCATCGGGGACCGGGTCGAGCCGACCTTCCGCCGGCTGGGCACCGCCGACGGGATCCACAACTACTTCTGGAAGGCCCGCCCCATGCGGACCGCCCGAGCCGCCGAGGAGGCATAGGCATGGGATCGCACGGCATCAAGGACCGCGTCGCCATCGTCGGGATGGGCTGCACACCCTTCGTCGAGCACTGGGACCGGGGCACCGACGACCTGCTGATCGAGGCGACCGCCGAGGCGTTCGCCGACGCGGGCGTGGGCAAGGAGCAGGTCGACGCGTACTGGCTGGGCACCGCGCAGTCGGGCATGTCCGGGCTGACCCTGGCCAAGCCGTTGCAGCTCCAGGGCAAGCCGGTCACGCGCGTGGAGAACATGTGCGCGACCGGGTCGGACGCGCTGCGCCAGGCCGCCTACGCGGTCGCGTCGGGAGCGTACGACGTGGCCATGGCGGTGGGCGTCGAGAAGGTCAAGGACGGCGGGTTCCAGGGCCTGAACGCCTTCCCGATCCCCGGCGACGGCACCGCACGCACCCTCACCGCGGCGGCCATGTTCTCGATGGTGGTGCCCGCGTACGGCGAGAAGTACGGGGTCTCCGAGGCGGAGATGCGCGAGGTGCTCTCGCACATCGCGGCGAAGAACCACTACAACGGCGCGCGCAACCCACGCGCGCAGTTCCGCAAGGAGATCGCCGCCGAGAAGATCTCTGCGATGCCCAAACTCGCCGGGCAGCTGGGCGTGTTCGACTGCGCGGGCGTCGCGGACGGTGCGGCGGCGGCGATCGTGGTCCGGGCCGAGGACGCGCACCTGTACACGGACAAGCCGCTGTACATCAAGGCGCTGTCCCTGGTGGCGGGCAACGGCTCGGGGGTGATCGACCCGGAGTACGACTACACCACGTTCCGGGAGATCGCCGCCTGCGCCGAGGACGCGTACCGCCAGGCCGGGATCACCAATCCGCGCGAGGAGTTGGCGATGGCCGAGGTGCACGACTGCTTCACGCCGACCGAGCTGGTCCTGATGGAGGACCTGCGGTTCGCCGATCGTGGCACCGCGTGGAAGGACGTGCTGGCCGGCGCGTTCGACCTGGACGGTCGACTGCCGGTCAACCCGGACGGCGGGCTGAAGAGCTTCGGGCACCCGGTGGGCGCGTCCGGGCTGCGGATGATGTTCGAGGCGTGGCTGCAACTGCGGGGCGCGGCGCCGGCGGAGCGGCGGATCCCGGCGGACGGGCGCAAGTTGGCGTTGACGCACAACCTGGGCGGGTATCCGGGCGACATGGTGTCGTTCATCTCGATCCTGGGGAACGAATTGGGCTGATCCTCGCGGCGGCGGGGTCGACGCCGCGGACCGGTGCTCGGCGTGGGGGCCCCCCCGGGGGCGGCCCCCCCGGTGAAAAAACGGGGGGGGGGGGGGGCGGGGGGTGTGGGGGGGGCCCCCGGGGGGGGGATCGTGGTGGCGGG
>NZ_JBSHGZ010000067.1:7908-20926 GCF_053618075.1 Embleya sp. NPDC055664
CTTGGTGTCTCAAAACCCTACCGGGGTCTCCTATTGGGCCTTAACCGCGGGGGGGGGGGGCCCCCCCCGGGCCCGGGTGCGGGGGGCCGCCCCCCGCGGGGCCCCCCCGCCGCTGTTCAAATCCGGTCGGGTGGGGTGTCCGGTTCTGCTCGCGTGGCCCGCAGGGGGCTCGATCGTGGTCGCGATCGAGCCCCTTTCGCCATCTCCGGACAGCCGAAATGGGCAATCCGCCACAAGCATGCCGGTTACCGTGGTTTCATCCGCGTCCGGGCCTTTGATGTGCGACAGTTCATTGCACCCCTGCCAGGTCATGTCCGGAGGAGCGCGAGCGGATGCGCGAACGGCCCGAACACCCCGTGGACGCAGCCGCCGTGGCGGATCGGTCCCAGTGGCGTGCGCACATCGGCCGGATGCGGGCCGAACTCGACGCCCTGCGGCGCGAATTCGGTCCCGGCGCGGGACCGGGCGGCCTGTCGGGCCCGATCCTCGCGGGTGAGGATCCCGCGGCCGGCGACGAGGCGTATCGGCGCGACCTGCTGTGCGATCTGCTCGCGTGCAGCCTCGGTCGGGCGGCGGAGTACCTGGCCCGGCTGAGTCTGGACATCGACGACCCCGAGCACCGGCAGGCGGACGATCCGGGGCTCGCGGCCTGTACGCCGGCGCGCAGCGCGATGCGGCCGTCCGATGTCGGGCCGGCGGCGCCCTTCACCGCTTCCACCACCTTGACGCCCTTCACGGTCGACGACGTCGAGCACGCCGCGCTGCCCTGGCGGCACCTGCGCCGGTTGTTCGTCGAGCCGGATCCGAGCGGTCTGCTGCCCGAGCAGCGCGGGACCTGCGCGCCGCGCGAGGCCGCGCCCGGCTCGGGTCCGGTGGCCAGCGCCGAATGGCATCTCGATCGCGACGACGTGCGCTGGTCGGCGGAGATGTACGCGCTGTTCGACCGGGACCGGGCGCTCGGACCGCTGCCGCTGGCCGCGTTGGCCGAGCACGCGGCGGCCGAGGACCGGGCGTTCGTCGCCGACCTGGTGCGTGAACTGCTCGAACAGGCGAACGGTGTCGAGGGCGAGTTCCGGATCGTGCGCCGCGACGGCACCCGGGTGTCCGTGCAGTTCGTCGGCGAGCCGGTCCTCGACGCCGACGGCACCCCGCACGCGATCTGGGCACTGCTGCGCGACATCACCGAACTCCGACGCACCCAGCAGGCGTTGACCGAGACGCGGGCGCAACTGCTGGCCCAGCGGCGACTGTTGCGCTCGGAGCATCGCATCGCCGCCGAGTTGCAGCGGGTGGTGATGCCGTGGTGGACCCGGCCGATCGAGTTGCCCGGGATCGAGGTGGCCACCCGCTACTTTCCCGCCGAGCAGGACTCGAAGGTGGGCGGCGACTGGTACGACGCGCTCGCGCTGCCGGACGGGGACGTGCTGCTCGCGGTCGGCGACATGTCCGGGCACGGGGTCGCGGCGGCGTCCGGGATGACCACGCTGCGCGGGGCGCTCCAGGGGGTGGCGATGACCGGGGCGGGGCCCGCCGCGATGCTGGCGGCGCTGAATCGGATCGTGGTGCATACGCTGCCCGCGGACAAGGTGGCCACCGCCGTGTGTGCCCGATTCGCGCCGGCGACGCGGGTGTTGACGTGGGCGCAGGGCGGGCATCCGCCGCCGCTGCTGTACCGGGAGGGGGCCGGGCGAGCGCTGGCGGCGCCGTTCGGGGTGTTGCTCGGTGCGTTGGACGAGCCGGAGTTCGTCGAGGACCGGGTCGAACTCCGGTCCGGAGACGTGTTGTTGATCTTCACCGACGGGCTGGTCGAGCGCCGTGGGCGCGGTACGGAGGAGGCGGTCCGCGCGCTCCTGGGCCTGGGGCCGCTGGTGCTCGGGGCGAGCGCGCGGACGTGCGTGGACGTGGTGCTCAGTCGGCTGGGGCACACCCGGTACGAGGACGACGCCTGCGTGATGGCGATGTGCGTGCGGTGAGGGTCGACCGTTGCGGCGGGCGGGCAGGCGTGCGGTGTCGGTCGGTCGTGGGGGCGGTCGAGCGTCCGGTGGCGGCTCGTCGGGTGGTGTCGGATGACCGTTCGAGGGCGGTCGCCCGATCGGTGGCCGGCCGGGCGGTGGTGGGTGGCGTTCAGGTGCCCTCGGCGAGTTCTCGGCGGAGCGCGTGTACCTCGGGGACGTCGCGGTAGCGGTCGGTGAGTTTGCGCAGCACCTCCAAGCGGTCCCAGGTGCGCTTGGAGCTGACCTCGCCGGCCGCGCGGACCGCGAGCCGGGCGTGGTGCGCGCCCCGGTCCGGTTGGCCGTCCAGAAGGCATGCCGAGGCCAGCGAGATCAGGTCGAAGGTCTTCGCCCGCTCGTGCCCCCTGGTGCGCAGCTCCAGTGCCTTCTCCGCGTGTTCCTGTGCGCGTCCGGCCGCCGTCGGGTCCACCTCGGCCAGCGTGCGGTACACCAGAGCCTGCATGCCGTGCAGGTCGGCCGCATCGAAGAAGGCCACCCAGTCCGGATCCTGCTCCGGGCGCGACCGGCCGAACTCCGCCTCGGCCCGACCCAGCGTGCGCCGACAGTCCGCGGCCCGGCCGAGCGCGGCCTGCGCCCACGCCTCCACGGTGTGGAACATCGCGCGGGTGGTCGCGCCCGCCCGATCGCCCGCCGTACGCTGCGCCAGTTCGATCAGCGCGAGCGCGTCGGCCGGGCGCTCCAGGTGCACCATCTGCCGCGCCGCGCGCGACAACGCCTCGGCCGCGCGTGGGAGATCGCCCGCCTCCCGGGCCGCGTGCGCCGCGATCACGAAGTAGTTCTGCGCGGTGGGGTCGAGCCCCACGTCGTGCGACATCCAGCCGGCCAGCGCGGCGAGGTTGGCCGCCACGTGCCACAGTCGGCGGGTGACCGGCAGCGGGTTGGGATAGGTCAGCAGATTGCCGACCTCGTTCAACTGGCCGATCACCGCCTTGCGTTGCAGTCCGCCGCCGCGATCCGCGTCCCAGGTGCGAAAGACCGTGACCGCGTTCTCCAGCGCGGTGACCTCCTCGGCGCCGATCGGGCCGGCGTCCGCGAGGCCGTAGGACACCGGATCGGCGGGCGCGCCGCGCGGGTTGGGCACCCCGAGCCCCGGGCTGAGCCAACGATCGAAGTTGGCCACCAGCGCCGGACCGGCGACCAGCGCGAACCCGCCGCCGGTGAAGCCGTGCCGGTTGAGCATCAGGTCCATGCCGGTGAACTCGGTCAGCGCGGTCACCGTACGGTCCGTGCTCCACGGCAGGTCCTCCTGGACGACCTGCGCGTTGTGCCGGGGGCGGCCGGTGAGGCCGAGGTCCTCGGAGGTGACGACACGCCCGAGCCGCTCGGTGAAAAGCGCGGCCAGGACCCGGGGAACCGGGTCGCGCGGACGCTCGCCGTCCTCCAGCCAGCGCCGGACCCTCGAGGTGTCCGTGGCAAGCTGGGGATGGCCCATCGCGGCGGCCCGCCGGTTGACGAGTCGGGCGAGTTCGCCCTTGGACCACCCGGTCAGGGCGAAGAGGTCCACCAGTTTGGTGTTGGGTTCCCGGCGCATTGCAAACCGCCCGTTGATGTGGGGACCGTGGCTCGAAAGCGTCCTCGGGAGGCCGCCTGCCGGACCGAGGCTAGCCGGGTCCGGAGCAGCCGGCTCCGATTCGCCAGGGTTCGCCAGGGTGCGCCACGTGGATCACCACCCGGATTCGGGAGTGTTGTGGATGGTGGATCCGGCACGTGGGCCCCCACCCGTCGCGCGGCCGGGTCCGCCCCTCGGCAGCGCAGGAAGGTTTACATGTCATCCACGACGTCCACCACCCCGGGCCGCTCGACCACCCCAGGATCCGCCGCCTCACGACCGGGCATTCCCGGGCCGAACAGGCGTATGCCCACCGGTGGTTCGGCACCCGCCGGCACGGTGGCGGCGTCGAACACGGCGATCTCGGCGAACGCCGCGGTCGCGACCGGCGCGGCCGTGGCCGCCGGTGGAGCGGGCCCGGGAGTACCTCGCATGCCGCAACAGGGTCCGGGTCCGGAGGCGGTCGCCGCGCTCGCCGCGCGGGTGTGTCCCGGCTTCACCGCAGGAGCGGTACTGCGGCGCACGCCGCGCTCGTTGCTGCTGTCCGGATCGGTCGCGCGCGGCCCGGTCGTGGTGAAGTACCTGACCGACCCCTCGCCGCACTGGCTTCAGCGTTTCCGGCACGAGGTCAACGCGTATCGCACCTTCACCCGCCAACGGCCGCCGGTGCGGGTGCCCAGGCTGATCGCCGCCGATCCCGAGCGGCGCATCCTGGTGATGGAACACGTGGCCGGCCGACCGGCGGCCAACGAGCGTCATCCGGGCACCGCACTGGCCCGGGCCGACGTACGCGCGGTGTTGCACACGTTCGCCACCCTGAACCGGTGGAAGCCCCCGCCCGGGTCGTTCCCGCTCGCGTTCGACTATCCGGCCCGGGTCGACCGGTACCACAAGCTCGGCCTGCTCACCGATCGCGACGCCGGCGACCTGGCCCAGCTGCTTCGCGGCCTCAGCCGGGTGCCCGCGCAGTTCTGCCACGGCGACGCGGTGTTGTCCAACGTGCTGCTGACCGCGCAGGGCGCGGCGCTGGTCGACTGGGAGTCGTCCGGCTACCACCTGCCCGGCTACGACCTGGCCGTGTTGTGGACCCTGCTGGCCCGGGATCCGATGACCCGCCGGCAGTTGATCCAGACCGCCCAGCAGTCCGGCTCGCTCGCGCGCGACGCGTTCCTGGTCAATCTGATGCTGGTGCTGGTCCGGGAGATCCGGCTCAACGACGTGGGTCCGGTCGGCGAGGAACAGCGCCGGCTGTTGCGCCGGCTGCACGACGACTGCGGGATGGTCCGCCGAGCGGTGCGCGCGGCGATCGGCACCCGGTAGCGCGGGCGGCTCGCGGTGCGCGGTGCTGCCCGCCCCGCGAGCCCTGCGATCCCGCCGGCCCGCGACCCTGCGGCCTCAGCCGCCGAAGGTCTCCGCGTCGATCGGCTTGAGGAGTTGGAAGACGTCGTCGGTGATCGGGCGATCCCAGGTCACGATGCGCACCAGGACGTTGTCGCTGCGGTCGAACTCCACGCAGGCGAGCCGACCCTCGGCGTACTTGACCTTGCGCACGATCAGCAGGTCGTCGCCGAGCATGATCGGGGTGTCCTCGGTGGACAGCTCCTCCGGCATCTCCTCGTGGCCGAGGGCGGCGACGAGCTGTTGGGCCTCGATCCGGCCGACGCCTTCCTCCCGCGCGGGCGAGCCGGGCGGCAGGTTGCCGATCAACATCGCGGGGCCGCGGTTGGCCAGCAGGTCGTAGCGGACGAAGATCCCCTGGCAACTGCCGTCTTCCCCGGGCAACATGGCCACGACCACGGAACCGGGCCAGTCACCGAACGGGATGGCGAGAACGTCGAAATCCGGCCCGGACGGGGGGCGGCGGCGCAGGAAACCCATACAGACATGCTAGTGGCCCCCCACCGTGCCGCCGGCCACACCCACCGCCGCACGCGCGCCGGTTGCGGCGGGGCGGCTTCGGGCAGCCGGGCCACTGCGGCAGCGAGCGGGGCGGGGCACCGTACCCGTCGGGAATCGGCGCCGCAAAAGCCCCAAGGCCCGCACCCTGCACGGGCGCGGGCCTTGCTAGGTCTGCGGTCCGTTGCCGGAGCCGCGGGACCGATTCAGAGCGGGCGAACCATCTCGGCCTGCGGGCCCTTCTGACCCTGCGTGACCTCGAACTCCACGCGCTGGTTCTCCTCCAGCGAACGGTAGCCGTTCGTCTGGATGGCGGAGAAGTGGACGAAGACGTCAGCGCCGCCGTCGTCCTGCGAGATGAAGCCGTAGCCCTTGTCGGCGTTGAACCACTTGACCGTACCGGTGGCCATGTCTTGATTCCTTCACGTAACCCACGGACACCACACCTCGTGATGCCCGGGTCGCGAACCGTCGAGTGGTCCCACTCCCCGCGTTACCCCGGGATGCCCTCGCTGTGAGGAGCGAAAAACGCCCACGGCTGTTGATGTCCGCAGGCGTTGGACGTGCGAGGGAACTACATCTACTGCTGCAACCGCGGACAACGCTACATGCCAAAGACTGCTCCGCAACAGCCCTTCGCAGTGCGAATCCGCCCGTCACCAAAGCGGTTAACGGGGGGCATAGCCGGCACACGCCGCGCGGTTCATCCGCGTGGGTGACACAACTGGGCGCAACCGAGGGCTGACCAAGCGTCAGTCATGCGCACGCTCGGAGCGGGGCGCGCGACCGCGCGAAGCGCGCGCCGGGGGAGCGCCGGGGAGGGCGCCCCGAAAGGCCCCCGAAAGCCACAAAGGCCCGGAGAACCCGTGATCGCGACCCGGCGAGGAGCCTCGCGAACTCCGGCGTGCGGGCCTCGTCGGGCGGGTCGATGGCCGGCTCGGGCAGCCCCTGGGTCGCCGTCACGTGGCCGGCGGCGCGCGGGAGCGTCGCGGCGGCCTCCGGGTTGCGCGCGGTCAGAGCCGGTACGACGCCGTGCGCCCCCTGCACCTCCGCACCCCGCCCCGTCACCCCGTCGCCCATCGCACCACCTGGGAGCCGGGCTTCCGAGGAGTCGAGGAGTCGAGGAATTCCGAACGACCCGTCGGACCCGCAGGGTTTCCTGGGTGTGTCGGACCCGCTCGAACATCCCTCGAACGGCCCCCGAACACACGGATGTTCACGTGATTTTCGTGTCCGCGCCATCGTTTTCCCGTTGGGCCTTCGCGGCCTGTGCCTAGCGTTTTGTCATGGCTGCATCGACTGCCCCGCCTGCACTCCCGGCCCCCGCGTATGTGCCCTCGCCAACGCAGGCCGCGCCGGTCGCGCCGAGTTCGGACAGGGCGGTGGCCCGAATACCCCTGCGGCTGCCCCGGGGGCTGCGGCCGATGGGGGCGGTGCCGGCGAGGCTGTACGGGTTCGTGGCGCTGGTCCTGACCGGCATCGTCGTACTCGCCGCCGGGATCGCGGTCGGCTCCGGAAATGCCAGATCCGGCCTCGACGAGGTCGCGCACACCTCGGCCCCCCGCGCGCGTGCCGCGGCCGACCTGTACTTCGCGCTCGCCGATCTGGACGCGCAGGTGGCCAACGTGCTCCTGGTCGGCTCCGACGAGCAGATCGGCAACCGGCAACTGGCGCTGCGGCAGATGCGCCAGCGGCGCGCCTCGGTCACCGAGAACATCCAAAAGCTCGCCGCGGGCGGCGCCTCGTCGCGGACCGTGCAGACGCTGATCGACGGGCTCGGCAAGTACGACGCGTATGTCGCGCAGGCCCGCCTGGAGGACGATCAGGTCGAGAATCGCGCCATCGCCCGCCCGCCGGTCGTCGCGCTCAACTACTTCGTGAACGCCACCTCCCTCCTGCACGACGAACTGCTGCCGGCCGCCGACGCGCTCGGCCGCGGCGCCGGCGAGAAGCTGGCCTCCGACGCGGACGCGGACCGTACGCACGCACGCTGGGCGGCGCTCGCGATCGGGCTCGTCGGCCTGGTCCTCGTGGTGATCCTGGTCGTCGGCCAGGTCTGGTGGGCCCGCCGCTTCCGCCGGGTGGTGGTGCCGGGGCTGGCCGCGGTGACCATCGCGGTGGCCGCGCTCACCGGCACGGCCGCCGTCCTGTTCACCGACCACGCGTCCCGGCTGCGCGACGCGGAGACTCAGGCGTTCGATCCGTTCCTGACGCTGGCCCGGGCCCGGGCGACGGCGTCGGAGGCGAACGCGGACGAGAGCCGGTTCGTGATCCTGCCCGAACGCGCCCGGGCGTACGGCCAGGCCTTCAAGGACAAGTCGATCGAACTCGACAAGGCCGTGCCGAGCCGGCAGGTCGCCACCCGCCTGGAGGCCTTCCGGCGCGACGATCAGGCACTGCGGGCGGCGGTCGCCGGGGGCCGGCTGGATGTCGCCGTCGGGCTGGCCACCAACGTCGGCCGCGGCAACCTGGCCTTCGACTTCTACGACTACCAGACCGCGCTGGCCGTGGCCGCGGAGGCGGAGCACACCGACTTCGAGAACCGCACGGACGACGCCGCCGACGCGCTGACCGGCTGGCCGTGGGTGCCGATCGGGATCCTCGGGGTGTGCGTGGTCCTGGTCCTGGCGAGCGCGCGACCGCGGCTGCGGGAGTACGCGAAGCGCTGAGCCCGCGGCGGTCGCGGGCGCGGACTCGGGCGGCCCGTACCGGCGGGCCCGACCGGCCCGCGCGGCGCCGCCGGCTCATATCTTTGCCACAGTCAAGTGTTGGCGACGGTCGCGGGCGTCACAGTTTCCCGAGGGCATCCAAACGATATTTCCTCTGGAATATCGACCGGCCGACGCCTTACGCTCCGCCCATGGAATTCAACCTTGCCGACCTCTTCGAGCGCGCGGCCGGGGAATACCCCGAACGCGAGGCGATCGTCGCGAACGGTGAACGCCGTACATATGCCCTTCTGGAGGAACGGGCGAATCGCCTCGCCCACCACCTTCAGGACTCCGGGGTCCGGCCGGGCGATCATGTCGCGGTCTACGCCTTCAACATCATCGAATGGGCGGAGGCGATGCTCGCGATCTACAAGATCCGAGCCGTCTGCATCAATGTGAATTTCCGTTATGTCGCGGACGAACTGGCCTACCTCCTCGACCAGGCGAAGCCCGTCGCCATGGTCTTCCAGCGCCAGTTCACCGGGCGGGTCGCCGAGGTCGCGCCCAAGGTCCCCTCGCTGCGCCACCTGCTCGTGGTCGAGGACGGCACCGAGAGCGGCGCCGCCGACCCGGTCACCGCGGAGTCCCTGGGCGCGCTGCGCTACGAGGACGCGCTGGCGGCCGGCTCCCCCGCCCGCGACTTCGGCCCGCGCTCCGGCGACGACCTGTACCTGCTGTTCACCGGCGGCACCACCGGGCTGCCCAAGGGTGTGGTGTGGCGTCAGGAGGACGTCATCTTCGCCCTCGGCGGCGGCATCGATCCCACCAACGGGCAGCGCATCTCGCGGCCCGAGGAGATGGTCGAGAAGGGCCGCAACGGGCAGATGACCACCTTCCCGATCGCGCCGCTGATGCACGGGGCGACCCAGTGGGGGGTGCTGCAGAACCTGTCCAAGGGGCACCGTGTGGTGCTCATCGACAAGTTCGACGCGCACAGCGTGTGGGAGCGGGTCGAGGCGGAGAAGGTCAACGTCGTCCTGATCACCGGCGACGCGATGGCCCGTCCGCTCCTGGAGGCCCTGGACGAACCGCGCGACGGGCGCGCGGCATACGACCTGTCCGCCCTGTTCGCCCTGTCCTCCAGCGCGGCGCTGTTCTCGCCGTCGCTGAAGGAGGAGTTCATGGAGCGCCTGGGGATCGTGGTCAGCGACGCGATCGGCGCCTCCGAGTCCGGCGCCAACGGCGTCGGCGTCGCGGTCAAGGGCCAGACCGAGCAGCAGAGCGGCATCACGGTCAAGGCGGTCCCCGACTCGGTCGTGCTCGACGAGGACCTGAACCCGCTGCCCGCCGGCGTGGTCGGCCGCCTGGGCCGCAAGGGCAACATCCCGCAGGGCTACCTGGGCGACCCGGTCAAGACGGCCGAGGTCTTCCGCACCGGCCCCGACGGCACCCGCTACGTGGTCCCGGGCGACTACGCCCGACTGGAGGGCGACGGCCGGATCACCCTGCTCGGCCGCGGCTCGGCGACGATCAACTCGGGCGGAGAGAAGATCTTCACCGAGGAGGTCGAGGGCGCGGTCAAGGCCCACCCCGAGGTCTACGACGCGATCGTGGTCGGCATCCCGGACCCGCGCTGGGGCCAGACGGTCGCGGTGGTCGTGCAGCCCCGCGAGGGTCGCGCCCCGAGCCTGGCGGCGATCCAGGAGCACTGCCGGACCAAGATCGCCGGTTACAAGGTGCCCAGGGTGATGCGCGTGGTCGACCAGACCCAGCGCACGCCGACGGGAAAGCCGGACCTGCAATGGGCTCTGGCGATCGCTTCGGCACCGGAGGAAAGCAATTCCGCTCCCGCTTCCCCTGCTGCTTCCCCTTCCGCTTCCGGATAGACCCGCTACTGCCGCTGCCACGACCCGAAAGGTTCGCGGCACGAAAACGAGACGCCGAATACACCGCCCGGGATTTCCCGGGCGGTGTATTCGTATATCGGCTCAGACCGCCCGCTCGCGCCCCTCCCAATAGGGATCCCGGAGTCGCCGCTTCTGCAACTTCCCATTCGGATCGCGCGGCATCGTCTCGACGAAGTCCACGCTCCGGGGCCGCTTGTAGCCGGCCACCTGTCCGGCACAGAACTCGAGCAATTCCTCGGCCAGGGCGGGACCGGCCGCGAAGCCCTCGTTGGCCTCGACGACGGCCTTGACCTCCTCGCCCCAGTCCTCGTGCGGGATGCCGAACACCGCCGCGTCGCCGACGGCCGGGTGCCGCAGCAGCGCGCCCTCGATCTCGGCGGGGTAGATGTTCTGACCACCGGAGATGATCATGTCGATCTTGCGGTCGCGCAGGTACAGGTAGCCGTCCTCGTCGAGCAGGCCCACGTCGCCGACGGTGAACCAGTCGCCGATCCGGCCCTTGCGGGTCTTCGCGTCGTCGCGGTGGTACTTGAACGCCCCGGCCCGCATGAGCATGTACACGGTGCCGACCTCGCCGGCCGACAGCCGATTGCCGTCGTCGTCGAAGATGCCGATCTCGCTGATCGGCCAGGCCTTGCCGACCGTCCCGGGCCGATCCAGCCACTCCTGCGCGGAGCAGAACGTGCCGCCGCCCTCGCTGGCGGCGTAGTACTCCTCGACGCACGGCCCCCACCACTCGATCATCGCCCGCTTGACGTGCTCGGGGCAGGGCGCGGCGCCGTGCACGGCGTGCCGCAGGGACGACACGTCGTACTTGGCCCGCGTCTCCTCCGGCAGTTGCAGGAGCCGGTGGAACTGGGTCGGCACCATGTGCGTGGTGGTGACCCGGTAGCGGTCGATGAGCCGCAACATCTCCTCGGGCCGCCACTTGTCCATCAGCACCACGGCGTGCCCGATGTGCAGCGACTGCTGCGCGTGTTGTAGCACGGCGGTGTGGTAGAGCGGCGAGCCGACCAGGTGCACGTTGTCGTCGTACGGTTTGACGCCGTAGATCAGCAACGTGCCGCCGTAGCGGGCCTCTTCGGGCGAGCCTCCGGACAGCGGCCGACGCACGCCGCGGGGGCGGCCGGTGGTGCCCGAGGTGTAGTTCATCGTCACGCCCACGCTGCGCTCGGTCGGCGGTTCGGCCGACTGCCCCTCGCTCAGCTCGGCGAACGCCCGAAAGCCCGGCACCGCCCCGACGGCGAACCTCGCCGCCGCCGGCACCCGGGCCTCGTCGGCCGCGGCCACGATCGTGTCCGCGAAGCGCTCGTGCCCGATCAGCACCTTGGCTTCGCTGTCGGCGAGGATCCAGGCGATCTCGGGACCGACGAGGTGATTGTTGACCGGCACCAGGTACATCCCGGCCTGCGCCGCGGCCATGTAGGCCACGATGTACTCGGCACAGTTCGGCAGGATCGCCGCGAACACGTCGCCGGTCCCCAGCCCGGCCGCCCGCAGACCGTGCACGAGCCCGTTCGACGCGGCGGCCAACTCCCCCGCGGTCCACTCGGCGCCATCGGGATCCACCAGCGCGAGCCGGTCCGGATTGGCCTGCGCATGAGCCCAGAAGCCGTTCGCCACGTGCGGTTCCCTTCGACTGCCCCGGTTACTTGACAATGTCTGACATTGTGACGGGAGCAAGCCCAGAAAGAAAGGGTGCCTTACTGATTCCTGGCGAAGCAGGCCCTGGAAGCGGACTCCGGAAGATCAGGGAGTCGAGGGATCAGGGAGTCGAGGGATCAGGGAATCGGGAACCTCAGTCGCCGGAACCGAGCTTCGGCAGCCGGTCGGGCGACGGCTGGACCTCCGGACCGAGCCGGTCCATCGCCCCTCTGATGTGCGGCGACGGGTACACCGCACGAATCACCGGCGTCGCGGCCCCGACGACCCGACGCAGCACCTTGAGCCCTGGCCGGGCCACCACCGACGGCAGACCACGTGTGCCGTACAGCTCCTTGGCCCAGCCAGGCAACGCGGCATACGCCAACTCGGCGACCTGTCGCCACAACACCTCACGGCCGAGCACCAACATCAACGGCACCGGCGGTCGCCGCAGGAAGTCGAACACGTCCTGCGCCTCGTCCGACATGGCAAGCTCGGGTCGAATCCCGTCGAAGTAACGATCGAGGTCGGCCGACGACCCGGGCACGTCGTCCGCGGCGAGCCCGACCAATTCGGCCGAACGACGCTGCTCGTCGACGTAGCGATCGGCGAGCGCGTCGGTGAACGGGAACCCGGCCTGCCGGGCCACGGAGAGGTAGGACCCCACCTCGGCGCAATGTATCCAGCGCAGCAACTCCGGGTCGTCTATGCGGTACTTCTCCCCCGTGGCGGGGTCGACGGCCCGCAACCCGGCATGAATCCGCCGCACCCGAGTCCCGGCCCGCTCCGCCTCGGCCCGCGTCCCATAGGTGGTCACCCCGACGAAGTCCGCCGTCCGGAACAGCCGCCCCCAGGGATCCTTCCGAAAGTCCGAGTTCTGCACCACGGCCCGCACCGCCCGAGGATGCAACGCCTGCAGATAAAGCGCCCGCACCCCGGCCACCCACATCACCGGATCCGCGTGCAACTGCCAGGTAACGGAGCCCGGCCCGAACAACCCGGCCACGTCGGACCCGTAGGCCGCCTTGGACCCGTAGGCCGCCTCGCGCACACCGGCCACCTCGGCCCCAGCCACCTCGTCAACGCCCCACCGCACGTCGCCCACCGACCCACCTTCCCGAACCCGACCCGAACCTCGCCCGGCCCTACGAGGGTACGACCCCGGCCGCACGCCCCCGAGCCCCGATTCGGTCGGGTCCGCCGAGGAACCTTCCGGGGTGGGTCGAGTGCTTCCGACGGGGGCTGCGCTCGTGGTTGCGAGCCTGCTGGTGCGGGCCTGGTCCGGGTCGTGGGGTGGGCCGGCGCCGGTGTGGGGCTGCGGGTGGGGCTTTCGTCGGGGCGGGTGCCCGGGTCGGGGGA
>NZ_JBSHGZ010000068.1:0-20733 GCF_053618075.1 Embleya sp. NPDC055664
GCGGAACGGTCGCCCGCTGTTTTCCTTGCTTTCTGACCTGCCCGACGTGCTTTACCGGAGGTCGTGCGGCTTCGCCGGGTCAGGACCGCGGGGCCGCCTGGCGCACGACCTTTGCCCGTGCCCGTTCGATCGAGGCGTGTACGACCGGTTCGAACGCGGAGCCCAGCAGCCTGGTTCCCAGGTCCATGACCTTCGCGTCGAGGCCGATGCACACGCGGGTGCGGCGCTTGCGGACGCTGCCGAGGATCACGCGCGCCGCGTGCTCCGGCGAGGTCCTGGACAACGAGTCGTGCACCGCCACGACCTCGGCCCGGTCGGTGCTCTGCGCCGCCCGCGAGTTGCGCACGATGGAGGTCCTGATCCCGCCGGGATACGCGGTGGTCACCCCGACCGCGCTGCCCTCACGGCGCAGTTCGTTGCGTACGGACTCGGAGAAGCCCCGCACGGCGTACTTGGTCGCGGAGTAGGCGCTGCGCTCGGGCATCCCGAACAGCCCGAACGAGGAGGACACGTTGACCAGATGGGCGCCGCGCGCCGGATCGGCGCGGCGCAGGTGCGGGAGGAAGGACTTCGTGCCGTGGGCCACACCCCAGAAGTTGACGCCCATGATCCATTCGAAGTCGGCCCACTCCATCTCGTCGACGCTCGCGGTCAACGCCACCCCGGCGTTGTTGATCACCAGGTTGACCTGGCCGAAGCGCTCCGCGGTGTTGTCCGCCCAGTCCTGCACCTGCTCGCGCCGCGCGACGTCGACCACGTCGACGTGCACCTGCTTCGCGCCCAACTCCTCGGCCCGCCGCGCGGTTGCGTCCAGGCCCTCCGCGTCGACGTCGGCGAGGGCCAACCGCGCGCCGTGTTCGGCGAGGGCGAACGCGAGTGCCTGTCCGATTCCGGAGGCGGCTCCCGTCACCGTGCACACGCGTCCTGCGTAGTCTCGAATCACGGGTTCACTCCAAAAACTCGACCGCACGTGGATGAGGGGACATCGGCTGCGAAATTCAGGAGAAGGCGCCGACGGTGGAGCGCAGATCGGTGGAGAGATCGGTCAGCAGGCTCGGCAATGCCTCGTGCACGTACAGATGGCCGCCGGGATAGGTGCGCAGTCGCAGCGGCCGTGTCGTTTGTTCCTGCCAATTCGACAGTGATTCCACCGCGACCAGGGTGTCGTCACGGGCGCCGAAGACACTCAACACACAATCCAACGGCGCCTCGTGGACGTACCGGTGCTGGAGGGCCAACAGGAGGTCGGCCATCATGGGCGGCCCGAAGGCCGCCATCGAGCCCTGGTCGCGAAACACCTCGGGCGGCAGCAGGTCGGTCAGTCCCAGTTGCCGCCAGGGCTGGTCCGAGATCAGAATCGGCTGGCACGCGCGCGCGAACGCGCCGCCCTGCGGCGGCGGCACGGCCGACAGGGCCAGCAACGACGGCATCCGGTGACCGCATCGGCGCAGCTCGCGCACGGTGTCGAAGGCGATCATCGCGCCGATGCTGTGGCCGAAGAAGACGTACGGCCGGCCGTCGTCGGATTCGAGCACGAGTTCCGCGACCATCGCGCTCAATTGCGCCGGATCGGTGAGTGACACCTCGCCCGTACGTGCGCCGCGACCGGGAAGTCGTACGGCCGTCACCTCGACCGAATCCGGCAGATAATCCACCCACGGCGCGAACATCGTCGCGTCCGCGCCGGCATAGGGGATGGTGAACATCCGTACCGGCGCGTGCGGTCGCGGTGTATAGGTGACCAGGTCCGGACGCGGAGAGCGAGTGCCGAGCGGGCGGCAGATGGATTCCACAGGCGATTCTCGATTCGTCCTACGCGAACTACGCGAAAAGGCGGGGGTCGGTTGCGTTCGGCGAATGCCGGCCGATCGCGGAAACTCTATGCCCTCGGGGGAGCTCGGCCGGAAACACGATCGCCCGAACGGGTAATGGACCGAGTTCCGGCACGTGATATCCGAACAGCCTTGTGGGTCGGACGATTTGCCGTTTCGACCCGGCACCGGCGAGGGCGTTCAGCCAGCGGGTCGGTCGACCCCGTCGGCGGCGGAGTCGGCCGCTTGGCCGACGAGTTCGGGGCCGGCCTCCGTACGGGCGTCGGGCAACTTCGCGCCGGTGTCGCGGGGGCGTCGCGGCAACGACCACGACGGTGCCCACCAGTTGGCCCGGCCGGTGAGTCGCATCAGGGCGGGTACCAGCACGCCGCGGACGACGGTGGCGTCCACCACGACCGCGACCGCGAGGCCGACGCCGACGGTCTTGAGCAGGGTGACGTGGGACATGGTCAGCGCGACCATGGTGGCGGCGACGATCAGCGCCGCCGCGGTGAACAGTCGACCCGTGTGCTCGATTCCGAAGACGATCGACCGGGTGTTGTCGCCGGTGCGGACGAACTCCTCCTTGATGCGGGCGAGGAGGAAGACCTCGTAGTCCACGGAGATGCCGAAGGCGATGGCCAGGGTCAGCAGCGGCATCGTGGTCTCCAGCGTGCCGTCGGTGGTGAAGTCGCCGACCAGCCACCGCAGATGACCGTCCTGGAAGACGTAGACGATGGCCCCCAGGCTCGCGGTCATGCTGAGCAGGCCCATCACGACCGCCTTGATCGGCACCAAAACGCTGCGGGTGAACAGGAAGAGCATGACCAGGGTGCCGACCAGCATGATCGCTGCGCCGTAGGGGAGTGCCTCGCGCAGGGTGTGTTTGGTGTCGGTCAACTCGGCCGCCTTGCCCGCGACCAGGTGGGGCTGCGGCGCGGGCAGGGTGCGCAACCGGTCCACGAGCGCGACCGTGTCGGGCGACTGGCTGTCGTGCGTGCCGACCACGCGCAGCACGCTGCCCACGACGGCGGGGCGGGCCGGCTCCGGCGGCGCGGCCGGGCGGACGATCACGCTCGTCGTACCGTCGGCGGCGGCCTCTTCCGGCTGCGCGGCCGGCAACTCCGATGTCCGAAGGGGGAGTCCCGCGCGGTAGTCGCCGGTGTCGGCGATCACGTGCGCGACATGGGGCAGCGCGGACAACCGTCGGGCGTAGGCGTCGATCGCCGGGGCGTCGGTCGCCGCGTTCGCCCGGGGCAGGATCACCGGGATGATCCGCTCGGGCGGGTCGACGAAGTCGCTGCGCAACAGCTGCGCCGCGCGGTGCGGTTCGGAACTCGTCGGCAGGATCTTCTCGTCGATGGTGGTGAATCGCGCGTGCAGGAAGGGCAGCGCCAAGATCAGAAGGAGGGCCGCGGCGGTGCCTCCGCACAGGATCGGTCGGGCGGTGGCGAGCGTGGCGATGCGACGCCAGGCGGGGCTGCCGCCGCCCACCCGTCCGTGCCCGCGTCGGAAGCGGCGGAACGGGTCCAGTCGATCCAGGCGCGGCCCCAACACGGCCAGGAGCGCGGGCAGTACGAGCAGGGACGTCAGCGAGGAGATGCCCACCACCAGGATCGATGCCCACGCCAACGAGCGCAGCAGTTCCAGCGGGAAGACGAACAGCGCGGACAGACACAGCGCCACCGTCGCCGCGGAGAACAGCACGGCCCGCCCGGCGGTGGCCATGCTCAGCACGATGGCCCGGCGCGACTCGACGCCCCGGGAGAGTTCCTCGCGATAGCGGGTCACGATGAACAGGGCGTAGTCGACGGACAGGGCGAAGCCCAGTGCCGCGCAGATGTTGATCGCGAACACGGTGATCGGCATCGTGAGGGTCAGTGTGGCCAGGACGGCCAGGGCCCCGGCCACGGAGACCGCGCCGATGGCGAGCGGGATCGCCGCCGCGGTCAACGATCCGAACGCCAGCAACAGGATGATCATGGTCAGCGGCGCCGCCAGCAACTCCCCGCGTTCGAGGTCGCGTTCGGACTCGTCGGTGGCCTGCGCGTTCAACCACGCGGGTCCGGTGGCGTCGACTCGCAGACCGGCCGCCGCCTTGCGCACGGCGGGGACCAGGGCGCGCGAGGCGACCGCGCCGTCGCGTTCGCTCCCGGCCAGGTCGACGCGGATCAGCGCGCCCTTGCCGTCGCGCGAGCGCAACAGGGGGGAGTTGGTGGTCCAGTAGGACTGCGCCGCGTCCACGCCCGGTCGGCCCGCGACCAGCGCGGTGATCCGCCGGCCCGCCTCGGCGACCTCGGCGTCGTCCACCGGCTTGTCGGCGCGGAGGTAGAACACCAGGTCCGCGGCGTCGGCCCCGTATCGGGCGGCGACCCGCTCGGCCTCCGCGGCCCGGGTCCCCGTCGCGGTGAAACCGCCGTTGGACCAGCGGTCCTTTGCGCCGGCGACCACGACGGCGGCCAGGAGCAGGACGATCAGCGCGCCGGCCAGGAGCGGGCGGCGGTGCCGTACGCACAGCCCGGCGAGGCGGCCCAACGGGTCGCCGGGCGGATCCGGCGTCTCGTGTTCGGGAGGTGGGACCGGGATGGTGTCGAGCATTGTGTGTCCTCCCAGGACGACGTCGTCTGTGCGATGGGCGAGGACGCCCGTGAACCGGGCTCGGGTGCGGGGAACACGGGCTCGGACGCGGGCATGGCGAACTCCGGGCCGCCATCGCGTCGGGCGGCCGGGCAGGGGCGAATCCTGTCGCGACGGTCCGCCGCGTCCACGGATATTCGGCGGAATTGTTCGCACCGCAAGCGAGGGTACCGCGCATACGGACCACAGCTCGTTATTGCCCGCCAGGGCCGCCGCACCGCAATAAATCGTATGTATAAGAATCGGATGGTTCCGGCCGGCGAGTGAGTGGACAAATATGCCCATCGACACCCCGGCTCGGAACTAGCCCATACCGGTGAATCTGACTTCCCGCGCCGGGGCGTGGACTTTTCCAGCGCCCGCGCATGGATAGTATCGACGTCGCAATAGCCGGCCATCGGTTCCACGAGAAGAGGAATGAGACCGTGCAGGTTGTATTGACCGGAGGCACCGGTTTCCTGGGTCTGCGGCTCGTTCGTGAACTCGTGAATCGGAATTGCTCCGTCATGCTGCTCTCGCGTCGCAGCAGTACGAGCGCCATCGACCGAATCTCGCATGCCCTCGGTCGACTGGGCGAGACACCGGATTTCATTCGGAAATTTCGTCGCCGCGCCGACGAACTGGACATCGAAATCGAGCGTCCCCTGTTCGGCCTCCCCGACGACCGGGTGGAAAAACTCGTCCGGCGCGCCGACATGTTCCTCCACAGTGCCGGAAACATCGATCTCAACACCGGTGCCCGGGCGATCCGGCCGGTGAATGTCAACGGAACGCAAAACTTCCTCGACATCGCCGCAAGGAGCCCACACGGCGCGCCGTTCTGCCATGTCAGCACCGCGTTCGTGGCCGGCGCCCGACGCTCGGGCACCGTCGCCGAAGCCGACCTGATCGACGCCTACGGCTTCGAGAACGAATACGAGCGGTCCAAGTGCGACGCCGAATCCCTGGTCGGCCGATGGGCCCGGGAAAACGGAATGCCGGCGCTGGTCATGCGACCCAGCATTCTCCTCACCGACCGGCCGCCGACCCCGGGACTCCCGGCGCACCCCTTTCAGACCATCAGCGCGCTGCTGCGTGCGTCGACGATCGAAAGGGGCATCGCCGGACTCTCCATTCCACGAGGTCTGCGGCCGGTCATCCACATGCAGGGCCAGGCCGACGCGCGGCTGAACTGCCTCCCCGTCGAGGACGCCGCGAAGGCCATCGTGAGCATCGCCGCGGAACACCGGTCCACGGACGCGGAGACATACCACATCGTCCACCCGGACGACGTCTCCGCCACGACGCTCATCGAACTCTTCGAGAAATTTGCCCCGATCCGCATCGTCCTCCGGCCCGAGCTGCCCGAAAGGCTCTCCCCGGCCGAGCAGCGCTTTCACAGCTACGCCGGGTTCGCCGCGTACTTTCGGCACACGCGGGTCTTCGACGACCGCAACGCGCGCCGCGTCCTGGGCGGACCCTGTTCCCGGACGACCGTCGACATGGCCTATCTCCTGGCCGGCACGCACGGGATTCTCTGACGGTCGACGAAACCCGAGTCCGACACCCTTTCCGAAAGGCCACAGGAGAAACCGTTCATGACCATCGGACTGCAGGCATCACCTCGTCGTGACGTGTCGGATCCCACCGCCGACGGTCTCCTGGCCGTGCTTCGCCAACCGCGGAGCATGGCCACGATCGTTCGGCGCCTGTCCGACTCCGTGACCGGCGCCGTCCTGGGTGACGCGCCCGTCGACGGCTGCGAAGTCGTCGGCACACTCTCCCCGTTGTATCCCGAATGGCTCGGGGATCGTTCGTTCACCACCGACCACGGCGTGCGATTCCCCTACGTGGCCGGTGAGATGGCGCAGGGCATCGCGGGCATCGCCATGGTCGAGGCGATGGCGCGCGCCGACCTGCTCGGCATCTTCGGAGCGGCCGGACTGCCGATCGACGCGGTGCGTCGGGCGATCGAGGAACTGCGCCACAGGCTGCCCGAACACGCCCCGTGGGGGGTGAACATCATCCACAACCCGCACTCGCCCGTGTGGGAGGACGAGGTCGCCGCCCTCGCCATCCGACACGGCGTGCGGTGCGTGTCGGTCTCGGCGTTCAGCAAGGTCACCCGCGCCCTCGTGCACTGTTGCGCGGCGGGCCTGCAGATGCGCGCCGACGGCCGGATCGTGCGTCCCCGGATGATGATGGCCAAGGTCTCGCGGCCCGAGGTGGCCGAACAGTTCCTCGCACCGGCACCCCCCGAGCTGCTGCACGAACTGCTCGCCCAGGGCCTGTTGACCGCCGACGAGGTGGCCCTCGCCGCCCGAGTGCCGATGGTCGACGACCTGACCGTGGAGTCCGACAGCGGCGGGCACACCGACGGCAGGCCGCTGTCCACCGCGCTCCCGCAGATCCTGGCCCTGCGCGACACCGTCGCCCACCGACACGGCATCACGCCGCGCACCAGGATCGGCGCGGCCGGCGGCCTGGGCACCCCGCACGCCGTCGCCGCCGCGTTCGCGATGGGCGCCGCGTACGTGGTGACCGGATCGGTCAACCAGCTCAGCCTGGAGGCCGACACCTCCGACCGGGCCCGCACGATGCTCCAGGCCGCGGACACGATGGACGTGGCCATGGCGCCGTCCGCGGACATGTTCGAGATGGGCTCGAAGGTGCAGGTCCTCAGCCGCGGCACGATGTTCGCCGCCCGAGCCTCCAGGCTCTTCCAGCTGTACCGCGACCACGAGTCGCTGGAGGACATCCCGCCGGCCCAAATCGCCCGACTCGAACGGGAGATGTTCCGTCAGCCGGTGGCGCAGGTGTGGGCCCAGACCGAGGAGTTCTGGCGCACCAGGGAACCCGCGCAGGCCGACCGCGCGGCCGTGGACGGCAAACACCGCATGGCGCTGGTGTTCCGCTGGTACCTGGGCATGTCCAGCACCTGGGCGACCACCGGGGTCGCCGACCGCAGCGTCGACTACCAGATCTGGTGCGGCCCCGCGGTCGGCGCGTTCAACGACTGGCGCAAGGACGGATTCCTCGCCGATCCCGCGAACCTGTCCGTGGTGCAGATCGCCCGCAATCTCATGGAAGGCGCGACGGTGCTCACCCGCGCGCAGCAACTGCGCAGCCACGGTGTCGACCTGCCCCCCCAGGCGTTCACCGTCCACGCCCATGAACTCCTCTGACTCGCATAAGGCAAGGAGTCCCGTGCCCGAGAGTTCCCGTCCCTCCCAACCACCCATCGCCGTCGTCGGCCTGAGCACCCTGCTGCCCGGTTCCTCGGACGTCGGCGGGTTCTGGCGCGACGTGGTCCACGCCCGTGACCTCATCCGAGACGTGCCGGACACCCACTGGCTCATCAGCGATCACTATTCGAGCGACCCCACCGCCCCCGACAAGACCTACGGCAAGCGCGGGGCGTTCATGTCGCCGGTGGCGTTCGACCCGCTGGCCTTCGGCACCCCACCGTCCACGATCGACGCCACCGACACCGCACAACTGCTGAGCCTGGTCGCGGCCGAACGAGTCCTGCGCGACGCCTGCGGCGACGACGGCCCGTCCGAGACGATGCGAGAACGCACCGGCATCATCCTGGGAGCCAGCCCCACCGAGCTGGCCTTTCGCATGTCCTTCCGGTCCCAGCGGCCCACCTGGCGCCGGGTCATGCTCGCGCGCGGCGTGCCCGAGGCCAAGGCCGACGAACTGTGCGAGGCCATCGCCGCCTCGTATCCGGTATGGAAGGAGAGTTCCTTCCCCGGCATGCTCACCAACGTCATCGCCGGCCGCGTCGCCCGCCACTTCGACCTGCACGGCAGCAACTACACCACCGACGCGGCCTGCGCCAGCTCGCTGTCCGCGATGAGTGCCGCCATCGACGAACTCACCCTCGGCCGCGCCGACATGATGATCACCGGTGGCGTGGACCCGCTGTGCGACGCCTTCGGGTTCACCTGCTTCAGCAAGACCCCGGCGCTGTCCCCGTCGGGCGAGTGCCGGCCCTTCTCCGCCGACGCCGACGGCACCCTCCTGGGCGAGGCCGTGGCCATGGTCATGCTCAAGCGCCTGACCGACGCCGAACGCGACGGCGATCGGATCTACGCGGTGATCCGCGGCGTGGGCACCTCCTCCGACGGACGCGGATCCTCGATCTACGCCCCCGCCGTCGCCGGACAGGTCCGCGCGCTGCGCCGGGCCTACGCCAGCGCGGGCTACAGCCCCGCGACGGTGGAGCTGATCGAGGCCCACGGCACCGGTACCAAGGCCGGCGACACCGCCGAAGTCACCGCCCTGCAGGAGGTGTTCGGCACGGGCGACCCGGCCGACATCGCGCGCTGCGCGCTGGGATCGGTGAAGTCGCAGATCGGCCACACCCGGACCGCCGCCGGCGCCGTCGGACTGGCCAAGGCCGCCCTGGCCCTGCACCACCGGATCCTGCCGCCCACGATCAAGGCCGACCGTACCGATCCCTCCCTGGAGTTGGAGAAGGGCCCCTTCTACCTGAGCACCCGGACCCGGCCCTGGATCCGCGGCACCGACCACCCGCGGCGGGCCTCGGTCTCCAGCTTCGGGTTCGGCGGAACCAACTTCCACGTCACCCTCGAAGAGCACCGCACGGCGGAAACCGCCGCGGCGGGCGAGCGGTACACCCGCAGCGCGCCCAGCGAACTGCTGCTGCTGAGCGCCGATTCCGGCCCCGCGCTGGTCACGGCGCTGGACGCGCTGGCCGCGGACACCGCGCCGCCGGCCGACCTGGCGCGCCGCACCCAACTCGCCTTCGACGCCGGGGCGACGCACCGGCTGTGCCTGGTCGTTCGCGACGAGGACGACCTCCGGGCCCAGGCGGCCGACGCGCGGAGCCGGATCGCGGCCGACGCTCGGGCGGCCTTCCACACGCCCGGTGGTGTGCGCTACGCGTGCGGTCCCGCCTCGACCGACAAGATCGCGTTGTTGTTCCCGGGACAGGGCAGTCAGTACCCCGAAATGGGCATGGACGTCGTGCTGCACCAGCCGCTCGCGCTCGCCGCGTGGGACCGGCTGGCCGGCTTCGAGATCGACGGACACCCGCTGCACCGCCTCGTCTTCCCGCCGCCGGCCGTGGACAAGGCCGGCGAACGCGCGCAGTCCGAACGGCTCAAGGCCACCGAATGCGCGCAACCGGCGCTCGCCGCCCACGCGTTGGCGATGCGGGAGATCCTGGGCGCGGTCGGCTTCGAACCCGACTGCGTGGCGGGGCACAGCTTCGGCGAACTCTCCGCGCTGCACGCGGCCGGCGTCTACGACGACGACACCCTGATGGCCCTGGCCCGGGCCCGCGGGGAACTCCTGCGCGACGCGGGCAAGGTGTCGGGCGCAATGCTCGCCGTCACCGCCTCCGCGAAGGAGGCCGACGATTTGGTCCGCGGCATCCGCCGAGCCTGGGTCGCGAACTACAACTCCCCGACGCAGCACGTCGTCTCGGGCGCGGAATCCGCGATCGTCAAGGTGGACAAGCGCGCGCTGGAGCAGGGGCTCAGGACCCAACGGCTCGCCGTCTCCTGCGCCTTCCACAGCCCGCTGCTCCAGTCCGCGACCACCGGGTGGCGGCCCACCCTGGAGCGGTACGAGTTCGCGACGCCGCGCATGGCCGTCTACGGCAACGCCGACGCCCGGCCGTATCCCGGCGAGGCGTCCGCGATCCGCACCGTGCTGCACGATCACGTGACCTCCTCCGTGCGGTTCGCCGACATGATCCTGGCCATGCACGACGACGGCGTCCGTACGTTCGTCGAGGCCGGCCCGGGCACCGTACTCACCGGCCTGGTCGGCAGGATCCTCACGGACCGGCCCCACCTCGCGCTGAGCGCGGACCAGACCCGGGGATCCGGACTCACCGCACTGCACCGCGTCCTGGGCGCCCTGGCCGTCGCCGGTCGCCCCCTGGACTTCGCCCCGCTGTGGGCCTCGTTCACCTCGAGCGCTCCTTCGCCATCGCTGACAAGGACGGGTATGACCATCCCCATCTCCGGTCCCAACCCCGATGTGGGCCACCGCGAGAGCACCCCCGCCGTGCCCGTGGTCCACCAGTCGGGCACCGGGTTCCCGCCGGCCGCCGCGACGACGAGCCCGGCGCCGCCGGCCGCCGCCGCGCGGCCGATGCCGCCGGCGCCGCTCGCCGTCACGCAGGCGGCTCCGCCGGCTCGGGTGCAGGCGGCGCCGCCGGTCGCGGCTGCGCCCGCGGCTCCGGTTGCCCCTGCGGCTCCTGCACAGTTCGCGGCCGCCGCACCGGCGCCGGCACCGGCGCCCGCCTATGTACCGGCGCCCGTTCCGGTACAGCCGGCCCCCGCCGTGCCGGTGCGCTACGACCCGCCGGCCGCGGAACCGACGACGCACGACGTCACCTCGTCCGGGTCCACCTGGTCGCCGGTGACCGCCTCCGGCGCCTGGCTGCACGCGTTCCTGGAGGTCCAGCGCCAGGCGGGCGACGCGCACAGCGCGTACCAGAGCACGACCTCGGCCAGTCACGCCTCCTACCTGGACCTGGCCAAGACCTCGCTCGACGCGCTGATGGCCTGGCGGCCCGGAGCCGAGCCGCGAGCCGCGGCCGCGCCGACGCACGCCCCGGTCGAGATGCCGGCGCCCATCGCCCCGGGCCCGCGCGCGCTGGAGGCCCGGCCGCCGGCTCTGGAGATCAGCCCCGCGCCGCCGATGCCGACGGCGTACCAGGCGCCGGCTCCGGTCACCCAGGCCCGGCCGCCCGTGCCGGCGGCGCCGGTTGCTCCGGCTCCGGTCGCGCCGGTCGCGCCCGTCGCGCACCAGAGTGTGGTCCAGGCGCCCCCCGCGATGGCGCAGATCCCGGCCCCGACCCAGGCACCGGCCCTCGCGGCCGCGCCCGCCCCGGCTCCGGCCGCCGCTCCCGCCCCTGCTCCGGCCGCCGTTCCGGCGCCGGCGCCGGCTCCGGTTCAGGAGAGTGGCGCGGATGTGGCGTTGGCGATCGTGGCGGAGTTGACCGGCTATCCGGTCGAGATGCTCACGCCCGAGATGGATCTGGAGGTGGACCTGGGTGTGGACTCGATCAAGCGGGTGCAGATCCTGACCCGGTTGCGGGACCACTTCCCGGGTGAGGCCGACGTGGATCCGGCCGACCTGGCCCGGTTGCGTACGATCGCGGCGATCGCCGAGAAGATCACCTCGATGCGCACCCCCGGCGGTACCGGCGCACAGGCTCGGCCCCGGACGCAGGCCCTGGTGCCGGCTCCCGCTCCGGCCGCCGCGCCGGCCGCCGCGCCGGCCGCCGCCCCGGCTCCGGTTCAGGAGAGCGGTGCGGACGTGGCGTTGGCGATCGTGGCGGAGTTGACCGGCTATCCGGTCGAGATGCTCACGCCGGACATGGATCTGGAGGTGGACCTGGGTGTGGACTCGATCAAGCGGGTGCAGATCCTGACCCGGTTGCGGGACCACTTCCCGGGTGAGGCCGACGTGGATCCGGCCGACCTGGCCCGGTTGCGTACGATCGCGGCGATCGCCGAGAAGATCACCTCGATGCGCACCCCCGACGCCACCCCCGCGCCGCCCCAGGCGCCCGTCACCGCCCCCGCCGCGCCGGCCGCTCGTCCGCAGGAGCAGATTCCCGCGCAGAGCAAGCACGAGGCGCCGCAGTTCACGGTCCTGCGCACCGGCACCACCCTCGTACCCGTCGAGGCCGCCGCCGGCGCCGCGCTCAAGGGCCTGCGCGAACAACCGCTGCTGATCACCGACGACGGCACCGGCGTCGCCGAATGCCTGGCCGAGACCCTGCGCCGCGAAGGCATCAAAGCCTCCGTCACCGACCGCGTGACCGAGGACTCCACCGCCGTGATCTCCCTCGCCGGCCTGCGCGGGATCGACCCCGAGCAGGACCCGGACGCACCCACCCGCGAGGTCTTCACGACCCTGCGCACCATCGCCTCGGCGATGGACCGCCGAGGCGGCGTACTGGTCGTCGTCCAGGACACCGGCGGCGCGTTCGGCACCTCCGGCGTGCGCGGTCGCGAGGGTTGCGCGGGCATCGCCGCGCTCGCCCGTACCGCCGCGAACGAATGGGCCCACGCCTCGATCAAGACGATCGACATCGACCGGGCCGGGCGCGTCCCGCAGGACATCGCCCAGGCCATCGCCACCGAACTCCTGCGCGGCGACGACGTCACCGACGTCGCGCTGGCCGCCGATGGTTCGCGCGCGCTGCTGCGCGGCAGCACCGAGCCGATGGGCACGCCCCGGCCGCTCGACCTCGGGCCGGACCCCGTGGTCGTGGTCACCGGTGGGGCCCGCGGCATCACCGCGTCCTGCCTGTTCGCCCTGGCCCGCGCACACCGGCCGAAGTTCCTGCTCCTGGGCCGGACCCGCCCCGTCGACGAGGACGACGAACTGCGCGGCGCCGCGGACGAGACCGCCATCCGTCAGATCCTGGGCAGCCGCCGCGACGAGCACACCGGCGCGACCCCGACCCTTGCCGAACTCGCCGTCGCCTCCGGCCGCGTGCTCGCCTCCCGCGAGATCCGCAGCACTTTGGACGAGCTGGCCGTCGCCGGCGCGGAGACCCGCTACGTCACCGCCGATGCCACCGACCGCGAGCGCGTCGCCGAGGCGCTGGCCGAGGTACGCCGCGACTGGGGCCCGATCACCGGGGTCATCCACGCCGCCGGCGTGATCGCCGACAGCAACATCGTGGCCAAGACGGAGGCCCAGTTCACCACCGTCTACGACACGAAGGTGCGCGGATTCCGTACCCTCCTCGACCTGACCGCCGACGACCCGGTGCGCCTGGTGTGCGCCTTCTCCTCGGTCAGCGCGCGACTGGGCACCGCCGGACAGTGCGACTACGCGGCGGCCAACCAGGCCATGGAGCAGATCACCGCGACCGAGGCGGCGCACCGCCCGGGCACCACGGTCAAGGCCGTCGCCTGGGGCCCGTGGGCGGCCGGCATGGTGTCCCCGGCGCACGCCGAGCACTTCCGCCGGCTCGGCGTCCCGCTCCTCGAAGAGGCCGCCGGCGTCAAGGCGTTCATGACCGAACTCGAACAACCCGGCCCGGCCTGCGTCTCGATCGCCGCCGGCGCCGCCACCCCCGCCGGTGACCCGACCGACCAACCGGACGTCACCGAGATCGTCGTCGGCGCCGACACCCACCCGTACCTGATCGACCACAGCATCGCGGGACGCCCCGTGGTGCCCGTGGCGCTGGTCCTCGAATGGTTCGCCGCCGCCGCGCGCGAGGCGCTGCCGGACAACGGTTCCCTCCTGGTCCGCGACCTGCGCGTACTGCGCACCATCGCGCTGGAGAAGTTCGGGACGGAGGAGACCCGACTGCGGGTGCACGTGCGTCCCGACGGCACCCACCCCGACACCACGCTGCGCCTGGAACTCAAGAGCCCCGACGGCGCGCTGCACTACTCGGCCCTCGCAGGTCCGGGCGAGGCGGCGAAGCTGACCGCCCCGGCCGCGGAGCCCGTCGACGAGAACTTCGAGGTACACCCGGGCAGCGCCGTCTACGACGGAGCGATGCTCTTCCACGGCCCGAGCTTCCACGCCATCGACACGATCACCGGGCTGAATTCCACCGGGGCGACGTGCGACCTGATCGGGGCGCGGCACCTCGGCTGGGCGCAGGACACCTGGCGGACCGACCCGCTCGTGATGGACGGCGCACTCCAGGCGGCCTGCCTGTGGGTGCTGTCCTCGGCCAGCGTGCAGTCGTTGCCGATGGGCATCCGTGAGGTGCGCGTGGTGTCGACCGGTGCCGTGACGACACCGGTGAAGTGCACCGTGCGCAGCGTCAAGCAGGGCACCGACGACGCGGTCTGCGACATCTGGCTCACCTTCGAACAGGACGGCGTGGAACGGGTCCTGGCCGTGCTCGGCGGCGTGGAGATGATCTACCGTCCGGACCTGTCCACCGCGACCCGGCCCGCGCTGATCTCGACGGACGCGTGAGGGGCATGGACTTCCCCGCAATCGCCATCGTGGGACGCGGCTGCGTCCTGCCCGGAGCACACACGCCCGCCGAATTGTGGGAGACCGTGGTCTCGGGCGCGGTACGGCTGACCCCGTTCTCCATCGGGCGCCCGACGGCGGGGCCCGAGTGGAGCGGGGCCGACCCGGCGAGCACGGTGTTCGGCCACGTCACCGGGTTCGAGGAGCGCTTCGACCCGTACGGCCTGGCCATCGACGCCGAGCAGATCAAGGGCCTGGACCCGACCGTGCGCTGGGTCGTGCACGCGACCCGGCAGGCGCTCGCCGAGGTCGACCGGCTCGGGCTGCACCGACGCACGGGCCTGGTCCTGGGCAACATCTCGTGCCCGACCACGTCGATGGTCGCGTACGCCGAGGACGTCTGGCTGCGGTCGCAGCCGGCCGAGGTCCGGGCCGAGTGGCCCCGGCACGACCGGCATTCGCCGATCCCGATGAGCCGATTCTGCTTCGGCCTGCCGGCGCAGCTCGTGGCCCAGGCCTTCGGGCTGCGGGCCGGCGCGGTGGTCCTGGAGGCGGCCTGCGCCTCCGCGCTGTACGCGATCGAACTCGCCTGCCGGAAGCTGCACTTCCGGCAGGCGGACCTGATGGTCGCCGGGGCGCTGAACGGCGGCGCGCCCGAGATCATCAGCCACGGCATGGGCCGGCTCGGGGCACTGAGCCCCAGTGCGCGGTCGCGGCCCTTCCACCGGGAGGCCGACGGCCTCGTGCCCGCCGAGGGCACCGCGATGGTCGCCCTGATGCGGCTGGAGGACGCGCTGGCCGCGGATGTACCCGTGCTGGGCGTGATCCGTGGGATCGGGGCGACCAACGACGGCGGTCGGGGCGGCATGCTCGTCCCGGACGGCGGTCAGCAACAACGCGCGATGAGTCTGGCCTATCGGGCCGCGGGGATCGACCCCAAGACGGTGTCGCTGCTGGAGTGCCACGCCACCGGCACGGCGGTCGGCGACACCGTGGAACTGGGCTGCGCGGCCCGGATCTTCGCGGAGCGTACGGATCTGCCGATCGGGTCGGTCAAGGGCAACCTCGGCCATCCGCTCACCGCCGCGTCCGGGGCCGCGCTGCTCAAGGTGCTGGGCGCGATGGAACACGGCACACTGCCGCCGACCGTCGGTGCCGACGACGCCAACGAGGCCCTGCGCGGCACACCGCTGCGGCCACTGGCCGGGCCGGAGGAATGGCGGGGGCTGCGGCGGGCCGCGGTCAGCGGCTTCGGGTTCGGCGGGGTCAATGCGCACTTGGTCGTGGATGCCTGGGACACCGCCGACCGGGCGGCGACCTCCTTCCCCGGCGTGGCCGTGCCCGGCCCCGCCGCGCGCCGCCGGCACCAAGTGGCGATCGTCGGCCTCGGCGCCCGCGTCGGGGACGGCGACACCACCGGCGACTTCGTCGAGGCGCTGCTGACCGGTGAGCCGAGGTTGCGGCCGCCGCGCACGGTGGAACTGCGCGTGGACGGCCTGCGCATGCCGCCCAACGACATGCTGCAGACCTCCGGGGAACACCTGCTGGTCCTGGAGGCCGCGCGCGATGCCGCCCGCGCGCTGACCCTGCCCGACGAGCGCACCATGGTGCTCGTGGGTGTCGGCAGTGCGACCGTGCACGCCGAGTTCTCCGTCTGGCACAACCGTACGACCGTGGACGCGCGCCGCTCGGCGGCGGCCGCGGCATCCTCCGAGGAGCGGGTCGCCGATCCGTTGAACTGTCCGCCGTGGTCCCTCGGGGGCCTGGGCAACATCGCCGCCAACCGGATCAGTGCGCAACTTCGGCTGACCGACGCCAGTGTCGCGGTCTGCGCGGAGGAGGCATCCGGGATCCGGGCGCTCGACCTCGCGGTCGACGCGATCGGCAGCGGAGCGAGCGACGCGGCGCTCGTGGGCGCGGTCGACCTCGCCTCGACGGTGGTGCATCGGTCGGTCGTCCGCGATCTCGGGCTCCCCGGAGCCGAGGGGAACGCGGCGGTGGTGCTGGCCCTCAAGCGGCTCGACCACGCGCGCCGGGACGGCGACCCCATCCTTGCCCTGATCGATCCGCAGGACGAGAACGAGGCCGGCGCCGATGCGGGAGCGGGCGCCGTCGACCTGGTGGTCGGCGACCTCGATCCTTCGTCGGCGCCGGCGGATCGGCCGGACCGGCTGGATCCCTCCGGCCTGTTCGGTCGTCCGCACTGCGCGGCCGGGCTGTTGAGTGTGGCGTGCGCCGCGGTGGCGCTGTATCACCGCACCGTGCCGGCCGTGGGGGCACAGGCGTTTCCGCGGGCGGAGTTGGCGAGGGCGAAGGTGACCGTGGCCCCGCTGGGTGCGCCTCCGGCCGAACTCCTGCTGAGCGCCGGGGATACGGCTCCGGCGGCGACGGGTGTGGCGACCCTGGGACGAAGGGCGGAGGGGCCGACGCCTGCCAGGCGGTTGTCCAGCATCGCGTTCTTCGACCTCAGGACCGTGCTTCGGCTTCAGGACGCGCGGCCGGCGCGGGAACTCGTGACGCTGCCCGCGGCTCGGGCGGTGCCGGCGGCGGAGATCGGCGGAGGTGCGGGCCCGGCGGCGGCTCCGGCTGCGGTGGCCGTGCCGGTGGCGGCTCCGGGGCCCGCTCCTGGTTCGGTTGTGGCTCCTGCTCCGGCTCCGGCTCCCGCTCCGGCTCCCGTTCCGGTGTCCGTGCCGGTGGGTTCGGTCGAGGAGACTCTGGTGCCGACCGCGCTCAGTGCGCATCAGCGGGCCGTCGGCAGGTCGCATGTGCATTTCATGAACACCCGGCATGAGAATCACCTGCTGTTCCTGGAGGTTCAGCGGCAGGCGACCCGGGCGTTGTTGGAAGTCGCCGGCGCGTTCCAACAGTCGTATGGAGCGGAAACGGAGGCCTTGGTGGCGGACTCGGCGGGACCGGTTGCTCCGGTTGCCTCGGCCGCTCCGACCCTGCCGACGCCGTCGATCCCGCCGGCCCCGCCGATCGAGCCGGTCCAGCCGGTCCAGCCGGTCGCCGAGGTCGCGGCGCTCGTCCCGGAGCCGCAACCGGGCCCGGCCGAACGCGAGTTCGTGGTCAGTCCCGATGCCGATCCGTGGGTGCTGGACCACTGTCCCACCTGGACATTGCCGGTGTTGCCGATGATGTGCACGGTGGATCACCTGTTCCAGGCGGCGAGTACGTACACCGGCCTGCGGGCCACCGGCCTGCGGGAGTTGCGCCTCCAGCGCTGGATCCCGGTGGTGAGCCCCACCCGGCTGCTCACCCGGGTCGAGCCGATGGCCGATCGGGGCCGGGACGTGCACGTCAGCCTGCTGATGTGGCGGCCGGCCCGGAACGAGGCGCTGTCCAGGTTCGAACTCGTCGCCGAGGCGACGATCACGTTCGACCGGCCCGAAATGCCGGCTCCGCTGCCACCGCTGGCGGATGCGCAGCCGGCCGAACTGCCGTACCTCACACATCGGTTGCCACACGGCCCGGCCTTCCGCTACCTCACCGAGGTCGGCTACGGCAGCGGTGGCGCCTTCGGGATCCTGGACGCGCAACGGGGTTCCGTCCCCGGCACGTTCACCCATCCCGGGCTGCTCGACGCGGCGACGCACATCATCGCCGATCGGGTGTTCTGGCTGCCGTACCCGCAGGTCGGGCCCAATGTGGTGCCGTATCCGCACGGCCTGGTCCGCATGGACCTCTTCGCCCCGTTCCCCACCGAGGGGCAACTGCGCGTGGAGGCCCGACCGGGCGGATCCGAGGGCGATCTGCTGTTCGTCGACTTCCAGGTGCTGGCGGGGGATCGGCTGTGCGCCGCGTTCCGCAACGTCAGCATGGTGTCCCCGCCGAGTGTGCTGGAACTGCAATCCGGCGCCGATCGGCGGGCCTTCCTCCTGGAACGCCGACCCGCGCCGAAGATGAGCCTGTCCCAGGTCGTGGACGGCGCAAGCCGACTGGATCGGGCGGTCCTGGAGACGGCCGACTGGCCCACCGGCGGACTGGCCTACGTCTACGGTCTGCCCGCCGGCGCCCCGGCCCGACTGCACGCGGAGGAGGTGGCGATGCGCGAACACGTGGCCCGGGCCCACGGCGAACATCCCGCCCGGGTCGTCGTGGACGTGGAGAACCGGATCGCCTGGTTGTCCGACCAACCGGACACGCGGCACCATCTCGTGGTGCACGCGGACGCCGAGTCGGTCACCGTCGAGAACCGGCCGTAGCCGACACGGGTCCACGGTCGACGTCGTAGCGGTGGGCGGGTTCCTTTCGGGGCCCGCCCACCGTCACTGCTCGGGTCTGCCGCGCCGAGCGCGTCCGCCTGCGCCAAGTCGCCCCGTACGCGACGTGGAACGAGTGAACCTCCCGGCCTTTTCGCGGTGAAGGCGTGTCAGCACCTCCGGACGGCTCGTTTGACCCTGCGACACGACCGCCTCAGCTTGGGGAAGCCATGACCTTCGGCACAGAAGAGCCGCCTTCCGTCCGGAACGACCGGCATCGCGGGAACGGGAAGGGCGGCGACGGCGACAGCGGCGTGGTGCCGGTACAGCGGGGCGTGGCCGGCGGAAGCCGAGGGTCCGCGCTCGGCGGCGCCGGGGCGGCGACCGGGGTCGCGGTTGCCATGGCGGACGGGCAGAACCCGATCGGGATGTTGCGTGCGCACGCCGACCATCCGAGTGCCTTCCTGGCGGTCAACGCCGGGACGCGGCACCACTACGGGAGCGGCGTCCCGGGGCTCGTCGCGTTTTTGCCGGGGCGGCGCCACCACCTCCAGTTCGCTGGACCCTTTGCGGCGCCCGCGCACCGAGGGGCGCTGCTCGACGAATACCTGCGCACGCTCGACCGCGGCCCCGGCCGGCGCAGGGTGCTGACCGCGGTTCAGCTGCGCTCGCACGACATCGCGCTCTACGCCGACCGCGGCTTCGCGGTGAACCAACTCGGCGTCGCGTACGGCATCGACCTGTCCCGCTTCACGCTGCGCGGCAAACCCCTCGCCAAGGTCCGGCAGAATGTCTCCCGGGCCCGACGGGAGGGGGTCGTCGTCACGGAGGTGGGATCCGACGACGTGCCCGACCGACACACCCTGGAGCGGATCGACCGCGAGTGGCTGCGCGAGAAGGGCCGACTCGTTCGGCAACTGTCCTTCATGGTCGGCGAACACGGCGGAATCGGCCGGAGGTTGCGCCGTACGTTCCTGGCCCGACACCGTGGGGAAGTCGTCGCCTACATCACGTACGCGCCCGCGTGGGGAAGTCGACCGGGGTGGTTGTGCGACCTGTCGCGCCGCCGCCCCCAGGCGCCCGTCGGCACCCACGAACTGATCACCCTCACGGCGTTGAACACCTTCACCGAGGAGGGCGCGGGCTGGCTCCACCTCGGGCTCGCGCCGTTCGTCGGACTCGCGGACGAGCACGAACCCCCCAGCGCGTCCCCCCTGTTCGCGTGGATGCTTCGACAGGGGACCAAGCGTGGGCGCGAACTGTACCCGGCGCGGACCCAGGAAGCCTTCAAACTCAAGTGGGCCCCGCACGTGCGCGAACCCGAGTACGTGGCCTTCCAGGACCGCTTCCGGGTGACGGCCGTATGGAATCTCCTACGCGCCACCCGCCTGTTGTGATCGCCCGGATGCTCTGCCGGGTCGGCAACTTTGGACTCGGGCCATGGACAGGATCGATCGGGTCAGTCGGGTGATCGCGGCGGCGCCGGCGGCCGTCTATCGTGCCCTCCTCGACCGGGAATCCCTCGAGGCGTGGTTGCCGCCGAGCGGTATGCGCGGGCGGATCGAGCGGTGGGATCCCCGGCCCGGTGGGGGGTTTCGGATGGTCCTCACCTACCTCGACGCCACCGACGGCCCCGGCAAGACCTCGGATGCGACGGATGTCGTCGACGTCGCGTTCGCCGACCTGGTGCCGTCGGAACGTGTGGTGCAGCGGGCGGTGTTCGAGGCCGACGATCCGGCGTACGCGGGAACCATGACGATGACCTGGCACCTCGCTGCCGCCGGTGCGGGGACCGAGGTGACCGTCACCGCCACGGATGTGCCGGCCGGGATCGATCAGGCGGTACACGAGGCCGGGATCGCCTCCTCACTGGCCAATCTGGCGGCCCATGTCGAAGGGGCCCGCTGACGGCGCTACTTCGCCGGCTCAGATCCAGGTGCCGAACCACAGGCGGTCCAGCCACGCGCTTCGGCCGATCGTCTCGCCGGCGAGGATCGGGTAGAAGTAGAGGAAGTTCCAGGCGATCAGGGCGATGATCGCGACGACTGCGGCGGTGCCCCGGGCGCGTCGGCGTTCGGTGGCTCCGGGTGGGCCGAGGAGTGCGCCGAGCATCATGGTCACGGCCAGGCACAGGAACGGGACGAACGCGACGGCGT
>NZ_JBSHGZ010000069.1:0-20687 GCF_053618075.1 Embleya sp. NPDC055664
TACTGGTACGCCAACCTGCGGCGCACGGTGCGTTTCGAGGAGACCGTGCGGCTCCTGCTGGCCCAGGGGTTCGACGCCTTCGTCGAGGTGAGCGCCCACCCGGTGCTGACCACGCCCATCGAGAGCACCATCGAAGCCGCCGACGCCGAAGCGGTGGTGCTGGCAACGTTGCGGCGGGCTGAAGGCGGCGCGGAGCGCTTCACCACGGCGCTCGCGGAGGCGCACGTCAACGGGCTCACCATCGACTGGACACCGCTCGTGGGCGAACACACGGCTCGGGACGTCGAGTTGCCGACCTACGCCTTCCGGCGTCGGCGGTATTGGTCGGTCCGTTCCGCGTCCCAAGGTGACGCGCGCGGCCTCGGCCAGGCCCCGGCGCGCCATGCGTTGCTCGGGGCGGTCGTGCGGCTCGGTGACGGGCGGGGAGTCCTGTCGACGGGACGAGTGTCGCTGTCCACGCACGCCTGGCTCGGGGATCACGTGGTCGCCGGGACGGTACTGCTGCCGGCTACGGCGTTCGTGGAACTGGCGATTCGGGCCGGGGACGAGGTCGGCTGCGGCCTGCTCGCGGAACTCGCCCTGGAGGCACCGCTGGTGATCCCCGAGCAGGGCTCGCTGGAGATCCAGGTCGTGGTCGATGCGGCCGAGGCCGACGGGTCGCGTTCGGTTGCCGTGTACGCCCGCGGCGCGGACGAGTCGGCGGAGCCGGACTGGACCCGGCACGCCGTCGGGACGCTGTCGGCGGGCGCATCGGCGCAGGACGCGTCCTTCGCGTCGGAGACCTGGCCGCCGACCGACGCGGAGCCGATGGATCTCGACGGTTTCTACGCCGACCTGGAGCACGGCGGCTATGCGTACGGGCCCGCCTTCCGGGGCCTGCGGGCCGCATGGCGAGTGGGCGAGGACACGTACGCCGAGGTGGCGCTGCCCGACGAAGCGGCGGATGCGGGTCGTTTCGGACTGCACCCGGCGCTGCTCGATGCCGCGTTGCACGCCGCCCTGTCCCCGGGCGGCGAGCGGGTGTTGTTGCCGTTCGTCGTCAAGGGGCTGACGCTGCACGCGAGTGGCGCCTCCCACCTGCGGGTACGGCTGTCCCCCGCCGGGTCGGACGGCGTGCGGGTGTCGCTGGCCGATGCGACCGGGGCCCCGGTGGCCGTGATCGAGGCGCTGACGTTTCGCCCCATCGCCCACGACGTGCTTGTCGCGGCGCGGCCCGTCGCGAAGCAGGATCTGTACCGCGTCGAGTGGACTGCGACCGGTGGCGTCGATGCCCCCTTCGTCGGAGCGATCCGGGTGCTGGGCGTGGACGCGCCCGATCTGCGGGCGGTGGCTGCGGACGGCGTACCCGAGGTTGTCGTTCTGCCCTGTTTCGCCGACTCGGCAACGGACGGCGATCAAGCTGCCGCAGCCCACCGGGTGGCGGTTCGGGTGTTGTCGGTGGTGCGGGAGTGGCTGGCCGACCAGCGGTTCGCCGGGGCGCGGTTGGTCGTGGTGACGCGGGGTGCGGTGGGGGTCTCGATGGGTTCGGAAGCCTCGGCGCTGCCGGGACTCGCGGCGTCGGCGGTGTGGGGTCTGGTGCGGTCGGCGGCGACCGAACACCCCGATCGATTCGTCGTGGTGGACGTCGACGACGCGAAGTGGACGGCCGTCCTGCCGCGCGTATTGGCTTTCAGGGAACGGGAGGTGATGGTACGCGGAGGCGCGGTTTCGGTGCCGCGACTGGTCCGGCACGCCGCTTCCCCTGTAGAAGCGGCGGGTCGCTTCGGTGAAGGGGCGGTGCTGATCACCGGCGGTACCGGCCTGTTGGGTGGGCTGGTGGCCCGCCGTCTCGTCGCGCGGCACGGGGTGCGCAATTTGGTGCTGCTCGGGCGAAGGGGCGAACAGGCCCCCAGGGTATGTGAGTTGACCGAAGAGTTGGCGACGCTGGGTGCGTCGGTGGTGGTCGAGGCCGGTGATGTGGCCGATCGGGACGTGTTGCGCGGAGTATTGCATCGCCTGCGGGTCCCGCTGACGGGTGTGGTGCATGCCGCCGGACTGCTGGACGACGGTGTGGTCGCGGCCATGACCGACGATCGGCTACACGCCGTGCTGCGCGCCAAGATCGACGGCGCGGTCAACCTGCACGAACTGACCGCCGATCACCACCTTGCCGCCTTCGTGCTGTTCTCCTCCGTCTCCGGCATCCTGGGCGGTCCGGGACAGGCGAACTACGCGGCGGCGAACACCTACCTCGACGCACTCGCCCACGCCCGCCGCGCCGCCGGACTCCCGGCCACCTCGCTCGCCTGGGGGTTGTGGAGTGAGGCCGGCGGCATGACCGGTGCGATGAGCGACACCGACCGGCAGCGTATGCGCCGGCTCGGCATCGGATCGCTCGACACGGAGCAGGGGCTGCGCCTCTTCGACGCCGCGCTCGGCTCGACGGAGGCCCTGCTGGTCCCGGCCGCGTGGGACCTTTCCGCGCTCCGTGCCCGCGCCGAGAGTGGCCTGCCGGCAGGCATGTTGCGCGGCCTCGTGCGCACACCGGCCCGCCCCGTCGCCGCCGGCTCGGGCACCCTCGCGTCGGGGCCGGCCTTGGCCCAGCGGCTCGGCGCGCTGTCGGAAGCCGAGCGGGAGCGGGCCCTGGCGGCGGTGATCCGCGAACACATGGCGGCCGTACTCGGCCTCCCCACGGGCGCCGACATCGTCTTCACCGCGACCTTCAAGTCGCTCGGCTTCGACTCGCTGACCGCCCTCGACCTGCGCAACCGGCTCAACACAGCCACCGGCCTGCGCCTGCCCGCCACCCTCGTCTTCGACCACCCGACACCGGCGGCACTGCTGCGCGAGGTCCGCCGGGAACTCCTGGGCACCCGGGACGTGTCGCCCATTACGCCGGCCACCACGCCGGTGGACGACGACCCGATTGCCATCATCGGGATGGCCTGCCGCTACCCCGGCGGGGTCGAGTCGCCCGAGGACCTGTGGCGCCTGGTCGACGACGGCCGGGACGTCGTCTCGCCCTTCCCGTCGAACCGCGGCTGGGACCTGGACGGGCTGTACGACCCCGACCCGGCGGCATCCGGGAGGAGCTATGCCCGCGAGGGCGGATTCCTGCACAACGCCGGGCAGTTCGACGCCGGCTTCTTCGACATATCGCCGCGCGAGGCATTGGCGATGGATCCGCAGCAGCGGTTGTTGCTGGAGACCTCGTGGCAGGTGCTGGAACGGGCCGGTATCGATCCCGGCTCGCTGCGCGGCAGCCGAACCGGCGTGTTCGTCGGGGTGATGTACCACGACTATGCATCGGGCATGCGCAAGGTGCCCGAGGGTGTGGACGGCTATCTGCTGCTCGGCAACTCCGGCAGCGTCGCTTCGGGGCGGATCGCCTACCACTTCGGGTTCCAGGGTCCGGCGGTGACCGTGGACACCGCGTGCTCGTCGTCGTTGGTGGCGCTGCATCTGGCCGCTCAGGCCCTGCGCAGCGGCGAGTGTTCGATGGCGCTGGCCGGTGGCGTGACGGTGATGGCCACGCCGCAGGTCTTCGTCGAGTTCAGTCGGCAGCGGGGATTGGCGCCGGACGGTCGGTGCAAGCCGTTCTCGGCGGCCGCGGACGGCGCCGGCTGGTCGGAGGGTGTCGGTGTGCTGCTCGTGGAGCGGTTGTCCGACGCGCGGCGGCACGGGCATCGGGTGTTGGCGACGGTGTGCGGTACGGCGATCAATCAGGACGGCGCGAGCAACGGTCTCACCGCGCCGAACGGTTCGTCGCAGCAGCGGGTCATCCGGCAGGCGCTGGCGAACGCGGGACTGTCGGCCGCCGACGTCGACGTGGTCGAGGCACACGGCACGGGTACGACGCTCGGCGACCCGATCGAGGCGCAGGCGCTGATCGCCACCTACGGCCGGGGGCGGAGTGCCGAACGGCCCCTGTACCTGGGGTCGTTGAAGTCGAACATCGGTCACGCCCAAGCCGCCGCCGGCGTGGGCGGCGTGATCAAGATGGTGATGGCGATGCGCGCGGGCGTGTTGCCTCGGACGCTGCACTGCGATGAGCCGTCCCCGCACGTCGACTGGTCGGCGGGCACGGTCGAACTGCTCACCGAGGCGCGCGAGTGGCCCGAGAACGGTCGTCCCCGCCGGGCCGGTGTCTCCTCGTTCGGTGCGAGCGGCACCAACGCCCATGTGCTCCTGGCGCAGGAACCCGAACCGGCGTACGTCGAGGACGTCGCGGAAGTCACGACTGGCGAACGGGCCCTGGCCTGGCACCTTTCGGCACGGTCCGATGACGCGCTGCGCGCCCAGGCCGCGATGTTGTCCGCCTACCTGAACGAGAACCCCGAACTCGACCCCGCCGCGGTCGCCTCGGCACTGGTCGGCTCGCGTGCGGCCCTCGAAGAGCGCGCCGTGGTGGTCGGTTCCACGCGTGCCGTGCTGTCGGGCGGGCTGGACGCACTGGCATCGGGTGAATTCGGGGCCGGTGTCGTCCGGGGATCGGTGCTCGGGGCGGGGAGCCTGGCGTTCCTGTTCGGCGGGCAGGGCAGTCAGCGGGTCGGGATGGGGCGGGAACTGCACGCCGACTTTCCGGTATTCGCGGAAGCCTTCGACGCTGCCGCGGCGGAGTTGGATCGCCGACTGGCCGGGCATGTCGCGTATTCGGTGCGGGACGTGGTGTTCGGGGCAGAGGGCACCGCAGGGCTGCTGGACGAGACGGTGTTCACCCAGGCGGCGCTCTTCGCGATCGAGGTGGCGCTGTTCCGGTTGCTCGAATCATTCGGCCTGAGGCCGCAGTTCCTGTTGGGCCATTCGATCGGGGAGTTGGCCGCCGCACATGTCGCGGGCGTCTGGTCGCTCGCGGACGCGGCCGAGGTGGTGGCAGCACGTGGGCGATTGATGCAGGCGCTTCCGGCGGGTGGCGCGATGGTCGCGGTACAGGCCCGCGAGGACGAGGTGACGGCGGCGCTGGCGGCGGCGGGTGTCGGTGACACGGCGGGCATCGCCGCGCTGAACGGTCCGATGTCGGTGGTGCTCTCCGGCGACGAGGAGCCGGTGCTCCGGGTGGCGGCCGAGTTCGCGGCACGCGGACGCAAGACCAAACGACTGATGATCAGCCGCGCGTCCCACTCGCTGCGGATGGACGGGATGACGGCCGAATTCCGGGGTGTACTGGAAGGGGTCACCTTCGGCCGACCCACACTGCCGATCGTCTCCACACTGACCGGACGGCTCGCGAGCGCCGAGGAACTGATCGAACCGGACTACTGGGTACGGCAGGTGCGCGGCGCCGTGCGTTTCGCGGACGGCGTGCGGGAACTGCGCACGGCGGGCGTGGGAACCTTCCTCGAACTGGGTCCGGACGGGGTGTTGACCGCCCTGGTGCAGGATTGTCTTGCCGGGCGGACCGGCGCCGAGGCGGGCACGCCCGAGGTTGCCGCCGGCTCCGTGCTGCGCCGGGACCGCCCGGAGTACGAAGGAGTGTTGACGGCACTCGCACTGGCCCATGTCCGCGGTTGCCGGATCGACTGGTCGGCGGTGCTCGCGCCGACCGGGCGCCGGCACCTCGACCTGCCGACCTATGCCTTCCGGCGCCGGCTCTATTGGCTCGACGACGTCGCGGGCGCACCGCTCGACGCCGCCGGGCTCGGACTGGTCGCGGCCGGGCACCCGTTGCTCGCGGCGACGGTACGTCTGGCCGGGAGCGACGCAGTCGTACTGACCGGCCGGATCTCCCTCCGGGCCCAGCCGTGGTTGCGTGACCACGCCGTCGCGGGGACGGTGTTGTTGCCCGGAACCGCCTTCGCGGAACTGGCCGTCCAGGCGGGCGATCGAGTGGGCTGCGGACGCATCGACGAACTGACGCTGCACACGCCGCTTGTGGTGCCCGAGCAGGGCGCGTGCGCTCTTCAGGTGCGGGTGGAGCCGCCGACCGCCGACGGGCGCCGGGCCATCGCGGTGTACTCCCGGGACGAGGCGGTGGGCGAGGACGGCGCATGGACTGCTCACGCCGCCGGATTCCTGGTCGAGGAGGCCACCGACGCGGCGTTCGACCTGGTGGCGTGGCCCCCGACCGGTGTGCGACCGGTCGACCTCGACGGCTTCTACGCTCGTGCCGCCGACGGCGGATACGGTTACGGGCCCGCGTTCCGGGGGTTGCGGGCGCTGTACCGGGGCCGCGACGGCGCGTTGTTCGCCGACGTGCGGTTGCCGGACGAACTCGCCGGAACGGCGAGCCGGTTCGCGATGCACCCGGCGCTGCTCGACGCCGCCCTGCACGGCCTCGTCGGTGCCGAGGCGGACACCGCCCCGACGGGCACGATGCGGCTGCCGTTCGTCTGGCAGGGGCTTACGGTGCACGCGGTCGGGGCGACGGCGCTGCGGATCCGGCTGGCGCCGGTCGATGGTGATCCCGACCGGATCGCGGTGCAGGCCGCCGACGGCACCGGGCGACCGGTGCTCTCGGCCGAGGCGCTCGAACTGCGCGCCGTCGACCGGGCCGGGCCGGGCACCGGTTCGCCGGCCGCGGATTGGCTGTACTCGGTGGTCTGGAGTCCCGTCGAGCGGCGCGCTCCGGACGGCGATCGGCCGGATCCGGATCCGGAGCCGGACTTGACGATCCACGCCTGCACTCCGGTTCCGACGGAGTTCGCGGATCTCGCCTCGGCGGTCGAGGCGGCGGCCGTCCGCGTGCTCGCGGAGATGCGGGATTGGCTGACCGCCGCATCGGACGCGTCGCGCTTCGTGGTGGTCACGCGCGGAGCGGTGGCGGCGGCATCCGGTGACCCGGTGTCGGACCTCGTACACGCTCCCGCGTGGGGGTTGGTGCGGTCGGCGCAGCACGAACACCCGGACCGGTTCCTGGTGATCGACCTCGACCCGGATGCCGACACCGATGCGGCGGACCCCGTCGAGGTGGCGCGCACGGCGCTGGCGGCGCGGGAGACGCAGGTCGCCGTGCGGTCGGGCGTCGTGCTCGCGCCGAGGCTGGTTCGGGCGGATCGCGACGGGACGCTGACACCGCCGCTGGATGCGTGGCGGCTGGATGCGATCTCCCACAGGACTCTGGCAGACCTGACGCCGGTGCCGGCGCCGGCGGCCCTGGAGCCCTTGGGCTTCGGGCAGTTGCGGATCGCGGTGCGGGCGGCGGGGCTGAACTTCCGTGATGTGCTGATCGCCCTGGGCATGTACCCCGGGGCCGGTGCGTCGATGGGCGGCGAGGGCTCGGGCGTGGTGACCGAGGTGGGTCCGGGTGTGTCCGACTTCGTGGTCGGGGACCGGGTATTCGGGATGTTCCCGGAAGCGTTCGGGTCGCACGCCGTTGCCGATCACCGGACGGTTGCCCGGATTCCGGCGCAGTGGTCCTGGGAGCAGGCGGCGTCGGTACCGGTGGTGTTCCTGACGGCGTATTACGGGCTGGTGGAGTTGGCCGGTCTGCGGGCCGGCGAGTCGGTGCTGATCCACGCCGGGACCGGCGGGGTGGGGATGGCGGCGGTGCGGATCGCGCGGCACCTGGGTGCCGAGGTGTTCGCGACGGCGAGTCGTGGCAAGTGGGATGTGCTGCGGTCGTTGGGGTTGGACGATGCGCATATCGGTGATTCGCGAACGCTCGACTTCGCGACGCGCTTCCGGGCCGCGACGGGCGGCCGAGGCGTGGACGTGGTGTTGAACTCACTGGCGGGCGAGTACGTCGACGCGTCGTTGCAACTGACCGCCGATGGCGGGCGGTTCATCGAGATGGGGAAGACCGACATCCGGGACGGGGACACCGTGGAGTCCGCGTTTCCGAGAGTCGTGTATCGGGCGTTCGACCTGTTGGAGGCTGGGCCGGAGCGGATCGCGGTGCTGCTCGGCGAACTGTTGGCGTTGTTCGCGTCGGGTGTGTTGACGCCGGTCCCGGTGCGGTGTTTCGACGTGCGGCGGGCACCTGAGGCGTTTCGGTTCATGGCGCAGGCGCGGCATACGGGGAAGTTGGTGCTCCGGATGCCGGTGCCGCTCGATCCGGACGGGACGGTGTTGATCACCGGCGGCACCGGCACGCTGGGGGCGCTGGTGGCCCGGCATCTCGTCGCCGAACACGGTGTGCGTGCTCTGGTGTTGCTCAGCCGCAGCGGCCCGGCCGCCCCCGGCGCGAAGGAACTGGTGTCCGAGCTCTCCGGTCTCGGGGCGCGGGTGGTCGTCGAGGAGTGCGACGCGGCCGACCGCGAAGCCCTCGCGCGGGTTCTGGCGCGCATCCCGGAATCCGCGCCGCTGACCGGGGTTGTGCACGCCGCCGGTGTCCTGGCCGACGCACCGGTCGAGTCGATGACCCCCGAACATGTGGAGCGGGTCTTGCGGGCGAAGGTCGACGGCGCGATCAACCTGCACGAGTCGACCGCCGGTCACGACCTCGCCGCCTTCGTGCTCTTTTCCTCGATCGCCGGCGTGCTGGGTGGCCCGGGGCAGGCCAACTACGCGGCGGCGAACACTTTTCTGGACGCGCTCGCCGCCCGCAGGCAGGCCGCCGGCCTTCCCGCCACCTCCGTGGCGTGGGGACTGTGGGGCGCGGCGAGCGGCATGACCGGGCACCTCGGCCGGCCGGACCTCGCCCGGATGCACCGCTCCGGCATCGTCGCCATGACGGCCGAACAGGGCCTCGCGCTGCTGGACGCGGCCTTGCGGACGGTGCAGGCGCACCCGGCCGCCGTCCGGTTCGACCTCGTCGCGCTGCGTACGGCGGCCGAACAGGGTGTCCTGGCCGCACCCCTGCGCGGGCTGGTGCGGGCCCCGCTGCGGCGGGCCGTCGCCGCCGAGACCCACGCGGAACCGGCGCTGGCGGGGCAGTTGGCGGGACGGTCCCGGGCGGAGCGGGAGCGCATCCTGGTCGACCTTGTCCGTCGGCACAGCGCCCTCGTCCTGGGGCACGCCTCGATGGACGCGATCTCCTCCGAACGCGGCTTCCTGGAGTCCGGCTTCGACTCGCTGACCGTGGTCGAACTGCGCAACCGGCTCGGCGTCGCCACCGGACTGCGTCTGCCCACGACGGTGACCTTCGACTGTCCGACCCCGCAGGCACTCGCCCGATTCCTGGACGAAGGGCTGGACCCCGCACAGGAGTCCGTGCCGGCGCCGCTGCTCGGGGAACTGGACCGGCTCGAAGCGGCGTTCGCCGACTCGCCTCCGAGCGCGCGCGACGAGCGGGAGGCGGTGCTGCGCCGACTCCGCGCACTGGTGTGGCGATTCGAGGAGACGCCGAACGGCACGGCACCCGAGGCCGCCGGCGACGAACGACCGGACGGTTTCGACGACGTGACCGACGACGAGATGTTCACCCTGCTCGACGAGGAGTTGGGCCTCGACCGATCCGGCGAACGGCCGGAGCCGTGGGCCACCGACCCGCCGGACCGGTCCGCGCCCAACCCGCCGGATCCGTCGGCTGCCCAACGATCCGGACCCCCGACCTCTGGAGAGCGTGACCGATGAGCGCCGGCGACACCGAGCACAAACTTCGCGACTACCTCAAGCGGGTGGCCGAGGAACTTCGGCAGACCAAGCGGCGGTTGGCCGTCGTCGAGGCGCGCGGGCGGGAACCGATCGCCATCGTCGCCATGTCGTGCCGCTTCGCCGGCGGGATCCGCTCGCCCGAGGACCTGTGGCGGCTGGTCGCGGCCGGCGCGGACGTGCTCTCCGACTTCCCGACCGACCGGGGCTGGGACGTCGACGGCATTTACGACCCGGACCCGGCTGCGCCCGGCAAGACCTATGTGCGCCGGGGCGGCTTCGTGTCCGATGTGGGCGACTTCGACGCGGAGTTCTTCGGCATCTCGCCGCGCGAGGCGCTGGCGATGGATCCCCAGCAGCGGTTGTTGCTGGAGACGTCGTGGGAGGCGTTCGAGCGGGCCGGGATCGACCCCATCAGGCTGAAAGGCAGCCGCACCGGTGTCTTCGTCGGGGCCGGCGCGCTCCGCTACATCGAGCATCCGGACGACGTGCCGCAGAGTGTGGAGGGCTACCTCCTGACCGGAAACGTGGCCAGTGTGCTGTCCGGCCGGTTGTCGTACACGTACGGGTTCGAGGGCCCGGCGGTGACCGTGGACACGGCCTGTTCGTCCTCGCTGGTCGCGCTGCACCTGGCCGCGCAGGCTCTCCGGCAGGAAGAGTGCTCCCTCGCCCTGGCCGGCGGGGTGTCGGTGCTCTCGGATCCGTCCCTGTTCGTCGAGTTCAGCCGCCAACGCGGCCTCGCGCCGGACGGCCGCTGCAAGGCGTTCGCCGCGGCCGCCGACGGCACCGGCTGGTCGGAGGGCGTGGGCCTGCTGTTGCTCGAACGGTTGATCGATGCGCGGCGCAACGGCCACCAGGTGCTCGCCGTACTGCGCGGCAGCGCGGTCAACCAGGACGGCGGCAGCAGCGGGCTGACCGCGCCCAGCGGTCCCGCGCAGCAACGGGTGATCCGGCAGGCGCTGGAGAACGCCCGACTGACGGCGGATCAGGTCGACGCGGTGGAGGCGCACGGCACCGGCACCGCACTCGGCGACCCGATCGAGGCGCGCGCGCTCCTGGCCACGTACGGACGCGACCGTGACCCGGAACGTCCGCTGTGGCTGGGCGCGCTGAAGTCCAATCTCGGTCACTCGGTCGCCGCCTCGGGGGTGGCGGGGGTGATCAAGATGGTGCAGGCGATGCGCCGGGGCGTGTTGCCGAAGACACTGCACGTGGATGCGCCGACCCCGCACGTGGATTGGTCGGCGGGCGCGGTGGAGCTGTTGACCGAGGCGCGTCCGTGGCCGGAGACGGGTCGGCCGCGTCGGGCCGGCGTGTCGTCGTTCGGGATCAGCGGGACGAACGCGCACGTGGTCATCGAGGAGGGCGAGGCGGCGCCCGCCGCGGAGGACGGCGGCGGGTCGGTGACGACGGAAAGACTTGCGCACGAGCACATCCCCTGGCTCGTCTCCGCCCGCTCCGAAACCGGACTGCGCGCGCAGGCACGGCGCTTGCTGGACCACATCGAGGCGCACCCCGACCTCACCCCGCTCGACCTCGCCCATTCGCTGGCCGCGACTCGTGCGGCGCTGGATGTGCGCGCTGTGGTCCTCGGTGTCGATCGTGCGGAACTCCTCGCGGGATTGGGCTCCTTGGCGGACGGAGCGCCGAGGCCCGGCGTGGTGACGGGGACGGCCCGTACGGATGGTCGAGTGGCGTTCCTCTTCAGTGGACAGGGCAGTCAGCGGGTCGGGATGGGGCGTGAACTGCACGCCACCCAGCCGGTGTTCGCGGCGGCCTTCGACGAGATCGTGGCCGCGTTGGACGACCGGTTGGCCGGACACGTGGCGCATTCGGTGCGGGACGTCGTCTTCGGAGCGAAGGGTACCGAGGGGCTTCTCGACGAGACGGTGTTCACGCAGGCGGGGTTGTTCGCCGTCGAGGTGGCGCTGTTCCGACTGGTCGAATCGTTCGGCGTGCGACCCGACTTCCTGCTGGGTCATTCGATCGGGGAGTTGGCCGCCGCGCACGTCACCGGTGTGTGGTCACCGGCCGATGCGGCGACGGTCGTGGCGGCGCGGGGCCGGTTGATGCAGGCGCTGCCGGCGGGTGGCGCGATGGTCGCGGTGCAGGCCGGCGAAGCGGAGGTACGTATCGCCCTGAAGGGCCTGGATACGGTGGGTCTGGCGGCGGTCAACGGGCCGACGTCCGTGGTGGTTTCGGGGGACGAGGACGCCGTACTCGTGGTGGCCGCGCGCTTCGCGGAGCAGGGGCGGCGGACCCGGCGGCTCCGAGTCGGGCACGCGTTCCACTCGGTGCGGATGGAGTCGATGCAGGCCGACTTCCGGACGGTGCTGGAGGGAGTGTCGTACGGGAGCGCGCGGATCCCGGTGGTCTCCAATGTGACGGGCCGGATCGCCGAGGACGCCGAACTGGCCGACCCCGGCTACTGGGTGCGCCAGGTGCGCGAACCGGTCCGCTTCGCCGACGGCATCGGCACGCTCGTCGCGGAAGGCATCACGGCCTTCGCGGAGATCGGTCCGGATGCGGTGGCCGCCGCGATGGCGCGGGAGAACATCGATTCGCGGACCGGACCCACCGTCGTGCCGTTCCTGCGTCGGGACCACTCCGAGACACGGACCACGAGCACCGCACTGGCCGGCCTGCACGGCGTCGGAATCCGGGTGGACTGGTCCGGTGTCTCGGCCACGCGTGGCGGCAGGCGCGTGGAGTTGCCGACCTACGCCTTCCAGCGGCGGCGCTACTGGCTCGCCACGCGGCGTCGTGACGCCGGTGCCGTTCCGGTTGCCGCCGGCCGGGACGCGGACGGCGTCGATCCGGGGACGAGTCTGCGATACACGATTCGCTGGCGGTCGGTCGCCGAGCCGTGCGATGCCCGGCTGTCCGGCACCTGGCTGGTGATCTCGTCCGACACCGACCTCGGCGCGGCGGGTGGGCGGGCGCTCGAAGCGCGTGGCGCGCACGTCGCACACCTCGTCGTCGAGCCCGGCGCGGCGAACCGCGCGGCGCTGACCGAACGGCTACGGGCGTACCCCGACATCATCGGCGTCGTCTCGCTCCTGGGGCGTGACACGACACCCGACCCCGTCGCGCCCGGGCTCACCGCCGGCCTCTCCGGCACGCTGGCCCTCGTTCAGGCGCTGTGCGATCTCGGACTCGACGACCGGGTGCGGGTGTGGAGTCTGACCCAGGGCGCGGTGGGTACGGGCGCCTCGGATGTGCTCCGGCACGTCGAACAGGCCCAGGTCTGGGGCTTGGGCCGCACCGTCGCGCTGGAGCATCCCACGCTGTGGGGCGGCCTGATCGACCTGCCCGCCACGCCCGATGAGTCGGCCTGGTCCCGGGTTGCCGCGATGATCGCCGACGGGGCCGAGGATCAGGTCGCCGTGCGTACGATCGGGGTGTGGGTACGGCGGTTGTCCGCCGGGGCGCCGTCGGAGCACTCCGCCGACTGGCGGCCGACGGGTCGGATCCTGATCACCGGCGGCACCGGCGGCCTGGGTGCCCGGGTGGCCCGCTGGGCGGCGGAACGCGGTGCGCACGATGTGGTGTTGGTCAGCCGTCGTGGCATGGACGCGCCAGGTGTGCACGAACTCGTCGCCGAACTGGCCGAGTTCGGAGCGCGCACGACCGTCGTCTCCTGCGACCTCGCCGATCGGGCCGCCGTCACCCACCTCGTCGCCGAAGTGGAAGCGGACGGCGGCCCGATCGAGGCCGTCGTACACGCCGCCGGCATCGTCCGGGACCGGGCGCTGCTCGACACCGACCCGCAAACCTGTTCGGACGTGCTCGCCGGCAAGGCGGTTGGTGCCGCGAATCTCGACGCGGTCTTCGGCGAACGTCCCCTGCGGGCCTTCGTGTTGTTCTCCTCGATCGCCGGTGTGTGGGGCAGCGGCGCGCAGGGCGCGTATGCCGCCGCGAACGCCGCCCACGACGCGCTGGCCGAGCAGCGCCGCGCACGCGGACTCGCCGCGACCTCGATCGCGTGGGGACCGTGGGCCGGCGACGGCATGGTCGCCACGGACCGCGACGTGGAGTGGGTGGCCCGGCGCGGCCTGCGCCTGCTCGACCCGGATACCGCCCTGGCCGCACTTGCCCACGCGGTCGGCGGCTCCGAGCCCACGCTGACCGTCGCGGACGTCGACCGGCAACGCTTCACCGCCACCTTCACCGCACTGCGCCCCAGCCCGCTGTGGGGCGAACTCGCGCCGGGCGCCGCAGAATCGGCGGATCCGGAACACGCAGCGACCGCCGAACTCGGCCGCCGGCTCGCCGCCTCCCCACCCGCCGACCGACCGGCGCTCGCACTCGACGCGATCCGCGTCGAGGTCGCGCGCGTACTCGGCCACGCCTCACCGCAGGCGATCGATCCCGACCTGGCCTTCCGCGACCTCGGCTTCGACTCGCTCACCGGCGTCGAACTGCGCGACCGGCTCGCCACGCTGACCGGCCTCCCCCTGCCCGTCTCCGCCGTCTTCGACCACCCCTCGGCGACCGCGCTGGCCACATACCTGTGCGCCGAACTCGACGGTGGGCGGCGGCAGACGAGCCTGTCGACCACGACCGTCGTGCGGGCCTCGGTGGACGAACCGATCGCGATCGTCGGCATGGCCTGCCGCTTCCCCGGCGGAATCGGCTCGCCCGATGATCTGTGGCGGCTCGTCGCCGACGGCGGCGATGCCATCGGACCCTTCCCGGACGATCGCGGCTGGGACCTGCAAGGCCTGTACCACCCGGACCCCGCCCACCCCGGAACCTCCTACGCCCGACACGGCGGATTCCTGCCCGGGGCCGCCGAGTTCGACCCCGGCTTCTTCGGGATCTCGCCCCGCGAGGCGCTGGCGATGGACCCGCAACAGCGGCTGCTCCTGGAGACTTCGTGGGAGGCGTTCGAACGGGCCGGACTCGATGCGTCGGCGCTTCGAGGTACGTCCACCGGGGTGTTCGTCGGCGGCACGCCGTCCGGGTACGGAATCGGCGCGCGTGACGCGGAGGGCTACGCGCTCACCGGCGGTGCGGGCAGTGTGTTGTCCGGTCGACTGGCCTACACCTTCGGCCTCGAGGGCCCGGCGGTGACCGTGGACACCGCGTGTTCGTCCTCGCTGGTGGCGCTGCACCTGGCCGTGCAGGCGTTGCGGCGCGGCGAATGCGCGACGGCCCTGGCCGGCGGTGTCACGGTGCTGGCCGATCCCACGGGCTTCATCGAGTTCAGCCGGCAACGCGGCTTGGCCCGAGACGGCCGCTGCAAGTCGTTCGCGGCTGCGGCCGACGGCACCGGCTGGTCCGAGGGGGTCGGCGTGGTCCTGCTCGAACGGCTCTCCGACGCCCGGCGGCACGGCCGGCGGGTATGGGCGCTCGTGCGCGGCAGTGCCGTCAACCAGGACGGCGCCAGCAACGGGCTGAGCGCGCCGAACGGTCCGGCGCAGCAGCGGGTGATCCGACTCGCCCTGGCCGACGCCGAGTTGACGGGCGATCAGGTGGACGCTGTGGAGGCACACGGGACCGGTACCACGCTGGGCGACCCGATCGAGGCGCAGGCGCTGCTGGCCACCTACGGCCACGACCGGCCCGCCGACCGACCGCTGTGGCTCGGCTCGGTGAAGTCCAACCTCGGCCATGCGGCGGCGGCCGCCGGCATGGCGGGCCTGCTCAAGACGGTGATGGCGCTGCGGCACGGCGTGCTGCCCAGGACGCTGCATGTGGACGCGCCGACGCCGCACGTCGACTGGTCGGCCGGCGCGGTCGCGCTGCTCACCGACACTGTGCCCTGGCCGGAGTACGACCGGCCGCGCCGGGCCGGTGTCTCCTCGTTCGGGATCAGCGGCACCAACGCGCACGTGATCGTGGAACAGGCGCCGCCCGCGCCCGCCCGCGCCGTGGAGCCGACCGAACCCGGAGCCGAACCCGAAGCCGCCGACCACGCCGCGCCGCTGCCGTACCTGCTCTCCGCCGCCACCGAACGCGAACTGCGCACGGTCGCCGACCGACTGCGCGCCCATCTCGCGCGATACCCCGAACTCGTCCCGGCCGACCTCGCGTTCTCCCTGGCCCGCACCCGCACCCGGCTCGCCCATCGCGCGGTCGTGGTGGCCCGGAACCGGGACGGCCTCCGGCGCGCGCTGGACGGCCTCGCCTCGGGCCAAGCGACGGCGGGCGTCGTCGAGGGCAGCGGACCGGTCCGCGACCGGGTCGTGTTCGTTTTCCCCGGCCAGGGCTCGCAGTGGCCCGGTATGGCCGCCGAACTGCTGGACCAGGCACCGGTGTTCGCCGAGCACATCGAGCGCTGCGCGGTGGCGCTGGCCCCGTACGTCGACTGGTCGCTCACCGAGGTGCTGCGCGATCCGAAGGGGGCCGGCCTGGAGCGGGTGGACGTGGTGCAGCCCGCGTTGTGGGCGGTGATGGTCTCGCTCGCCGAACTCTGGCGCGCCCACGGGGTACGACCCGCCGCCGTGGTCGGGCACTCCCAGGGCGAGATCGCGGCGGCTTGCGTCGCCGGCGCGCTGACCCTGGCGGACGGCGCGCGGATCGTCGCGCTGCGTGGCAGGGCACTGCTCGACCTGGCCGAGCGCGGCCTGATGGCGTCGGTCGCCCTTTCGGAGGCCGAAGTGGTCGCGCGCATCGCGGAGTTCGACGACCGGCTGTCTCTCGCGGCGGTCAACGGCCCCGGTCAGGTGGTCGTCTCGGGCGAGCCGGCGGCGGTGCGGGAACTGGTTGCGGCGGCGGAGCGCGGGCGGATCCTGCCGGTGAACTACGCCTCGCACTCGGCCCGCGTCGAGGAGATCCGCGATCGGCTGCGCGGCGACCTGGCCGGGATCGAACCGGCGGCCGCGACGGTGCCGTTCCACTCCACGGTGACGGGCGGGCCGCTGGACACCACGCGGTTGGCCGCCGACTACTGGTACGACAACCTGCGGCACACCGTGCGGTTCGAGCAGACCGTACGCGGGCTGCTGGCTCAGGGCTACGACACGTTCGTCGACGTGGGTCCGCACCCGACCCTGCTCACCCCGATCCAGGAGACGGCGGCGGCCGTCGGCATGGAGGTGGCGACCGTCGGGACCCTGCGTCGCGAGCAGGGCGACCTCGAACGGTTCCTGCTCTCCGTCGGCGAGGCGACGGTCCTGGGCGTCACACCCGACTGGGAGGCGGTGTTCGCCGGCCGCCGGGCCGAGGCCGTCGACCTGCCGACGTATCCCTTCCACCGGCGGCGCTACTGGCTCGACCGGGCGCACGCCGCGACCGAAGCGAGTCGTGACCCGGCCGAGACGCGTTTCTGGGAGCTGATCGAGGCCGACGATTCGCGGGCCCTCGCCGACCTGCTCGACACCCCCGACGCGCGACCGTGGCACGCGGCGTTGCCCGCGTTGCGGACCTGGCGCCGCCGGGCCCGCGAGCAGCGCATCGCCGACGAGTGGCGCTATCGCGCCGTTTGGCGGCCCGCCGACGACCTGCCCACCGACCCCGCCACGCCCACCACGTGGTTGGCGGTCGTACCGGCCGCCGACGAGGAAAGCGGCGCATGGGCGGCAGCGCTCGCCGAGCGGGGCACGAACGTCGCCATCCTCGTCGTCGACCCCGCCCGGCCCACCACCGGGGCCGAACCGGCGCGCAGCCTCGAAACGGCGCTGCCCGACGGCGCGGGACCGCTCGGGATCCTGTCCCTCCTCGGCCGCGACCCGGCCGGTCTCGCCGGCACACTGCTCCTCGTCCAGGCCGCCGCCGCCCGCACCGCCGACATCCGGCTGTGGTGCCTGACGCGCGGCGGCGTCGAGGTCGACGGCGACCCGGCGCCCCCGGATCCGGAACAGGCCCGGATCTGGGGCCTGGGCCGGGTCGCCGCCCTCGAACTGCCGGACCGCTGGGGCGGCCTGATCGATCTGCCGGAGCACCCGGATCCGGATGCCGTCGAACGGGTGTGGCGGGCGCTGGGCAACGCGGCCCACGAGGACCAGCTCGCCGTCCGACCGACCGGGACCTTCGTCCGCCGGATGGTGCACGCGCCGGTGGCCGGAGCCGCAGCGGTACGGGACTGGCGGCCGTCCGGCACCGTGCTGATCACCGGCGACATCGGCGGCACGGGCGCGCCGGCGGCCCGGCTCGCCCGCCGACTGGCCGAGCGCGGCGCGGAACACGTCGTGCTGGCCGGGCGGATCGACCCCGACGCCGCCGCCCGCCTCGAAGTCGACCTCGCCGCGACGGGCATCGGGCTCACCGCCGCAGCGTGCGACCTGAGCGACCGGCGCGAGGTCGCCGACCTGATCGAGCGCCTCACCGCGGCGGGCCGAACGATCACCGACCTGATGCACACCGCCGGCGACCCCGGGCTGGCCGCCCTGCTCGACACCGACCCGGCCGCCGTCGCCGACGTACTGGCTGCCAAGGTGGACAGCGCCCGCATCCTCGACGAACTCCTCGACCCGGACGAGCTGCGCACCATCGTGTACTTCTCCTCCGTGGCCGCCTTCTGGGGCAGCGGCGAACACGGCGCCTACGCCGCCGCCAACGCACACCTGGACGCCCTCGCCCGACAACACCGCGCGCGGGGCCGGCACGCCCTGTCCGTGGCCTGGTCGGTCTGGGACCCGACGACGGAGCCGGACCCGGCGGGCCACCCCGCAACGGAACAGGACGCGGCCGACCCCGAGTTCGCCCGCGCACTACGCCGCTTCAGCCTCGGCGGCCTGCGTACGCTCGACCCCGACGCGGCCCTGGCGGCACTGCAACGGGCCCTCGACCACGACGACACCTGGGTGACCGTCGCCGACGTCGACTGGCCGGTCTTCATCCGCGGCTTCACCGCCCGCCGACCCAGTCGCCTGATCGACACCGTCCCCGAGGCCCGCCCCACCTCGGCCGCGACCGAGGAGCGAGTGCACGCGGCCGACGAATTCCGCCGCGAAATCGCGGAGTTGTCCGCCGCCGACCGCTCGCACCGCCTCCTGGAGCTGGTCCGCGCACATACCGCCGCAGCGCTCGGCCACGACTCGGTCGAGGACATCCGGCCCGAACGCGCCTTCGCCGAGCTCGGCTTCGAGTCCGTCACCGCCGTCGACCTGCGCAACCGGCTGAACCGGCGCACCGGCCTCGACCTGCCGGCCACCCTCCTGTTCGACCACCCGACCCCGCTTGCCCTGGTCGACCTGTTGACGGCCGAACTCCTGCCGGACACACCCGTGAACGCCGCCCACGTCCACGCCGAACTCGACCGCCTCACCGCCGATTTGGCCTCGGCCGCGGTCGGCGAAACGGACCGGGCCGGCATCACCCGGCGACTGCGGGCACTGCTCGCCGACTGGAACGGGACGGCAGGCGCCGGCACCGAACCCTCGACCGACCCGCCGAGCGTCGCCGCCGAACTCGAAGCGGCCTCGGACGACGAGATGTTGGCGTTCATCGACCGCCGCCTCGGCCGAGGCACCCCGGCCGGGGGCACGCCATGACCCGCCCGGGCCCCACGCACACCGCGACCCCAGCACCGGAGGACTGCCGTGGCCACTGAGGAAACCCTTCGCGAATACCTGAAGTGGGCCACGACCGAACTGCACCACGCACAGCAGCGGATCGCCGCCTTCGAGGCGGCCGACGCCACCACCGAACCCGTGGCGATCGTCGGCATGGCCTGCCGCCTCCCCGGCGGCGTCGCCTCACCGCACGACCTGTGGGATCTGCTCGAACGCGGCGAGGACACGATCGGCCCGCTGCCCCGGGATCGCGGCTGGGACGTGGCCCGGCTGTACCACCCCGACCCGGAGCACCCCGGCACCACCTACGCCGCGGCCGGCGGCTTCATTCGCGACGTCGCGGACTTCGACGCCGACTTCTTCGGCATCTCGCCGCGCGAGGCCCTGGCGATGGACCCGCAGCAACGGCTGCTCCTGGAGACCTCCTGGGAGGCCTTCGAACACGCCGGCATCCCCCCGGCCGGTCTGCGCGGCAGCCGGGCGGGTGTATTCATGGGTACGAACAGCGTGGACTACGCGTGGACGAGCGGTCGGGTACCCGACGAACACCTCGGACACCTGACCACCGGTACGGCCGCCGCAGTACTCGCCGGCCGGTTGTCCTACCTGTACGGGCTCGAAGGTCCCGCCGTGACCGTGGACACCGCGTGCTCCTCGTCGTTGGTGGCCCTGCACCTGGCCGTACAGGCGCTGCGCAACGACGAATGTTCGCTGGCCTTGGTCGGCGGTGTCACGGTGTTGTCGTCCCCGATCCAGTTCCTCGGCTTTGGCGCCCAGCGCGGGTTGGCCGCGGACGGCCGGTGCAAGGCGTTCGCGGAGGCCGCCGACGGTATGGGTCTCGCCGACGGCGCGGGCGTGCTCCTGGTCGAGCGGCTGGCCGACGCACGGCGCGCCGGCCACCGGGTGCTCGCGGTGGTCCGGGGGAGCGCGGTCAACCAGGACGGCGCGGGCAACGGCCTGACCGCCCCCAACGGCCCCGCACAGCAGCGGGTCATCCGGCTCGCGCTGGCGAACGCCGGTCTGTCGGCGGGCGATGTCGACGCGGTCGAGGCGCACGGCACCGGTACCACGCTCGGCGACCCGATCGAGGCGCAGGCGCTCCTCGCCACCTACGGCCGGGGTCGCCCGGCCGATCGCCCGCTGTGGCTGGGCTCGGTGAAGTCGAACATCGGCCACACCGGCGCGGCGGCGGGCGTCGCGGGCCTGATCAAGACCGTGCTGGCGATCCGGGCCGGGATCCTGCCCAAAACGCTGCACGCGGAGGAGCGTTCGACCCGGATCGACTGGTCGGCGGGCGCGGTGGAACTGCTCACCGACGCGCGGGCGTGGCCCGAGGTCGATCGTCCGCGCCGGGCCGCGGTCTCGTCGTTCGGGATAAGCGGGACGAACGCCCACGTGATCATCGAGCAGGCGGCGGAGCCGGAGGCTCCGGAGGTGGGTCGGCCGCGCCTCGCCGCGTGGGGGGCGCTGCCGTTCGTGGTGTCGGGCAAGTCGGAGGCCGCACTGCGGGCGCAGGCGGGCCGACTCGCCGAGTTCGTGGCCGAACACCCCGAGTCGGAACCGGCGGTGGTCGCATCGGCGCTGGTGGCCACCCGGTCGGCGTTCGAACATCGGGCTGTCGTATCGGCCTCGAACCACGCGGAGTTGACCGCCGGCTTGGCGACGCTGGTTGCGGGGGAGTCCCTTCCGGGTGTCGTTTCGGGTGTGGCTCGCTCTTCGGGGCGGACGGTGTTGGTGTTTCCGGGGCAGGGGTCGCAGTGGGTGGGGATGGGTGCG
>NZ_JBSHGZ010000070.1:0-20078 GCF_053618075.1 Embleya sp. NPDC055664
CGGTCGGCCCACCCGGCGCTCGGGACCCGCCGACTTCCGCCGGCACCGGCCCTATCGCGCCCCGTCCGTACAACCCGCGCAGGCCGCGACCAGGTTGCCCGCCTCGTCGTAGACGGTGATCGAGACCGGGGTCCCGCCGGTGAAGGCCCACAGGTAGGCCACCCCGGGCAGGTCCGCCGGGCGCTCCAGGCGCATCCGGCGGGCGCCCACGGCGTCGTGGAGTTCGCCCCGCAGCGCCGGGGCGGTCGTACCGCGCCCGATCAGGACGGCGACCACCAACCGCTGTCCGGCGGGCGCGTACCGGCCCGAAGGCATGATCGCCGTGTCCAGCCGCCCCGGGGTGGGCAGGAAGCGACACCGCGCCTCCTCCGGCTCGGCCGCGCCGCCCAGGCACCAGGACGACTCGCCCTCGGGGCCGCTGTCGCCGATCCACGCCGACGCGCCGAAGCCGACGTCGGTACGCAGATCCGACGACTCGCTCCGGTCCACCGGCCACAGCGGTGTGGGATCCGGCGGCGCCGGCGGCAGGCCGCCCCCGCCGCCGCTGCCCGGGACGGCCAGCCACAGACCGCCGGCCGCCGCGCCGGCCAGTACGACCGAGCCGAACACGTGGCGCAGCCTGCGCAGCGCCGCCCGTCGCCGCACCCGCCGGGCCAGATTCGGCGGCAGCGGCCGATACGGGAACTCCGGCGGCTCGGGCACCTCCTCCGCGTCCGCCGCGCCCGGCGGCGACACGGTCACGCTCATCGGTACGCCTCCGAGCCCGCGGCGAGATCCGTCGCCTCCCGCACCCCGACCCGCGCCGCGCGGACCAGCCCGCCGCCGGCCAGGACCTGCGCCATCCCGCGCCGCCACGCCCCGGACACCGTCTCCACCGGCAGCCCCATCGCCTCGGCCGCGTCGTACTCGTCCAACCGCGCGTAAAGCCGCAACACCACCGCGGCCCGCTCCATCCGGCCGAGCCGGTCCAGCGTCGTGAACGGCTCGCCCGCGTCCGGGAGTTCGTGGTCGTGCCCGCGCGGCCCCGGACGCCACGGATCCAGGTAGCCGGCCATCAGCGCCCGCCACGCGGTGCGTACCGGATCCTGGCTCGGCAGTCGGCTCCACTTCAGACAGGTATGCGCCAGCGCCCGCTCGACCCGGCGTTCCGCACGTTGTCGGTCACCGGTGAGCAGATCCGCGGCGTGCAGCAACTGCGTGCCGACCGTATGGACGAAAACCTCGAACTCGCGAGCGTCGCGCTTGTGCACGGTGCCTCCCGCAGGTCTGCCGAGCGGATGCCCTCGGGCCCGGCTCGGTGCCGTCGCCGCTCTGTCTGTGCTGCTGCCCCACACCTGTCCGGGTAGTCGCGGGCCGCGACATATCGCCCCTCGGTACCGCATCCCCGTCACCGGGCCCGCACTCCGGCAACGGCGGCAAAACACCCCGTTGTGGCCACGGTAAAACCCTCGGCGGCATTGCGGGGTGGAATCGTCCGGTCGGGGCCCGGTGATCCCGGTCCGCGCAATATCCTCGGGGGCATCACATCGGATCGACGAACGAGCGGCGATGACACCGGAACAGGACCCGATCGACCCCACCGGCTCTGCGGACCCGCTCTACGACCGCCTGCAGCACGAGGTGGCCCTCTTCGCGCGGCGCGCCGAACAGACCCGTCTCGGCGCCGTCGGCGAACTGCGCAACTCGATGGACCGCGCGGCCTACCTACTGCTCGGCCGGTTGGAGGCGGGCGGCCCGATGGGCGTCAAGGCCCTCGCGCAGGCGATGACGATCGACTCGTCCACGGTGACCCGCCAGGTCACCCCGCTGGTCGAACAGGGCCTGGTCGACCGGGTCCCCAACCCGGACGACGGCCGCGCGGTCCTCCTCGAACTCTCCACCGAGGGCCGCGACCGCCTCCACCAGGTCCGCAACGCCCGCCAACGCCTGATGGCCGAAATCTGCGAAGGCTGGAGCCTGGACGACCGCGAACGCTTCACCGCCCTCCTCACCAGATTCAACGCCTCCATGGAACGCCGCCAATCCCGCACCACATCGGAGTCGTGACCGCGCCCTCCACGCGGCCTCGACGCGATGACCGTGCCATCGTGACGCGGGACATGCCGGCCGAGAGCGGGCCGGCGGCCACGTCGACCGAGCCGGCCATCGGCCCGGCGGCGGGCGAAGTCCGGGACCGGGCCTTCCCGAAGGCGGGCGCCTCGGGAGCACAGAACAGTAGGGAGCCCAGCGGCGCTGGAACTGTGGAAGCTCCTCGAAGGAGGCACACCATGACCGCCGAGATGGTGGCGCCCGCGTGGATGCACACACAAATCAGCGCGGAACAGTACGACTCCTGGTCCGAGGAGCAGTGCGCAGGCATTGAGTTTGTGGACGGGATGGTCGTCGTGAGCCCGAGCGCTACCAAGCGGGACAGCCGGTTGGCCCGGATTCTGGCCAATGCCCTGGACGCGGCTGCAGGCCCGGACTGGAACGCCGACACGGACTTCGACGTCCGCCTGCAGGACGTCCCGCTCACCGACCGTCGTCCGGACGTCGTCGTCTACCGGGCGGAGACCGTCGACCTCACCCCCACACGTCCGGAACACGTACTCCTGGTCGTCGAGGGTCTACAGGGACGGCGAGATGTTCACCGGTACGGTCAAGGCCACTGCGCCCTTCTCCATGAAGATCGATCTCACGGCCCTGTAAGGCACTACGGGGAATCCCGTCGGCCGATCAGCCACCGGACGCGGTCACCGTGGGCGGCGGGGCCGCGAGTGGCCCTGCGCCTGTCGGGCAACACGGCACCCGGCGCGGGGGCGGGGGTGGTTGGTGCGACACTCGGCGTATGAGCAGCCCTGCCTCGGACGTGGTGAATCTCCACGACATCCGCCTTGCGCGGAAGATGTTGGAAAGTGTCGTCCGCGAGACGCCGATGCGGTCCTGTCGGGCGCTGACCGATCGTGTCGGCACACCCGTCCATCTCAAGTGCGAGAACCTCCAGCGCACCGGGTCGTTCAAGATTCGCGGCGCCTACGTGCGGATCGCGGGACTGTCCGAGGCCGAGCGGGCCCGGGGCGTGGTCGCCGCCAGCGCCGGCAACCACGCGCAGGGCGTCGCGCTCGCGGCCCGCACCCTCGGTGTCGCGTCCACCGTGTTCATGCCGGCCGGCGCGCCGCTGCCCAAGGTCGCCGCGACCCGCTCCTACGGCGCCGAGGTGATCCTCGGCGGGGACAACGTCGAACACGCGCTGGCCGCCGCGCGCGCCCACGCGGACGAGACCGGCGCGGTGTTCATCCACCCGTTCGACCACCGCGACGTGGTGGCCGGCCAGGGCACCGTGGGCCTGGAGATCCTGGAGCAGTGCCCCGAGGTCAAGACCATCCTCGTGGGCACCGGCGGCGGCGGCCTGCTGGCCGGAATCTCCGTGGCCGTCAAGGCACTTCGCCCCGACGTCAAGGTGATCGGCGTACAGGCCGCCTCCGCCGCCGCCTATCCGCCCTCGCTCGCCGCCGGTGCCCCCGTGTCGCTGCCCTCGTTCGGCACGATGGCCGACGGGATCGCGGTCGGCCGCCCCGGCGAGGTGCCCTTCGCGCTGATCCGCGAGTACACCGACGCGATCCGGACCGTCGGCGAGGAGTCCCTGTCCCAGGCGCTGCTGCTGTGCATGGAGCGGGCCAAGCTGGTGGTCGAACCGGCCGGCGCCGCGTCGGTGGCGGCGCTGCTCGAGGTCGGCGAGCCGATCGAGGGCCCGGTGGTCGCGGTGTTGTCCGGGGGCAACGTGGACCCGCTGCTGATGTTGCGGGTATTGCGACACGGCCTGGCCTCGGCCGGCCGCTACCTCTCGCTGCGCGTGCGGATCCCCGACAGCCCGGGCGCGCTGGCCACCCTGCTCGGCCGGTTGGCGGAGACCGACGCCAACATCGCGGCGGTGTCGCACGTACGCACCGATGCCACGCTGCGCGTCGGCGAGGCGGACGTGGACCTGCAACTGGAGACCAAGGGCCGCAGCCACTGCGCGGCCGTGGTGGAGGCGCTGTACGGCGCGGGGTACACGGTCAGCAAGAGCTGACCGCGAGGTAGGGACAGGCCGAAGCCGCCTCCGGGCACGACGCCCCGACGGCCGAACCGGCATGCCCGCGCCCCCTCCCGGCGTGCGGGCGCGGCGATTGTCGGTGCCATGTGCTTGGCTCGACGCACGAGCCATGCCCGCCCACGGAGGACGCGGCCGTGCGGGACCGGGTCGGCCGCACGGAGTCGCGCCGCCGGTGAAATGCGGTCGCACACTCACCGCGTCCGGGCGCATGGTGGAGATCCCAATCGATCCATCCGACCGCGGCCCCACCCCCTGCCCCACCCGCACGAGGAGTGATCCACCGACATGCAGGAAGCGATCGTCGCCGAAGGTCTCGTGAAGACCTTCGGCTCGGTCCGAGCACTCGACGGCGTGGACGTGAGTGTGCCCACCGGCACCGTCCTCGGTCTGCTCGGCCCGAACGGCGCAGGCAAGACGACATGCGTACGCGTACTGACCACACTGCTCAAACCCGACTCGGGGCGAGCCGTGGTGGCCGGTCACGACGTGCTCAAGAACCCCAACGAGGTCCGCCGCTCGATCGGTTTGTCCGGGCAGTTCGCCGCCGTGGACGAATACCTGACCGGCCGGGAGAACCTGCGGATGGTCGGCGAGTTGTACCAGCTGAGCGGGCGCGAGGCCAAGCGTCGCGCCGACGAGTTGTTGGCCCAGTTCGACCTGGCCGACGCGGGCGATCGGCCCGCCAAGACCTATTCCGGCGGGATGCGCCGCAGGCTCGACCTGGCGGCGGCCCTGGTGGTCAGCCCGCCGGTGATGTTCATGGACGAGCCGACCACCGGCCTCGACCCGCGCAACCGCATGGCGCTGTGGCGGGTGATCGAGAACCTGGTCTCCGACGGCACCACGCTGCTGCTGACCACGCAATATCTGGAGGAGGCCGACCACCTCGCGCACGACATCGCGGTGGTCGACCACGGCAAGGTGATCGCGCGCGGCACGGCCGACGAGCTCAAGGCCAGGGTCGGCGGCGAGCGCGTCGAGGTGGTCGTGCACGACGAGGAACGACTGACCGAGGCCACCGAGATGCTGGCCGGGTTCGGCAAGGGCGAGCTGGGTGTGGTCAAGCTCCAGCGCCGGATCACCGTCCCGGTCATAGGCGGCGCCAAACTGCTCGCCGAGGTCATCCGCGAACTGGACGCGCGCGGCATCGAGATCGACGACATCGGGCTGCGTCGACCCACCCTCGACGACGTGTTCATCACCCTCACGGGACACGCGATGGAAACCGAGGACGGCAACACCGACGACGCAGACGGCGAGGCGGACACGGACGAGAACGAGGCCGGTCCGCAGCGCGGTCGCGGCAAGGCGGTGAAGAGCTGATGGCAGGGCCGACCAAGGCGTTCGGAGAGGGGTGCGTCGCATGAGCATGGTGGCCGATTCCTGGGTCATCGCGCGCAGGAATCTGATCCGGATGACCCGGATTCCCGAGATGGTCCTGTTCGGGATCATCCAACCGGTGATGTTCGTGGTGTTGTTCACGTACGTCTTCGGCGGCTCGATGAAGATCGGCGATACCACCGACCCGGACGTCTACAAGGACTTCCTGATGCCGGGCATCTTCGCGCAGACCGTCACCTTCGCCACGGCGGGATCCGCGGCCGGCATCGCGGACGACGCGCAGAAGGGGCTGATGGACCGGTTCCGGTCGTTGCCGATGGCGCGTGGTGCCGTACTGACCGGCCGCACCGTCGCCGACCTCGTGCAGACGGCTCTGACGCTGGTCATCCTCGCGGCCGTCGCACTGCTCGTGGGTTGGCGGACCGGCACGGCCGAGTCGACCAACGCCGCGCGCATCCTGGCGGGTTTCGGCCTGCTGCTCCTTCTGGGCTACGCGTTCACCTGGATCGGCGCGCTGATCGGTCTGTCGGTGCGTACCCCGGAGGCGGCGACCTCGGGCGGGATCATCTGGCTGTTCCCGGTCACGTTCATCTCGAACGCCTTCGTGGATTCGTCGCAGATGACGCCCTGGGTGCGACACATCGCCGACTGGAACCCGTTCAGCGCCACGGTGCAGGCCGCGCGGGTGTTGTTCGGCTCGCCGGGTGTCGTGCAGTCCGACGCCTGGCCGATGCAGCACCCGGTGTGGGCCTCGCTGCTGTGGTCCGTGGTGATCGTCGCGCTGTTCCGCACGCTGGCGGTGCGCAAGTACCGGTCCGCGGTCTCCTGACCCGAGGGCCGCGTACCGCACATCCTCGAAAAACACGGCCGGCCCGGCCCCCCGCGCGGGGGGCCGGGCCGTGTCGCGTCGGTGCTCAGCCCCGGTAGGGCTTGGCGTCCACGACCTCGACACTGGTGGTCTTGCCGTTCGGCAGCGCGAAGGTGGCCTGGTGGCCGATGGTCTTGCCATTGATCGCCTTGCCCAGCGGGGACTGGGGCGAGTAGACCTCGATGTCGGTCACGGCGTCCTCGCGCGAGCCGAGCAGGAAGGTGGTGGGGTCGTCCTTGTCGCCGTCGAAGACGACGGTCACGACCATGCCGGGCTCGACGACGCCGTCGTCCGCGGGCGCCTCGCCGACCTTGGCGTTCTGGAGCAGGCCGATGAGCTGGCGAATGCGCAACTCCTGCTTGCCCTGCTCCTCCTTGGCCGCGTGGTAGCCCGCGTTCTCCTTGAGGTCGCCTTCCTGGCGGGCCTCTTCGATCTTCACGGCGATCTCGGCACGGCCGGGACCCGACAGGTCTTCCAGCTCGGCCTTCAGCCGGTCGTACGCCTCCTGGGTGAGCCAGGTGACGCTTTCGCTGGTCTGGGTCACGGGGTGCTCCTCGTAGGTTTGCGACGGGGGTGCGTACACGGTGCGTACGAAATACACGGTGCGTACGAAAGAGGTACACGCGACCCCCGCGCCGCCCGGGCGGGCCCCGGCGGCGGAGGGGGTCACATATACCAGCGCCCCCTCACCGTCCGCGGTGTGAACACCTCGGGTCGTGAGGGGACGAAGCTTCGAGAGTAACAATCTCCCGCCGTCCGGGGCAGTCACCCGAGTCCGGGTGACATGCGACACCGGCGGGTGCGGCGGCAACGCCGTTGGCCGCGGTACGGTGCGGCGGGGCCGCGTCAATCAACCGACGGTGTGACAGTTCTCCAGCTCGGCGGTGTTCGGCTTGCCCGCCGTCTGCAACGTCTCGGTGCGCTCGATGTGCTTCTCGCCCTTGGCGAACCGCAGTTCGCGGCGACCGACCTCGGCGCCGTCGCGATCGCGCGAGCGCAATACGCAGACGGCTTCCTTGTCGGCGTCCTTGCGGATCTCGACCCGGGCCTCCACCGAGGAATCCGAGGTCACCCGAAAGCTCGGAATAGACCCGCGCACGCCGGGGTTCGCCACATCGAGGCCGATCCACACCGTCCCGGCCACGAGCACGACCATGAAGACCGCGAACGCGATCCGCAGTTTGCGATCGCTTCGGGTGGCGCCCTTGCCGTAACGGGTGACGGGCGTTGCGCTCACCGGGTCTCCTGCGGGACGGGCCCGGGTTTGCGCCCGGGCGAGATCTATCGGCCACTATATGTCGGGTGCAAGAGCGGCCCTCTACAGGTCCCGGCGGTTCACCCGGCGGCTGGGACACGGGGCACGGATGAGGAGCGACGTTCCGGTGAGTGACGATCGACTGAGGCTGATGGCGGTGCACGCGCACCCCGACGACGAGTCGAGCAAGGGCGCGGCCACGATGGCCCGCTATGTCGCCGAGGGGGCCGAGGTCCTCGTCGCGACCTGTACCGGCGGCGAACGCGGCTCGGTACTGAACCCCGCCCTCCAGGGCGACCCGGAGATCGAGGCGAACATCCACGAGGTGCGCCGCAAGGAGATGGACGCGGCCCGCGAGATCCTGGGCGTGGAGCAGGCCTGGCTGGGCTGGGAGGACTCGGGACTGCCCGAGGGCGACCCGCTGCCGCCGCTCCCGGAGGGCTGCTTCGCGCTCCTCGACGTGGACAAGGCGGCCGAGCCGCTGGTCCGGCTGATCCGCGAGTTCCGCCCGCACGTGATCACCACGTACGACGAGAACGGCGGCTACCCGCACCCGGACCACATCCAGACGCACAAGATCACCATGGTGGCGTTCGACGCCGCAGGCGACCCGGACGCCTACCCGGGCGCCGGCGAGCCGTGGCAGCCGCTGAAGCTGTACTACAACCAGGGCATCTCCCGGGCGCGGATCGAGGCGCTGCACGAGGGCATGCAAAAGCGCGGCCTGGAGTCCCCCTACGGCGAATGGCTGGAGCGCTGGGGCGACCGGGACGAGCGCGACATCACCACGCGCGTGCCGTGCGCCGACTGGTTCGAGACCCGGGACCGGGCGCTGATCGCGCACGCCACCCAGGTGGACCCGGACGGCTTCTGGTTCCGCGTGCCGATCTCGGTGCAGCGCGAGGTGTGGCCGACGGAGGACTACGAGCTGGTGCGGTCGCTGGTGGACACCGACCTGCCCGAGGACGACCTGTTCGCTGGTGTGCGGGTGGGTGTGCGCCGGTAGGCGGCGGCGATCGATACGCGCGAGGGCCCGGGAGCGACTTTCCGGGCCCTCGGTGCATACGTTCCGGCGATCGGATGTCACTCTTGACACCGAGGGGTTCCGATCCAGGAGGTAGTTCGTCATGTCGCTCGCGGTCCAGCTCGCGGTCGAGGAAAGCAAGGTCACGCCCGGCCTGCTCGGATTCGTGGTGGTCGCGTTCCTGGCGGTCGCCACGTGGCTGCTGCTGAAGTCGATGAACACGCGGCTCAAGCGGGTGGACTTCGACGAGAGCGGCAAGCCGGCCGAGAGCCGCGAGCCCGCCGAAGCGGATGCGGCACAGCCGACCGACGCGGCGCAGAAGAAGGAAGACAACGGCGCGCCCGTCGCCTGAGCGGTCCCCCGCGCGGCGGCCCTGCGAGGATGGCGCCATGCCGAATCGTCTCGTCGGGTCCACGTCGCCCTACCTGTTGCAGCACGCCGACAATCCCGTCGACTGGTGGCCGTGGGGTGAGGAGGCGTTCGCGGAGGCGCGTCGCCGGGATGTGCCGATCCTGCTCAGCGTCGGGTACAGCGCCTGCCACTGGTGTCATGTGATGGCCCACGAGTCGTTCGAGGACGAGGCCACCGCCGCGATCGTCAACGCCGACTTCGTGGCGATCAAGGTCGACCGCGAGGAACGCCCGGACGTGGACGCGGTCTACATGGAGGCCACGGTCGCGTTGAACGGCGGTCAGGGCGGCTGGCCGATGACGGTGTTCGCCACCCCCGACGGCGAGCCGTTCCACTGCGGCACCTACTACCCGAACGCGGCCCGCCACGGCATGCCCTCGTTCCGCCAACTGCTGCACGCGGTCAAGGTCGCCTGGAAGGACCGCAACGACGAGGTGCGCCGCACCGGCACCCAGATCGCCGCCTCCCTGGCCGCCCCCCGCGCGTTGTACACCGACGGCGCGGCGCCGACCGCCGAGGAGTTGGACGCGGCGCTGACCCTGCTCGCGCACGACTACGACACCGCGCACGGCGGCTTCGGCCACGCGCCCAAGTTCCCGCCGTCGATGGTGCTCGAATTCCTGCTGCGCCACCACGCCAGGACCGAGTCCGAGGCGGCCCTGGGCATCGTCCAGGAGACCTGCGAGGCGATGGCTCGCGGCGGCCTCTACGACCAGCTCGGCGGCGGCTTCGCGCGCTACTCGGTGGACGAGGCGTGGGTGGTGCCGCACTTCGAGAAGATGCTCTACGACAACGCCCAGTTGATTCGGGTCTACACCCACCTGTGGCGGGCCACGGGCAGCGAGTTCGCCCGCCGGATCGCGTTGCAGACCGCCGACTTCGTGGTGCGCGAACTGCGCACTCCCGAGGGCGCGTTCGCCTCCGCGCTGGACGCGGACAGCGCGGATGCCGAGGGCCACTCCGTGGAGGGCGCGTTCTACGTGTGGACTCCGGCCGAGCTGGTCGAGGTGCTGGGCGCCGAGGACGGCGCGTGGGCCGCCGACGTGTTCGGGGTGACCGAGGAGGGCACCTTCGAGCACGGGCGGTCGGTGCTGCGACTGGCCGACGACCCCGAGGACTTCGAGCGGCTGACCGACGTGCGGGCGAGGTTGCTGGCCGCGCGCGGGAAGCGGGAGCGGCCGGGGCGCGACGACAAGGTCGTGGCCGCGTGGAACGGGCTCACCATCGCCGCGCTGGCCGAGGCCGGCACCCTGTTCTCCCGCCCGGACCTGCTCGACGCCGCGCTCGCGGCGGCCGACCTGCTGGTCGCGGTGCACCTGGGCGGCGACGAGGACGACGAGCTGGGCGACCGGCTGGTACGCACCTCGCGCGACGGCCGGCCCGGGCCGAACGCCGGGGTCCTGGAGGACTACGCGGACGTGGCCGAGGGGTTCCTGGCGCTGTACGCGGTGACCGCCGACGACGCGTGGCTGACCTTCGCCGGGGTGCTCGTGGACGTGATCCTGGGGCACTTCGTGGACGAGGACGGCGCGCTGTACGACACCGCCGACGACGCGGAGGAGCTGTTCCGCCGCCCGCAGGACCCCACCGACGGGGTCACCCCCTCGGGCTGGACCGGCGCGGCCGGCGCCCTGCTCGGCTACGCGGCGTATCTGGGCTCGGCCGAACACCGCGAGGCCGCCGGACGCGCGCTCGGCGTGGTCCGGGTGCTGGCGGCCCAGACGCCGCGCGGGATCGGCTGGGGCCTGGCGGTCGCCGAGGCGTGGCTGGACGGCCCGCGCGAGATCGCCGTGGTCGGCCCGCGCGACGACGACGCAACCTGGGCGCTCTACCTGACCGCGCTGATGACCACTGCGCCCGGTGCCGTGGTCGCGATGGGCGACCCGGCCGAGGACCCGCCGGTGCCGCTGCTGCGCGACCGCACGCCGGTGGGCGGCAGGCCGGCGGCGTACGTGTGCCGGCACTTCACCTGCGACGCCCCGGTGACCGACCCGGAGCAGCTGGCCGACCAGGTCCTGGCCAAGGCGGTCGCCCGAGCCTGAACGCACCCGCCTGAACCCACCCGTCCGGGCCCGACCACCGGGCCCGGGTCCGCCCCGTCACGGCCCCTCCCGCAACCCCGCCTCCAGGATCCCCAGCGCCCGGTCCACCAGCACCGCCGGATCCCCGACGCAGCCGCCCTCCGCCCAGGTCAAGATCGCGTCCGCCATCGCCGCGTTGATCGAGGAGACGGCCACCCGGAGGTCGAAGTCCTGTGCCGAGCGCCCGGTCCGGGCGGCGTACGTCTCGGCCATCAGCCGCCACGTCTCGATCTGCTGTTCGTAGCTGCGCCGCCGCAGCGCCGGCACGCCGACCACGAGCGACATCCGGGTGATCATCTCCTCGCCCTCCTCGCGCATGATCCGCCGCAGCGCGTCCACCACGCCGGTGCGCACGATCCGGATCAGGCTGGTGCCCTCGGGGGCGCTGCGCAGGATCTCCACGAGCATCGGGTCGTACTCGTCGGTGAGCACGACGTCCTCCTTGCTCGGGAAGTAGCGGAAGAAGGTGCTCGGCGAGATCTCCGCGGCCTCGGCGATCTGGTCCACGGTGGTCGCGTCGTAGCCGTGCTCGCGAAAGAGCCGATAGGCCTCGCGACGGATCGCCCGCCGGGTCTTGATCTTCTTGCGCTCGCGCAGCCCCGCGGGAGCGACGGGCAGGTCAGGGATGGAGGACTCCTTCGCGGTCATGCTCCGATTCTCCCGGTCCGGCCGTGCCGTCTGCTCCCGGTCCGCCCGCGCCGTCCGTCGGCGCCGGGGGCGTCGCGGCGCGGCGGGGCAGGAAGACCGCCACCGCGGCGGCCAGGACCAGGGCGGTGACGCCGCAGATCAGCAGGCTCAGGTCCATGCCGTGCACGAACGCGTCGCGGGCCGAGTCGAGCAGCGCCGGGTCGGCGCCGTGGCCGGCCACCTTCGCCGCGCCGCCGATCGACTCGCGCGCGGTGTCGGCGACCGGGTCGGCACGCCCGCCCGTGTCGATCCGGTCCACGTAGGTCGACGCGAGCACGCTGCCCAGGATGGCCACCCCGAGTGCGCCCGCGACCTGGCGCAGGGTCTGCACCAGGGCCGACCCCATCCCGGCCCGCTCCGGCGCGACGCCCGCCATCACCGCGTCCATCGCGGGCACCAGGGACAACCCCAGGCCCATCCCCGTCAACACCAGCCAGCAGGCCGTCCACCCGTAGCCGTCGTCGGCCGAGCCGGTCGCGCCCAGCAGCAGTCCGCAGCCGAGCAGGAACATCCCGCCGGGGATGACCACCTTGTAGCCGAGACGCGGCGCGACCTTGTCGCTCGCCAGCGCGGTCACGAACAGCCCGCCGAGCAGCGGCAACAGCCGCAGGCCGGTGCCCAGCGCACTGCTTCCGTCGACGCCCTGGAACCGCTGCGGGACCAGGAACAACACCCCCGACATGGCGAAGGACGGCACCAGCGCGGAGATCGTGGCCCACAGGAAGTTGCGGTCGCGGAAGAGCCCGAAGTCGATCATCGGCCGCCGGGCCCGGCTCTCGCGCACCGCCACGCTCGCCGCGAGCAGCGCCGCCGCGCCGAACAGGGTGAGCACCCGCGCGTCGCCCCAGCCCCACTCGGGTGCCTCGATCACCGCGAAGATCAGCGTGGTCAGCGTGGCGGTCACCAGGACCGTGACCGCGACGTCCACCCGGGGCGCGTCGGCGGAGCGCGAGACCGGCAACAGGAACCCGCAGACCAGCAGGGCGAGCCCGACCATCGGGATGTTGATCAGGAACACCGAGCCCCACCAGAAGTGCTCCAGGAGCAGCCCGCCCAGGATCGGTCCGAGCGGGATGCCCAGCGCGGTGCTCGCGGCCCAGATCGAGATCGCCCGGCCACGCTCGGCGGCGGGGAAGAGCGAGGGCAGGATGGACAACGACAGCGGCATGATGAACGCCCCGCCGACGCCCATCAGCGCGCGGGCCGCGATCACCCCCTCGACCGAGCCGACGAGCGCGCCGACCACCGAGCCGACGCCGAACACGGCGAGCCCGACCAGCAGGAAGCGTCGCCGGCCGTAGCGGTCGCCGATCAGTCCGGCCGGGAGCATCAGCGCCGCGAACACCACGATGTAGGAGTCGGCGATCCACTGGAGGTCGCCCGTGCTCGCGCCCAATCGATCGCTCATCGTCGGCATCGCCACGTTGATGATCGTGGTGTCCAGGCCGACCACCAGAAGGCCGACCACCAGCGCCCCCAACGCCCACCACCGCCTGGGATCCGGTGGCCCCTCGGCCTCGGTCGTGCGGGTCGACTCACCCGTCGTCGCTTCCATGACAGCTACCTCCTATTGAGTGCTTCTACTTTATGACAGTAGCTCTCAAAAGTCAGTGGCAGTCACTTTTCTCGGCAAAGGGCAGCCCAAGCTCGGGGGAAAATCCGGAAAAGCCCGAAGGCCCGCAACTCCCGGGGGAGTTGCGGGCCTTCGGGCCGACGGGTGTGGGTCGGGTCAGCGCAGCGCGACCAGCGCGACGGCGATGAAGTGGCTCGCGAACGCGAGCAGTGTGAAGGCGTGGAAGACCTCGTGGAAGCCGAACCACTGCGGCGACGGGTTGGGCCGCTTGATCCCGTAGACCACCGCGCCGAGGCTGTAGAGCACGCCGCCGACGATCACCAGGACCACCACCGCGACGCCGCCCTCGCGCATGAACTCGGGCAGGTAGAACACCGCCGCCCAGCCCAGCACGACATAGATCGGGGTGTAGAGCCAGCGGGGCGCGCCGATCCAAAAGACCCGGAAACCAATGCCGGCGAGTGCCCCGATCCACACCGCCCAGAGCAGTATTTGGTCGCTTTTGCCCAGCAATAGGATGGTCAACGGGGTGTAGGTGCCCGCGATGATCAGGAAGATGTTGGCGTGGTCGAGCCGCCGCAACACCGCCTCGCCGCGCGGTCCCCAGTTGCCGCGGTGGTACACCCCGGAGGTGCCGAAGAGCATCGCCGCGGTCAGTGCGAACACGCCGCACGCGACGCGGGATTTGGCGTCGTCGGCCAGTGCGACCAGGACTATGCCCGCGGCCACCGCCAGTGGAAAGGTGCCCGCGTGGATCCATCCGCGGAGCCTGGGTTTGATGGGCGACAAGGGCGCCGTGAAGCCATGTGCGTCCACACTCATGGGCCCGAGTGTACTTACGGCGACGTAGGTTACCGGTAAGTACGGAGTGAGACACATCACGGGAGATCTTGTCCCGGAGGGGCGCGAAAGCGCACGTCTTTGGGGTTTTCGGTCCGGGACGGGGCACAACTTCCAGGTGGGGGCCCGATCCCGGACGGTTCCGTGTTCGACCGACCGGATAAAATCCCCGCAACCCTCAACCCGACGCCTGGGACTCGCCGTCCCGGGCGCGAAATGGAGCGATCGTGGCCAACGAGGTCCCGACGAAACACAGGCAGCTGCTCGACTGGGTGAGCGAGATCGCCCGGCTGACCCAGCCCGACCGAATCGAATGGTGTGACGGTTCGGAAGAGGAGTACCAGCGCCTCGCCGACCTCCTCGTCGAGAAGGGCACCTTCCGCAAGCTCGACGAGAACAAGCGCCCCAACAGCTACTACGCGACGTCCGACCCTCGGGACGTCGCGCGTGTCGAGGACCGGACCTTCATCTGCTCCGAAAAGGAGGAGGACGCGGGTCCGACCAACAACTGGATAGCCCCGGCCGAGATGCGCACCAAGCTCGACGGGCTGTTCGCCGGTTCGATGCGTGGTCGCACGATGTACGTGGTGCCCTTCTGCATGGGTCCGGTCGGCTCGCCGCTGGCCGCCTACGGCGTCGAGATCACCGACTCCGCCTACGTCGCGGTGTCGATGCGCACGATGACTCGCATGGGGCAGGCGGTCCTGGACTACCTGGGTACCGACGGCGAGTTCGTCAAGGCCGTGCACACCGTCGGGGCACCGCTCGCCGAGGGCGAGGCGGACGTGCCGTGGCCGTGCAACACCGAGAAGTACATCACGCACTTCCCCGAGGACCGGGAGATTTGGTCCTTCGGCTCGGGCTACGGTGGCAACGCCCTGCTCGGCAAGAAGTGCTACGCGCTCCGGATCGCGTCGGTCATGGCGCGCGACGAGGGCTGGATGGCCGAGCACATGCTGATCCTGAAGCTCACGCCTCCCTCGGGCGCCGAGCCGAAGTTCATCGCCGCGGCCTTCCCCTCGGCGTGTGGCAAGACCAACCTCGCGATGCTCCAGCCGACCATTCCGGGCTGGACCGTGGAGACCGTCGGCGACGACATCGCGTGGATGCGGTTCGGCGAGGACGGCCGGCTCTACGCGATCAACCCCGAGGCGGGCTTCTTCGGGGTCGCGCCGGGCACCGGCGAGCACACCAACGCCAACGCGATGAAGACCATGTGGGGCAACTCGGTCTTCACCAACGTCGCGCTCACCGACGACAACGACGTCTGGTGGGAGGGTATGACGGAGGAGCCGCCGGCCCACCTGATCGACTGGAAGGGCAACGACTGGACGCCCGAGTCGGACACCCCCGCCGCCCACCCCAACGCGCGCTTCACCGTCCCGGCCGCCCAGTGCCCGACGATCGCGCCGGAGTGGGAGGACCCGAAGGGCGTGCCGATCTCGGCGATCCTCTTCGGTGGCCGCCGGGCCAGCGCGGTGCCGCTGGTGACGGAGTCCTTCGACTGGCAGCACGGCGTCTTCCTCGGCGCGAACGTCGCCTCGGAGAAGACCGCCGCCGCCGAGGGCACGGTCGGCGAGCTGCGCCGCGACCCGTTCGCGATGTTGCCGTTCTGCGGCTACAACATGGGCGACTACATGGCGCACTGGCTGGACATAGGCCAGGCCACCTCGGCCGACAAGCTGCCGAAGATCTACTACGTGAACTGGTTCCGCAAGGACGCGGACGGCAAGTTCGTGTGGCCGGGCTTCGGCGAGAACAGCCGGGTGCTCAAGTGGATCGTCGAGCGCCTGGAAGGGATCGCCGGCGGCGTGGACACCCCGATCGGCGTACTGCCCACGCGCGAATCGCTGGACCTCAAGGGTCTGGACCTGAGCGACGCGGAGCTGGACCTGCTGCTGAGTGTGGACCGGGAGATCTGGAAGCAGGAGGCCGCACTGGTCCCCGAGCACCTGGAGAAGTTCGGCACCCACACCCCGCAGGGTCTGTGGGACGAGTACAACGAGCTGGTCGCGCGACTCGACGGCTGAGCCGGCCCTGCGCCGACATCGAGCGGACGGTACGCCGACGGTTGAGCTGACTCGACGTCAAAATACCGGTACGCTCCGGGCCCGGCGGGATCTCCTCCCGCCGGGCCCTCGGCGTTTCGACCGGTTCCTTCCCCGGCCGGGGCCCGGTCGGCCCCGAAGCGCGTGTCGTGGCGCGACACGCCGATCGCGGGCCGACCTTCACCGCATCTTCACGCCTGTCCTCCGCTGCGTGAGATCGAGCGGGCGTCGGACGGGAGTAGGGTTTTCGGCGCGGGTGATCACGGACGGAGGAGCAGGTGGACATGGGCCTGCGGGACCTCGCATACGGCGCGTACGGCAAGCGCATCGAGGCGTCGCTCGACCGTACGGTGATACCGCGTCACGTCGGCGTCATCCTCGACGGCAACCGCCGTTGGGCGAAGGCGTACGGCGAGCAGGTAGCCGAGGGGCACCGCAAGGGCGCCGACAAGATCCACGAGCTGCTCACCTGGTGCGAAGAGGTCGGCGTCGAGGTGGTCACCCTGTGGCTGCTGTCCACCGACAACCTCAACCGGCCGCCCGACGAGCTGGCCGACCTGATGGTGATCATCGAGAACGCGGTCACCGACCTGGCCGCCGCGCGGCGCTGGCGGGTGCACCCGGTGGGCGCGCTCGACCTGCTGCCCGAACACACGCGCGATGTGCTGAAACGATCCGAGGCCGAGACCGCCGACCTGACCGGCGTCTTCGTCAACGTCGCGGTCGGCTACGGCGGTCGCCACGAGATCGCCGACGCGGTGCGCTCGCTGCTGGTCGAGCACGCCGGCAAGGGCACCTCGATCGAGGAGTTGGCCGAGGTGCTCGACGTCGAGCACATCGCGGAGCACCTGTACACGCGCGGGCAGCCCGATCCGGACCTGGTCATCCGAACCTCGGGTGAACAGCGGTTGTCCGGCTTCCTGTTGTGGCAGAGTGCGCATTCGGAGTTCTACTTCTGCGAGGCCTTCTGGCCGGACTTCCGAAAAGTCGACTTTCTCCGGGCGTTGCGCGACTACTCCGCCCGCCATCGCCGCTACGGGGCCTGACGCCTCGTCACCGGGCTTGTCGGAGCCAGGGGTTCCACCGGTGTGTGATCATCCGGTTTGTGTTGGACCCCCCGCGGCCGGGCATAACCCCGTCGGGCCGGCGCACATCATGTGGGCCGGTGCGATATGTGGGTGACACCCCGTCACCTGCCCGGGAGGCCCTTCCGTGCACTTCAAGCTCCACTGTTCACGGCGACAGGAGGGTCGGGCACCCGGCCTTCGGGCCGGGGCCCGGACTCCGAGCGATCAGGGCGCACGGTGCGCGTGCCCTGAGAGGGGGCGAGGCACTCCGTGGCCACGATCCAACGCCGTGCTCCGCAGCACCGGACGTATGTCCTCGACACCAGCGTGCTCCTTGCCGATCCGTCGGCGCTCTTGAAGTTCGACGAGCACGAGGTGGTTCTGCCCGTCGTCGTGATCACCGAGTTGGAGGCCAAGCGGCACCACCCGGAGCTGGGCTACTTCGCCCGGCACGCGCTGCGGATGCTCGACGAGCTCCGTACGCAGTACGGGCGGCTCGACGCGCCGGTGCCGATCGGCGAGTCCGGCGGCACCCTGCGGGTGGAGCTCAATCACATCGACGCGACGGTGTTGCCGCCCGGCTTCCGGTTGGGTGACAACGACTCGCGGATCCTGGCGGTGGCCAGGCACCTCATGGCCGAGGGGCACGATGTGACGCTGGTGTCCAAGGACGTCCCGATGCGGGTCAAGGCCTCCGCCGTGGGGCTGAGCGCGGAGGAGTACCGCGCCGAACTGGTGAACACCTCGGGCTGGACGGGGATGGCCGAACTCCAGGTCGACTCCGCCGACATCGACGCCCTGTTCGAGCACGACCGCACACACATCGAACAGGCCGCCGACCTGCCCTGTCACACCGGTCTCGTGCTGGTCTCCGAGCGCGGCAAGGCGCTCGGCCGGGTCACCGCCGACAAGCAGGTCCGACTGGTGCGCGGCGACCGCGACGTGTTCGGCCTGCACGGGCGCAGTGCCGAGCAGCGGATAGCGCTGGATCTGTTGCTCGACCCCGACATCGGCATCGTGTCCATGGGCGGCCGGGCCGGCACCGGCAAGTCGGCGCTGGCGATGTGCGCGGGCCTGGAGGCGGTCCTGGAGCGCAATCAGCACCGGAAGGTGATGGTCTTCCGGCCGCTGTACGCGGTGGGTGGTCAGGAACTCGGCTACCTGCCGGGCACCGAGAACGAGAAGATGAGCCCCTGGGCCCAGGCGGTCTTCGACACGTTGTCGGCGGTGACCACGTCGGATGTGATCGAGGAGGTCGTCGCGCGCGGGATGTTGGAGGTCCTGCCGCTCACCCACATCCGCGGGCGTTCGCTGCACGACGCGTTCGTGATCGTCGACGAGGCGCAGTCCCTGGAGCGCAATGTGCTGCTGACCGTGCTGTCGCGGATCGGCAGCAATTCGCGGGTGGTGCTCACCCACGACGTCGCCCAGCGGGACAACCTGCGGGTGGGTCGGCACGACGGAGTGGTCGCGGTGGTGGAGAAGTTGAAGGGGCATCCGCTGTTCGCGCACGTGACGTTGACCCGATCGGAGCGCTCGCCGATCGCGGCCCTGGTGACCGAGATGCTGGAGGACCTGCCGGGCTGACGGATGCCTGGTGAACGACCTGCGGGAGTGCTTCGACCGGCCCCGCCGCCGACGTCTCGACTGCTTCGAGATGTCGGCGGCGGGGCTTCGACGTGTCCGCATATTCCGGGTGGAAACGGTCTGCGGCGAAATGGAAAAGGCTTGATGATTCCGGGAGTTGTGATGTTCGCCACGTCTCGGGAAATTTGCTTCCCGATGTTTGGCTGAGGCAGGCTGCTGGACTTGTAAGACCTCCGCGTACAGCTCGGCCCCGAAAACTCAACACATGACCTGCTGTACGCCACCCACGGCACGCGCCCGGCGAACGATCGGGCGCGCAGGCCGAAACGCCCCCCGAGGGGGCGGGGGAGACCGGAGGTTGGACCCGTTCGCCGCTTGGATCGCGGTGCACGCCTGCCGGAAGGAACGTGTGTGAGCCGGATCTCGGTTCGGGGGATAGCCGTGGCGTCAGCCACCGCTGTCACGGCCGTTGGCGCCGTGGTCGGATTCAGTGGCACGGGCGTTTCCGCGTCCGCCGACGCCCAGACGGCAGACGAAGCGAGCACCACGAAGCTTCTCGAGGTTCCCGCGGCCCCCGCGGCGCAGCAGTTGAGCACCGGTATCACCCACCAGGCCGACGCGCAGACCGCCGCCTACGACGAGGCGCAGCGGGTGCAGGCCGAAGAGGCCGCCCGGGTCAAGGCCGAGCGCGACGCGGCCGAGAAGGCGGCGGCGGAGAAGGCCGCGGCCGACAAGGCCGCCGCGGAAAAGGAAGCCGCCGAGAAGGAAGCCGCCCAGAAGGAAGCCGACCGCAAGGCGGCCGCCGAGCGCGCGGCGCGATCCGACAACCGCGGCGCGGTGGAGAAGGTGTCGGCGTCCGCCGCCGACGCCCAGGCGATCGCCAAGTCGATGATGAGCGCGAGTTCGTACACGTGCTTCAGCAACATCGTCCAGAAGGAGAGCGGCTGGCGGGTCAACGCCACCAACTCCTCCTCCGGCGCGTACGGTCTGATGCAGGCCCTGCCCGCGAGCAAGTACGCCTCCGCCGGCGCCGACTGGCGAACCAACCCCGCGACGCAGATCAAGTGGGGCCTGAGCTACATGAACGAGCGCTACGGCAGCCCGTGCCAGGCGTGGACGTTCTGGCAGAGCCACAACTGGTACTGAGCCGGCCGCGGGTCTTCGACCCGCCCCGTCGCCCACGACCGAGCCCCGCCCGCCTTTCGGCGCGCGGGGCTCGGT
>NZ_JBSHGZ010000071.1:0-18824 GCF_053618075.1 Embleya sp. NPDC055664
GCGGGCTGGTCCACCCCCGCGGCGCGCCCGGCCCCCCCGCCGGGGGGGCTCCCGGGTTGCCCCCCCCGGGGGCCCGCACCCGGCGGGGGGTGCGGGCCCCACGGCACCCCGCTATACACACGAGGTATACCTGGTGCGTATAGTGCTCGGCATGTCAATCGGTCACACCCTGCTCGGGCTCCTGGAGTCCGGACCCTGCCACGGCTACGACCTCAAGCGCAGCTTCGACGAGCGCTTCGGACGCGACCGTACCCTCGCCTACGGCCAGGTCTACTCGACCATGTCGCGGCTGTTGAAGAACGGCCTCGTCGAGATAGACGGGCTCGAATCCGGCGGTGGTCCCGAGCGCAAGCGCTACGCGATCACCGACGCCGGTGTCACCGACGTCGAACAGTGGCTCGGCCGGCCGGAGACGCCGGAGCCCTATCTCCAGTCGACGCTCTACACGAAGGTCGTCCTCGCACTGCTGACCGGCCGCGACGCCGCGGACATCCTCGACACCCAGCGTGCCGAACACCTGACCATGATGCGCGAGCTGACCCGGCGCAAGATCGACGGCGATCTCAGTGACCGACTGATCTGCGACCACGCGCTGTTCCACCTCGAGGCGGACCTGCGCTGGCTCGAACTCACCGCCGCCCGGCTCGGCGAACTCACCCTGGAGATCCGCAAGTGACCGACTCCCTGCTCAGCGGCCACGACCTGCACAAGACCTACGGATCGACGCCCGCCCTCGCCGGCGCGGAGTTCACCATCCGCTCGGGCGAGGTGGTGGCCATCATGGGCCCGTCCGGATCGGGCAAGTCGACCCTGCTGCACTGCCTGGCCGGCATCGTGCGCCCCGACTCCGGCACCATCCGCTACGACGGCCGCGACCTGACCGCCATGTCGGACGGCGGGCGCAGCGCGCTGCGGCGCAGCGACTTCGGCTTCGTTTTCCAGTTCGGCCAACTCGTACCCGAACTGACCTGCCTGGAGAACGTCGCGCTGCCGCTGCGGCTGAACGCGGTCAAGCGCAAGGAGGCCGAGGCCCGGGCGCGGGAGTGGATGGAGCGCCTGGAGGTGGCCGACCTCGCGCGCAAGCGGCCCGGTGAGATCTCCGGCGGCCAGGGCCAGCGCATCGCGGTGGCCCGTGCGCTGGTGATCCGTCCCCGGGTGGTCTTCGCGGACGAGCCGACCGGCGCGCTGGACTCGCTCAACGGCGAACGGGTGATGCACCTGCTGATCGGGGCGGCCCGATCCACCGACGCCGCGATCGTCCTGGTCACCCACGAGTCGCGGATCGCCGCCTACTCCGACCGGGAGATCGTCGTGCGCGACGGCCGGTCCCGAGACATGGCGCGCGCCGCGTGAACGTGTTCCGTGATCTCAGGATGGGCGCCGGATTCGCGGTCACCGGCGGCCGGGAAGGCTGGATCCGCACACTGTTGACCGCGATCGGCGTGGGCCTCGGAGTGGCGCTGCTGCTGCTGACCACCGCGATTCCGAGCGCGCTGTCGGCGCGGGACGAGCGGGGCCGCGATCGCAACGAACAGCGCGGGCAGGCGGCGCAGGCCGGCGACCACACGCTGCTGATCGCCAACGCCGACACCAGCTACAAGGGCGACGAGATCCGGGGCCGGCTCCTGCGGGCGGAGGGCCCGAAGGCGCCGATCCCGCCGGGGCTGGCCAAGGTGCCGGGGCCGGGGGAGATGGTCGTCTCGCCGGCGCTGGCCGACCTGCTCGATTCGAGCCGGGGGCGGCTGCTCCGGGAACGGTTCCCGTACCGCACGGTCGGCACGATCGGCGACAAGGGCCTGATCGGCCCGGACGAACTGGCCTTCTACGCCGGGAACGACACCGTGACCGCGGGCGACCGATGGAGTTCGGTGCAGCGGATCACCGCGTTCGGCAGTTCGTTTCCCGCCGATCCGATGGATCCCCGGCTGGTGTTGCTGGTCGTGGTGATGTTCGTGGTGCTGCTGATGCCGGTCGCGGTGCTGATCGCCACCGCCGTGCGGTTCGGCGGCGAACGGCGGGACCGGCGGCTCGCGGCGCTGCGGCTGGTCGGCGCCGACGCGCGGAGGACCCGGTGGATCGCGGCGGGGGAGGCGCTCGCGGGATCACTGTTCGGCCTGCTGTTCGGGCTCGGCTTCTTTTTGATCGGGCGGCAACTGACCGGCGTGGCCTCCGCGTTCGACCTGAGCATCTTCCCGGCCGACCTGGATCCGAGCGTGCCGCTCGCGGTGCTCGTGGCGCTGGCGGTGCCGTGTTCGGCGGTCGCGGTGACGCTGTTCGCGCTGCGTGCCGTGGTGATCGAACCGCTGGGCGTGGTCCGGGCCGGCACGCCTCCTCGGCGCCGGGTGTGGTGGCGCCTGCTGCTGCCGCTCGCGGGACTGGCCGCGCTGTACCCGCTGATCCGTCAGGGATCGGAGAGCGGGGAGTTCAACCGGGGACAGGTCGTGCTCGGCGTGGTGCTGCTCCTGCTCGGGGTCAACGCGCTGCTGCCCTGGCTCGTGGAGACGGTGGTGGCCCGGCTCGGTGCCGGTCGGGTGCCGTGGCAACTGGCGGTCCGGCGGCTCCAGGTGGGCAGCACTTCGGCGGCCCGGGCGGTCAACGGCATCGCGGTCGCGGTGGCGGGGGCGATCGCGCTCCAGATGCTCTTCCTGGGGATCGAGAACGACTACACCAAGGAGACCGGCGCGGATACGACGCGGGCCCAACTCTCGGTGAGCTCCGACGCGCCGGTGGGCACCGAGGGAATCGAGCGGATCGCCGGGCAGATCCGGGAGACGACGGGGGTGCGCAGCGCGTTTTGGCGATCCTCCACCCGCCTGGCCGAGCCGGGCGACGAGCCCGGTCCGGGCGCGTCGTTGACGATCGGGACGTGTGACACGTTGCGCGAGTTGGCCCGGATCGAGGGATGTGCGGACGGGGACACGTTCGTCGTCGACCCGCGCACGTCGAGTTCCGTCGGGAGCATGCGGCCGGTGCCCGGGAAGAACGTGGTCATCGACATGGGCCACGGCCCGCGTGCGACGCCCGTGCTCACGCCGTGGGTGATCCCCGCGGCCGCGCGCACGGTCCCGGGTCGGGCGGACGGGAGCGGGATCGCCCCCGACGGGGTGTTGGCGACGCCCGGCGCGGTGCCGGCGGCCGTGAGCCGGCAGCTGACGTACTCGATGACCTTGGCGCTCGACCTCGCGGTGCGGGACGCGAGCGACCTGGCGCGCAACGCCATGGCCCGGGTGGATCCGTTGGCGCAGGTGTACACGCTGAACGAGACCCACGAGTCCCGGCGGTTCGCGAATGTGCGCACCGCGCTGTTCATCGGCTCGACGGTGGTGCTGCTGATGATCGGCGCGAGCCTGCTGGTGACCATGCTGGAACAGCTGCGCGAGCGGCGGAAGTTGTTGTCGGTCCTGGTTGCGTTCGGCACCAGGCGCAGCACGTTGAGCTGGTCGATCCTGTACCAGACGGCGATCCCGGTCGTGCTCGGCCTGTTCCTCGCGGCGGGCACCGGGGTGGCGTTGGGCGCGGCGCTGCTCGGCATGGCGCAACGTCCGTTCGGGGTGGACTGGGCCGGGCTGGCGTCGATGACCGGTATCGGTGCGGGTGTGGTGCTGTTGGTCACGGCGCTGAGTCTGCCGCCGCTGTGGCGGATGATGCGGCCGGACGGGTTGCGGACGGAGTAGACGGGGCGAAGTGGGCGGACGGAGCTGCGCACGGTATGGCTGAACGCGCGGCGGCGTCGGGGTCGGAGACTTCGGGCCCGACGCCGCCGTAGTGTGTTCGTCAAAGCTGCGCGTGACGGGGTCAGGGCTTGCGGGCGACCGCGCCGAACTGCGGGACGATCGGCGGGAGTTCGCCGTCGACGGGGGCGGCTCGCCAGCGGGCGCAGGAGACGATGCCCGGGTCGAGCAGGTCCAGGCCGGCGAAAAAGCGGGTGAACTCGGCGAGGCTGCGGGCGGTGATCGGCGGCGTGGCGTTCTCGTTCCAGAACCGCATGGCCTCGACGTTGCCCTCGCCGCCGAGTTCGGTGGTCGGATGGGTGATCACCAGGTGGCTGCCGGACGGTACGGCGGCCATCAACCGGCCGACGATGTCCACGGCGGTGTCGGTGTCGAGGATGAAGTTGAGGCTGCCGAGCAGCATCACCGCCACCGGGCGGTCGAAGTCCAGCGTCGCCTTCGCGTCCGCGACGATGGCGTCGGGGTGGTGCGCGTCGGCGTGGATGTAGTCGGTGGCACCCTCGGGGGTGCTGGTGAGCAGCGCCCGGGCGTGCGCCAGGACGAGCGGGTCGTTGTCCACGTAGACGATCCGCGCGGCGGGATTCACCCGCTGGGCGACCTCGTGCGTGTTGTCGGCGGTGGGCAGCCCGGTACCGATGTCGAGGAACTGGTCCATCCCGGCCTCACCGGCCAGGAAGCGCACCGCGCGACCCAGGAACTCCCGGTCCGCGCGGGCGACTTCGCCGATGCTCGGGAACATGCTCGTGACGTGGTCGCCGACCTTGCGGTCGATCGGGTAGTTGTCCTTGCCGCCCAGCCAGTGATTCCAGACCCGGGCGTTGTGCGCGACGTCGGGCCCCGAGATCGGCTGGCCCTCGGACGGTCGATTCTCGCTCACGACGGTGGTCCCTTTTCCTGTCCGCCGTTCACCCGGTGCATCCCGAACGAAAGGCTGCGCGCCCAAGCGCCTTCGAACCCGTTCCCGAACCATTGTGCCAGGCGCCGACCAATCGGTTCACCGCCACCGACCGTGTCGCCACGCGTGTCGGCGACGCAGTGAGTGTTGTGCGTGCCCATGGAAGGTGGTCGAAATCTGCAAGAGGCGCCGACCTGGGCTTTTGCCCTGGCCGGCGCCTCTTGAACACCGTCGTGCCCCTTGACCCCCAGTGCTCGAACGGGCGTTCCTGCCGTGCCCGTCGGTGCAGAAACCTTGGGCTGGACGCTTTCCTGTCCGGGTGTCATGGGGATTTTCGATGCCGCGTGATTCCCAATGCGTGAGAGGGCCCTGAGAGGGGTGCTGTTGTCGCGACATGCTCGCCGCCTCGGCAGGAGGGCCCCCGGGACCGACGCCCGCACCTGTCGAGGCAGCGGCTACCGTGTCGACGGTGGCCGCCGGCTCGTCCGGTCAGGGTGTGGTGGGGCAGTGCAGTGTGGGGGCGTTCCGGTGAGCGCCCGCGCTGCTCAGGTCGGCGAAGCCGGTGCCGGCCAGGCCGAGAACCGCCTGAGCGGTGGCCCTGGTGGCGGTGGCGGGGTTGTACCCGCCGGTGTCGTAGGCGATCGCGCCTCGCGTGGCCGTGGATGCCGAGCAACCGACCTGACGTTCGGTCAGGAAGTGCCGGGCGGTCAGGCCCGGTATCACGCGCCAGGACGAGAGCAGGGCCTGGGCGGCCAGGCCGGTGCTGTCGGCGTTCGAGGTGGTCGCGCCCACCGTACCGAAGCCGCCGTCGGAAAGCTGGTGTGAGGCGAGCCAGTTCAGTCCGGCGGCCGCTTCCTGGTGGCGCCCGGTGGCGGCCAGCGCCTGCACGCTCATCGCGGTCGAGTCGGCGTCGCTGGTGCAGGTGGACAGACCGTAGTCGAGGGGGAATCCGCCGTCGGCGCAGTGTGCGTCGGCCAGGAAGTCCACCGCGGCGGCGGGGGCGCCGGCCGCAGTGCGGTCGAGCGCCAGGAGCGCGAGGGACTGGCTGAAGGCGTTGCTGTAGTCGCCCCACGGCGAGGTGTCGGTGAAGCGGCCGGAAGGCTTTTGCAACGAGAGCAGTCGGGCCGGGAGGTCCACGCCGCCGAACGAGGTGGGGTCGACACCGCGTACCTCGGCGGCGAGGAGGATCTTGGCGGTGGCTCCGGCGTAGGCGTTGGTGGTGCCGTCGCCGATGTACCCGGACAGGATCTCCGGGCGGGCGAGCCACGTGGTGGCCTTGGCTCCGTTGTCGTCGGCGACCCCGGCTGCGGCGAATGCGAAGATCGCGTCGATCGTCAGGCCCTGGTCGGGGTAGGTCACTCCGTCGAAGGTGGTCTCGAAGCGTTCGCCGTCGACGAGTTGCCGGGCCAGCCATCCCGCCGCGGCCTGGGTGCGGTTGCCGGAGAGTATGGACACGTTTGCCTGGGGCGTCGTGTCGGTCGTCGGTGGAGCCGCCACGGCGGTGGACGGGATCAGGGCGGCCGTACCGGCGAGGGCCAGTCCGCCGAACAGCGCGGCGATCCGGCGTCCGGGTCGGGTGAGCGTCATCACGGTGCCTTTCCGGGCCCATGGCACGGCGGACCCGGGAGACCCGGCGGCCGAGCGGGCACACCGACGGCGGCACCGTCCCGACGCACGGGTCGCTGGGGCTCCGTCCCGCGGACCACGACGGGGATGGGAGACGAACACTGCGGCGACGGGCATTCGGGCTCGCCGTCGGGAGGGACGGATCACCGCTGCGGGTCAGCGCCGGATTCACACCGGACTTCCCCCGTCGTCGGAGCTACTGCGAGTCGTCACACAAGACGATCGAAACAGATGAAGACGCCCGAAATCGGTACGTCGACTGCTCAGACCTGCAGATCCCGCACTCTACGGACCGCTCACTCCGGACGGAACTCTCTTTCCGGCCAACAAGATCGCCGGTACATGAAGGATGGATCCGACGCGGAACCCGGAAATCCTCCTTGAGGCTTCAGTAGTCACACGCCGCCTCTCGACCGGGGTCGACGTGGGGGCGGGCACCGAGGAAGCGGCTCAGCGGCCGAGCGGTGTCAGGCGGGGCCCGTGTGTTGGTGGGTGGCGCCGTCTCGGAAACGCTGCACGTGTGTGGTGCGCCCCGGTCGAGCAGGAGTGCGGTTGCCCGTGGCAGGAGGTCCCGGGTCGGGTCTGGTGCCGGCGAGGGCCGCGTGTCATGCTGTGGCCTGCTGTGCGACGGCGAAGCCGAGGAAACCGGTGCGATTCCGGTGCGGTCCCGCCACTGTGATCGGGGAGCGACTCCCGTCAAGGCCACGGCCCCGCTTCGGGGTTGGAAGGCCGGGGGAAGTGTTGATCCGAGAGCCAGGAGACTCACGTCGTCGCCACCTCGATACAACCGGGGCGGATTTCCCCGAGAGAGGCCGGTGGTTCGCCATGTCTGTGGTGCTGAGCCGTATCTACACTCGCACGGGCGACGCGGGCACGACCGCGTTGGGCGACAACTCCCGTGTCCGTAAGACCGATCCTCGGATCGTCGCCTATGCCGACACCGACGAGACCAACGCCGCCATCGGCGTGGCGCTCGCGCTGGGCTGCCTGGACGCGGAGTTGCGGAACGTCCTGGAAGGCATCCAGCACGACCTGTTCGACGTGGGCGCGGACCTGTGCGCTCCGATCCGCGACGGAGACGAACGCCTGCGGGTCCGGGACGAGGACGTATCCCGCCTCGAGCGTTTGTGCGACACGTTCAACGAACGGCTCGAGCCCTTGCGGTCGTTCGTACTGCCGGGCGGTACGCCCGGCGCGGCGCTCCTGCACACGGCGCGGACGGCCGCCCGCCGGGCGGAACGCTCGGCGTGGGCGCTGATCGAGACGGACACGGAGTTGTCCGGCGGGGAGGCGGCAACGGTGAACCCGGTGTGCGTCCGCTATCTGAACCGTTTGTCGGACCTGCTGTTCATTCTCGCGCGGTTGGCCAACGACGGCGGGCGCGGCGACGTGCTGTGGAGTCCCGGCCGCAACCGCTGACATCGCGCCGCCACCGTTCCGCCGGCCGATATCGCACCGGTTCTCGCAGGGTGTGGCGGCACGAACGACTCGCTCGGGAGACAACCCGAATTGCGTTCCCGGACTTGCCACCCGGCCGCCGCCGCGGCCGGGTGGCAAGGCTCAACGCCCGCATCGCCCGCTACCCCAAGACCTACGTCGCCGTCATGGACGGCATCGTGATGGGCGGCGGCGTCGGCATCTCCGCGCATGGGAAGGTGCGCATCGTCACCGAGCGCTCGACGATCGCCATGCCCGAGACCGGCATCGGCTTCGTCCCCGACGTCGGCGGCACCCACCTGCTCGCCCGAGCCCCCGGCGAGTCGGGTACGCCCCTGGCGCTGACCGGCTCCGCCATCGGCGCGGGCGACGCGATCGCCTGCGGCCTCGCCGACCACTTCGTGCCCTCGCACCGCCTGGACGCGGCGATCGAGGCGTTGGCCACCGGGACGCCGGCCGACGTCCTCGGCCGCTTCGCCGACCCGGCGCCCTCGGGCGAACTCGCCGAGAACGCACGGCGGTTGCCCAGCCGTCCGCCGTCCCGATCGCATGCCCTCACCGACATCCGCGGTGGAGAGTCTGCTGTCGATGGCTCGGGAACTGAAACATACGGGGGATGGGAAGGATCCGGAGTCGATGCAGGACGAATGCGGGGATCCCGAATGTCTGCGGTGTCGTCTGCTCCGGGCGGTGGGCGCAAGGCAGAGGCGGTAGGCGCCACATACGGAACGCAGCTATGGGGCGGGCTTCGTCGGCTTGGTGGTGGTCGCGGTGCCGACCTGCGTAAGGCCGTTGTCGGCCGGGGCGGGTTCGAACACGATTGGTGCCTCGAAGGCCGCCTTGCGGGATGCGCGCCGCAGGGCGGCCAGCACCGCCGGGCCGACGAGGACGATCGCGAGGCAGTTGGTGATGGCGCGGCCGGTGTCCCATCCGAAGGTCGAGGTGAGCACGGTGAACACGAAGAACCGGCGCAGGTTGTCCAGGATGCCGTCGCCGGGGACGAAGGCCGGGCCGACCATGGATTCGGAGTCGGCGAGGAACGGCCAGAACCACATGTTCATGAGGAACCCGAACGCGTAGGCGGCGAAGACGCCGTAGCAGGCGAGCATGACGATCTCGCGCCGCCCGCGCACCCGCCGGGGCAACAGGCCCGCGCCGAGTCCGACCCAGGCGGAAGCCAGCATTTGAAACGGCAACCACGGGCCCACGCCGGCGGTGAGCAGGGCGGAGGCGAACAGTGAGGTGCAGCCGAGCACGAATCCGAACCCGGGGCCGAACACGCGTCCGGCCAGGACGAGCATGAAGAACACCGTCTCGATCCCGGCGGTGCCGGCGCCCAGCGGACGCAGTGCCGCGTTGATCGCGGAGAGCACGCCGAGCATGGCCAGCGCCTTGGAGTCGAGCCCGCCGCTGGTGAGTTCGGCCAGCACCACCGCGACCACGAACGGCAGGGTGCCGGCGAAGATGAGCGGCGCGTCGCCCGAGTGCGCGGCCGATTCGGGGGAGGGGGAAGCGAACAGCGGCCACAGGAACATGGCCAGGCCCGCGATCGAGGCGATGGTGAGCACGATCGCGGTACGCGGGGTGATTCGGATCGCGTTGGTGCGTTTGCGCGTGTCGGTGACGGTCGTCATCCGGTGGGCTCCCTGTCTGCGGCGGATGCGCGAGCGTCGCGTGCGGTCGGGACGCCGTCCTCGGAGGCGGACTCCCGGTCGCTGATGTCCGTATCCGCAAGGGCGTTGCCGACATCGGTGACGGTCAGCCATTCGGCCGGTGCGAGAATCTTGGCCACCTGGGGTGCGAACGCGGGCGAGGAGACTACGACTTCGGCGGTCGGACCGTCGGCGACGATGTCGCCTTCGGCCATCACCACCACGCGGTCGGCGACTTGGGCGACGAATTCGACGTCGTGTGTGGCCAGTACGATCGCCCGCCCGGCGTCGGCGAGTTCGCGCACCACTCGGACGAACCGCCGCTTCGCGTGGTAGTCGAGGCCGCGCGTCGGTTCGTCCAGCAGCACCACCTGTGGCGCAGCGACCAGTTGGATGGCAAGCACCAGGGCGAGGCGCTGCCCCTCGGAGACGTCGCGCGGGTGCAGGGTGCCGTCGATCCCCGGCGCGATGCGATCGAGCAGCGCCCGGCACGCACCGGCTTCGGCGCCGGATTCCCGGTCCGCCTCGACGCATTCGGCGTCCACGGTCTCCAGGTAGAGCAGGTCGCCAGGAGTCTGCGGGACCAGACCGACCAGCGCGCGAGCCCGCTTCGGCTCGGCCCGGCCCGGATCGGTGCCCGCCACGTCCACGGTGCCGCCCTGGCGGGGACCGGAGCCTTGGAGGGCCCACAGCAGCGAGGATTTGCCGGAGCCGTTGCGGCCCATCAGGGCGGTGACCTGCCCGGCCGGCAACTCCAGGTCGAGGCCGCGTACGGCGATCACGTCGCCATGGCGCACGATGATGCGCCGCGCGGTCAGCAGCGGGTCGGCCGAGGAATGGGCCGATCGTGGTCCGGGCGGGGTACAGTCCGCCAACCGCGCCCGCAGTGGTGCGGCCAGTCGGCGGGCGTCGCGGACCGACAGCGGCAGCGGCGACCAGCCGGCGAGCCGCCCGAGTTCGACCACGGGCGGGGCGATGTCGCAGGTCTCCAGGATTTCGGCGGGCGAGCCGTCGCGCACGGTGTGGTCGCCGGGCAGGTGGACGAGTCGGTCGGCGTACTGCACGACCCGTTCCATGCGGTGTTCGGCGACGATCGCGGTGATCCCGAGGTCGTGCACGAGCCGGGTGATCGCGGCCAGGACGTCCTCGGCGGCGGTCGGGTCGAGTGCCGAGGTCGGCTCGTCCAGGACCAGTACACGGGGGTGCGCGGTCAACACCGAGCCGATCGCGACCCGCTGCTGCTGGCCGCCGGAGAGCGTGCGCAGCGGGCGATGGCGCAACTCGGCGATGCCGAGCAGGTCCAAGGTTTCCTCGACACGTTTGCGCATCACCGCCGACGGGATGGCCAACTGCTCCATTGCGTAGGCGAGTTCCTCCTCGACCGTATCGGTGACGAAACCGGCGAGCGGATCCTGACCGACCACGCCCACCAGGTGTGCGAACTCGCGCGGTGGCTGTGTGCGGGTGTCGATGCCGTCGACCAGCACGCTGCCGCGCAACGTGCCGCCCGTGAAGTGCGGGACCAGGCCGTTGATCGCCCCCAGCAGGGTGGACTTGCCTGCCCCGGTGCGGCCGACGACCAGACACAACTCCCCTTCGGAGATGGTCAATTGCACGTTGCGCAGGGCGGGGGCCGGTGCGTCGGCGTAGGTGATGGTGACGTCGCGGAATTCGATCACCGGACGGACTTCTCCCTGATGGTGGTACCGGTACCGGCCGGACCCGCCTTCGGCGCGACGGCCGACGCATCGGGTGCGGGCACGGTGTCGCCGATGCGAGGTGCGGTGAGCGGAGGTGGCGGTGCCAGCCACGCGGGCAGCACGCCGACGAGCAGCGCGAGGACCGGGAGCGGGGCCAGTTCGGGCCAGGCGAGTGGACTCAGCGACGGGTACAGGTTGCCCGCGTCGATCCGGCTGGTCAGGTAGAGCAGCGCGCCGGTGCCCAGACCGCAGCCGGCGACCGCGAATTCGGCCGGGCGCCAGCGGTCGGGGAGGTAGATGCTCCGGTTGATCCGCCGGCCGGTGAGCACGAAGCCGATGCCGGCGATCAGGAGGCCGCCGGGCAGCATGGTGGCGCCCAAGTAGCGGGGTGTGCTTCCGTCGAGGAGCGCGTAGACGCCGACGCACACGCCGATCAGCCCGACGAGGGTCAGGACGCCGGTCAACAGTCGGATCGCGCGTGGCAGATGCCGATTGCGGCCGTATCCGCGCGAGTCCATCGCGGCAGCCAGTGCCAGTGAACGATCCAGCGCGTCCTGAAGGACCGGGATCGCGATCGACCGCAACGCCCGCATGCCCTTCTGCGCCCCGCCGCGCAGTCGGCGGGCCCGGCGCACCCGCTGCACGCTCTCGACCAACTGCGGCGCGACCGACAGCGCGACGACCACCGCCGCGCCCACCTCGTACAGCGCCGCCGGCACCGCCTTGAGCATGCGCTTGGGACTGGCCAGCGCGTTCGCCGCACCCAGGCACACGATCATCGTGGCCAGCCGCAACCCGTCGTAGAACCCGCCCAGGACGTGTTCGAGCGCGACCGGCCCGAACAGGTGGATGCCCGCCGCCCACGCGGGCAGCGGGATCTCCGGCAGGTCGACGAGCACATGCCCGCTCGCCGCACCCGCGCCGAAGACGATCCGGAACAGCACCCGCATCACGATGATGAACAACCCAAGGAACAGGTACATCCGAAACGCCAGGGCCCACGGGGCGTCGCTGCGCCGGTTGGCGACGACGAACCCGGCCACCGCCAGGAGCAACGCGAGCAGCAGGGGGTTGGTGGTTCGGCCGGCGGCGGTGGCCAGCCCCAGGGCCCACAACCACCACGCGCCGGGGTGCACGGTGCGGGGCAGCCGGCCGCCGCCGCGGCGGAACGCCGCGGCGGTCGGCGACGGTTTCGGGTGGGGCACGTTCATCCCGATCCGTCGGCGCGCGTCCGGCGGCGCCACGTGGTGAATCCGGCTGCCGCGCAGATGGCAACGAGCAGGGCGATGCCGACGATGGTCATGGTCGGGATGCCGTCCCGCTTCTTCGTGGCCAACTCCTCGCCGCCGGTCCAGGTCTGGCCCTGCGGGGTGACGCCGGAGGGTTGCACGGACGGCGCGGCCGAGGCGGGCTCGGGCGCCGCGGACCCGGTCGGGGCGATGGAGGGCACCTCGCTCGCCGGAGCGGCCGGCGGGGGTTCGGACTCCATCGGATTTCCGGAGACGCCGGGCCCGGGGGCCAGTGGGTCGGTACCCGAGGTGGCGGTCCCGCCGGCCGCGTTCGAGCCGGACCCGGTCGACGCGGTGCCGCCTCCAGTTCCGGCCGGTTTGCCTCCCGATCCCGCCGACGTCGTGCCGTTGCCGGAGTTGCCTCCGTTGCCGGCCGGCGGTTGCGGGTTGTTCGTCCTGGGCGGCGGGTCCTGGGTGGCGGGCGTGGTCGGGCGTGACGGTGCCACGCGCGGCGAGGGGTTGGTGGTCTCGGTCTTGTTCTTGGAGAACGACCAGCCCTCGAAGCTGCCGAGCGGCGGTTTGCGGTTCATCACGCCCCACTGGCTGTACGTCCACGAACCACCGTTGGGGGAGTGCCAGTACGACCAGTACGCGCTTGCCGGCGGCGTGTCGATGCACGCCTCGGAGTTGGCCCCCGGCTTGCCCTCGATCCGGCAGATGAAGGACTCGCCCCAGCGGGCCACGCCGGCGATCTCGATGCCGGCGTTCTTGAGCGCGGCATGGCCGGTGGCCTGATCGCCACGCGCACAGCGCACGATGGTCGTACCGCCCAGCTCCTGGAAGTCGATCACGACCGTCACGCCGTTGCCGTCCGGGCAGTATCCGGGCGTGCCCTTGGACGTGTCGACCGCGCGCGCGGTCGGTGCGGCGACGGTGAGCTGGGCGGTGGCGGGCAGGGCGAGCAGGGCCAGGGCGGCGACCAGGCGGGCCATTCGGCTTCCGTGGCCGAGGCGCCTCACGTGTGCTGTCCGTTCTTGCGGCGCGCACCCGCGCGGACGGCGAAGCCGGTGCCGACCAGGCCGACCGCGAGCAGCACCAGGCCGCCGATCTCCGCACCGGTACGGGCGAGGCTGCCACCGCCCCCGTTCGCGGTGCCGCCACCGCCGACGGTGCTTCCGCCGCCGGATACCGAGCCGCCTGTGCCGGCCTGGTTCGTGTTCGTCGCGGACGCGGACGAAGACGCGGAGATCGACGCGCTAGCGGTCTGGCTGAGCGAGGTGGTGGGCGTTGCCGACGTCGAGGCCGATGGGCTCTCGGACCCGGTGTGGGTGGCCGAGCCGGTGGGCGCGGGAGTGTCGGAACGGGTCGGCACGGGAGTGCTCGTCGCGGTCCCGGTCGGTTCGGTCGGCGCCTTGCCCAGGTCGCCGAGCGGGACGCCCGCGAGCACGAGCAGGGCCTGCGGGGTTGCGCGGCGCCACTGGTCGCGCTGGAAGTCGGGGATGCCCTCCGCCCGAGCCGAGGTCAGCGCCTCCTCGTTGTAGGCGATCGTGCCGACGTCCTTGGTCGCGGCGCCGGCGTCGTCGGTGGTGATCTGGTGCTTGGCCACCCACGCGGCGGCCTTGTCCGCCTCGGCCGAGTAGCCGGCCGCGTGCAGGGCCTGCCCGGCCAGGCCGGTGCTGTTGGTGTTCGAGGCCGCCGTGGGACCCGAGCCGCCGAACGAACCGTCCGCTCGCTGCCGGGACTTCAGCCAGTCCGCGCCCTTCTTCGCGGCCGCCGCAGCGCCGGTCGACCCGTTCTCCGCCGCCGCGGACAGCAGTGCCTGCACGGCCATTCCGGTGGAGTCCGGGTCGAGGACGGTGGTCGGGGTGTCCTGGCAGACCGGCCCGGTGCTGCCCAATTGACCCGGGAACAGCCGGAAGCCGCCGCTGGGGCACTGCTGCTTGATCAGGAAGTCCACCGCACTCTGCGGCACTCCGCCACTGCGGGCCAGGCCCAGCACGGCGAGCGACTGCCCGAAGGCGTTGCCGGAGTCCGGGCTGCCGGTGAGCTTGTCCCGGACCCGACCCACGTCGTCGCCCGCGTCCGGGCCGGCGACCAGATCGAGGGTTTCCGCCCGCATGTCCAGCCCGCCGAACGCGGCCGGGTTGCGGCCGGCCACGACCGAGGCGAACAACACCTTCGCGGTCGCCCCGGCGATCCGCGAGCCGGGCATGCCCCACTCCTCGGCGCTGTTGTACTTGCGGATGTTGGCCGCCACGGCGTCGGTCGCGGCCTTGAGCGCCGCGGGCTCCGAACGGGTGGCCGCCAGCGCCATGACGGTGTCGATGGTCAAGCCCCAGTCCGAACCGGAGAACCCGGGTATCCCCCCGTCGACCAGCTCCCCGGCCTGCCACTTCGCCGCCGCGGCGGCCTGCGCGGCATACGGGTTCGCGGCGTCGGCCGACGCGGAGAAGACAGGGGAGGCCGCGACCAGAATCGCGCCGCAGACCGCGACCGCGCCGGTCTTTCGCACAGTGAGCCAGGACATCGGTGGAACCCTTCCGAGACCGACGCGTCCCGGGGCTCGCCCACGACACGACGCCGGTCGGGCGGTCCGGGCTTCAGCGTGTAGTCCACGACAGCTGGAGCCGACAAAATTCGTACGCACCCAGGTGTTCCGACTCGCGGCGGCCTTGCGGCCACCGCCTACGGTTGCGGGTCAGCGCCGGATTTCGACCGGCTTCCCCTGGGTTTCGAACTATGGAATTGGAATGCCGACACGACTCGGCGTGCGGAGCATACGGAACATTCCGACCGTCGGACAACAGGATGAGTGCGAAATCCCTCGTGCCGTTCGTCACGATGATGGACATCAGACAACGGGACGGGGGCCGGAGGGTCGGCGGCGGCTCCGTACCGGTCTGTGGCGCATCCCCGAACTGCCAACGGGGGTGGTGGTCCTGACCGGCCCACCAGCCACCCCGATGCTCAGTGACGTCGCACGTAGGCACCCTTGCGATGCCGGGCCGCGCCGAAGACGCCGCCACCGATGCCGAGCAGGATCAGCGATATCAGGACCAGTGTCGGCGCGTTGGTGCCGGTGAAGGCCAAGCCGCCGCCACCCTGTCCACGGCCCGACCCGCCGCCGGACGAACCACCCTCACTCGCCGCGGTGTTCGCCGGCGTGGCGGTGCCTCCCGGACCCGGGCCGGGGTTGGTGCGCGGGTCGCGAATCAGCGTCGCGAAGGAGACGCCCACACTGCCGACGACCGCTCGGGTGGTGCTGTGTGGGTCCGACCCGGCTTCGTCCGCCGCGACATCGAAGCCGCCGTCGGCGTTCTGCCGCGTGGCCAGGAACGAACTCCTCCGGCGTCACCAGGATCATGCGTGGCCCCTCGACGACGATCGACCGTGGTTCGTTTCGCTGTGTCATCCGCAGCCTTTCGATCGGTTTGTCGGTGGTCCCCCGCATCGATCCGGTCTGCTGTCCGAGGCTCTCATGCCGCGGCCGAGTCGGCGGGGTGGGAGCACGTGCTCCCACCCCGGCGAGCTCAGGTCAGGAGGTCGTGTTCGGCAGCGTCGCGCGCACCTCCCGGGCCGCCGCGACCAGGTTCTCCAGCGAGGTGCGAACCTCGGGCCGGCCACGGGTCTTGAGGCCGCAGTCGGGGTTGACCCAAAGACGTTCGGCGGGGATTGCGGCAAGTCCCTTGCGGAGCAGGCCCACCACCTCGTCCGTGCTCGGGACGCGTGGGGAGTGGATGTCGTACACGCCGGGGCCGGCCTCGCGCGGGTAGCCGTGGGCGGCGAGTTCGCCGGCGACCTGCATGTGCGAGCGGGCCGCCTCCAGGCTGATCACGTCGGCGTCGAGGTCGTCGATGGCCTGCACGATGTCGCCGAACTCGGCGTAGCACATGTGGGTGTGGATCTGGGTGGCCGCGCGTACGCCGGACGTGCTCAGGCGGAATGCCTCGGTGGCCCACTCCAGGTACGCGGCGTGGTCCACCGCCCGCAGCGGCAGCGTTTCGCGCAGCGCGGGTTCGTCCACCTGGATGACCGAACTCCCGCCCTCCTCCAGGTCGTTGACCTCGTCCCGCAGCGCGAGCGCGACCTGTCGGGCGGTGTCGCCGAGCGGCTGGTCGTCGCGGACGAAGGACCAAGCGAGCATGGTCACCGGCCCGGTCAGCATGCCCTTGACGGGTCGGTCGGACAACGACTGGGCGAACGCGGTCCAGCGCACGGTCATCGGGTCGGGACGGGAGATGTCGCCGGCCAGGATCGGCGGGCGCACGTACCGGGTGCCGTAGGACTGGACCCAGCCGTGCCGGGTGGCCACGTATCCGGTGAGCTGTTCGGCGAAGTACTGGACCATGTCGTTGCGTTCGGCCTCGCCGTGGACGAGGACGTCGATGCCGGCCTTCTCCTGGAAGGAGATCACGTCGCGGATCTCGGCCTCGATGCGCTCCTCGTACCCAACACCGTCGATGCGTCCCGCGCGCAGGTCGGCGCGGGCGGCGCGCAGTTCGGTGGTCTGCGGGAAGGAGCCGATGGTGGTCGTGGGCAGCAACGGCAGGCTCAGGTGCGCGCGTTGGGCCTCGGCCCGTTGGGCGTACGGCTTGCTGCGGCGCGTGTCGGCGTCGGTGACCGCGGCGGCGCGGGCGCGCACGGCGGGGTCGTGGGTGAGTGCGGACGCCTTGCGTGCGGCCAGGTCGGCCCGGTTGGCGGCGAGGTGGGTTGCGATGGTGTCGGTGCCCTGCGCGAGGCCGCGGGCCAGGGTGACGATCTCCTCGGTCTTCTGCCGGGCGAAGGCGAGCCACCGGGCGATCTGCGGGTCGATGTCGCGTTCGGTGTCGGCGTCCAGCGGCACGTGCAACAACGAGCAGGAGGCGGCGACGTCGACGCGGTCGGCCAATCCCAGCAGTATGCCGAGCGTGGTCAGCGACTTGCCGAGGTCGTTGATCCACACGTTGCGGCCGTCCACGACACCGGCGACCAGACGTTTGCCGGGCAGCCCGCCGACGGCGGCCAATGCGTCCAGGTTGGTGGCGGCCGAGCCGGTGAAGTCCAGTGCCAGGCCCTCGATCGGGGCCTTGGCCAGGATCGGCAGCGCCTCGCCCAGGCGGTCGAAGTACGAGGCCACGAGGAGTTTGGGCCGGTCGGTCAGGCCGCCGAGGTCGCGGTAGACGCGGGCGGCGGCGCCCAGTTCGGCGAAGCTGCGGTCCTGCACCAGCGCCGGTTCGTCGAGTTGTACCCACTCGGCGCCGGCGGCGCGCAGGTCGGCGAGCAACCGCGCATACACCGGCAGCAGCCGATCCAACAGGGTCAGCGGCTGGAAGTCGGCCGCGACCCCCGGCGCGGGCTTGGCCAGCAGGAGGTAGGTGAGCGGACCCACCAGCACCGGTCGGGCGGTCAGGCCAAGAGCGACGGCCTCCCGGAACTCGGCCACCTGCTTGGTGGAGTTCGCCTCGAAGACGGTGTCCGGCCCGAGTTCGGGGACGAGGTAGTGATAGTTCGTGTCGAACCACTTGGTCATCTCGAGCGGCGCGACGTCCTGCGTGCCGCGTGCCATGGCGAAGTAGCCGTCCAGAGCGTCGGCTTCGACGGCGGCGCGATGCCGGGGCGGGATCGCGCCCACGGCGACGGTGGTATCGAGGACGTGGTCGTACAGCGAGAAGTCGCCGGTGGGCACCTCGTGGATGCCGGCCTCGGCGAGACGTCGCCAGTTGGCGCGGCGCAGTTCGGCCGAGGTGTCCCGAAGCGCCTGCGCATCGGTGCGGCCGGCCCAGTAGCCCTCGACGGCCTTCTTCAGTTCCCGGTTCGGGCCCTGACGGGGATAGCCGTACACGGTGGCACGGGCTGCCGCGGCTGCGGTCTTGGTGGTCACGGAACTCTCCTTCGCGAGCCTGTCGACAAGATCCCGGAGACGGATCGCAGGCGCGAAGGGATGGCAAACCGCACGGGTCACGCATGTGTTCTCGCACACGTGTCCCACCGGTTGTCCGCCGACCCGCCCACGAGGTCACCGAGCTCTCCGTGCGCTGCGACAGCGCACGGGCAGTGGCAGGTCTTCGGACTCGCGGGCACATCCACCAGGGGCGGACACCTACTGGCCGTCGCTTCCCGGATCCGACACGGGTCCAGTGCTGTTGACGGCGGTCGTTCCCACTCACCGCTGCGGGGCAGTCCCGGATTCGCACCGGGTTCCCTCTTGCGACGCGCCTACCCGGATGGCAGGGCGAACCGACTGCGTGCGACAGCTTAGACGCACAAGGGGCACCCGGGGGAGACCGGTGCTCGCGCCTGACGGCGAGAGCACGCCTCGGAGATGTGGACGCAGTCGGCGTCGCTGTGATCGAGTCGGTCCTAGGTCCTGTCTGACAAAACGATCATGGTTGTGGTTCGCGGAGCCACAGGATCAGCGAGGCCAGGACGACACCTGCGGTGTAGCGGGCGGCGAGCTTGTCGTAGCGTGTCGCGATCGCCCGGAACTGCTTCAGGCGGGCGAAACACCGTTCCACGACGTTGCGTTCGCGGTACGCCTGTCGGTCGAACGCCGGCGGACGCCCGCCCGCAGGACC
>NZ_JBSHGZ010000072.1:0-18157 GCF_053618075.1 Embleya sp. NPDC055664
CACCCGCCCCGGGTACGTGCCCGGGGCGGGTGGTCGTCGTGCGTGTTGGTCGTGCGTGCCGCGCAGGGGTGTTACTTGACGAGTGCGGCGAACTTGGCCAGCGACTCGATCAGCGCCTCCTGGGTGGCCTTGGTGACCTTGCCGGCCATCATCTGTACCGCGCCGCCCTTGACCTCGGACTCGATCCGCAGGATCGAACCGTCGCCGGACGCCTCGACGATGAAGGTCTCGGTCATGATCACGCCCATCGGGCCCTTGCCGTCGAGCGCGAGGGACTTGCCCGCCTCGACGTCCTTGATCGTCCACTTGATGTCCGCCGGGAAGCCCATGAGCTTCATCTTCTCGTCGTACGCCACGCCGGCTTCGAGCTTCTCCGGGGCGCCGTTCGGGAACTCGACGTGCGGGACCATCCATTCGCCGAAGACGCTGTAGTCGGTCAGCTTCGCCCACACGGCCTCGGGACTGGCAGCGACCTCGACCTGCTCGTTGATGACGGGCATGCGTGTGTCCTCACGGTTTCGATCTGTTTCGATCTGCGGAGAGCTTGCGGCTCGGAGCATGGAGTGCACGGAACGTACCGCCGATATGTGACACAGTCAATGGTGTCGGGGAGCAAAAAGAGAACGTGTTCTAGTCACCGTGTCGCCCCCTTTGACTACGCTCGGGCGGCATGACGAGCACGCTGCCGGGGATACCGCCCGGCCCGGAATCCGGGGCCGGGGGAGGGGCCGTCCTCGAGGCCGTGCTGGAGCGAATCACGTACCAGAACGACGAGAACGGCTGGACGGTCGCCCGGGTGGACACCGGCCGCAGCGGCACCGAACTGCTCACCGTGGTCGGCGCGCTGCTCGGCGCCCAGCCCGGCGAGTCGATCCGGATGCGGGGCCGGTGGGGCAGCCATCCGCAGTTCGGCAAACAGTTCCAGGTCGAATCGTTCAGCACCGTGCTGCCGGCCACCGTGCAGGGCATCCGCCGCTACCTCGGCTCCGGGCTGATCAAGGGCATCGGCCCCAAGACCGCCGACCGCATCGTCGAGCACTTCGGGGTGCGCTCGCTGGACGTGATCGACGAGGACGCTACGCAGCTCATCCAGGTCCCGGGCCTGGGACCCAAGCGCACCAAGCTGATCGCCGCCGCGTGGGAGGAACAGAAGGCGATCAAGGAGGTGATGGTCTTCCTCCAGGGCATCGGCATCTCCACCTCCCCGGCGGTGCGGATCTTCAAGGAGTACGGCGACGCGTCGATCACCGTGGTGCGCACCGAGCCCTATCGGCTCGCCGCCGACGTGTGGGGGATCGGCTTCAAGACCGCCGATGCGATCGCCAAGGCGGTCGGGATACCGCACGACGCGCCGCAGCGGATCAAGGCCGGACTGCAGTACACGCTGTCCGAGGGCTCCGACAGCGGCCACTGCTACCTGCCCGCCGACGTCCTGGTCGCCCAGGCGGTGAAGATCCTCGACGTGCCCTCCGACCTCGTGGTGCGCTGCCTGAACGACCTGATCGGGGAGGAGGGCGTGGTCTGCGAGGAACTGCCAGGCCCGGTTACCGTGTCCGGGACCCAGGGCGATCCGGTCCAGGCGGTCTACCTGGTGCCGTTCCACCGCGCCGAACTCTCCCTCGCCGGGCGGGCGCGTGCGTTGTTGGGCGCGCGCGAGGACCGGCTGGCCGCCTTCGCCGACCTGGACTGGACCCGGGCGCTGACCTGGCTGCGCGGCCGGACCGGAACGGCGCTGGCGCCCGAGCAGGAGCAGGCCGTACGGCTCGCGCTGACCAGCAAGGTCGCGGTGCTCACCGGCGGCCCGGGCTGCGGCAAGAGCTTCACCGTACGATCCGTGGTCGAACTGGCCCGCGCGCGCGACGCGAAGGTGATCCTGGCCGCACCCACCGGCCGGGCCGCCAAGCGGCTCGCCGAGCTGACCGGATGCGAAGCGGCCACCGTGCACCGGCTGTTGCAGCTCCAGCCCGGCGGCAACGCGGCCTACGACCAGGACAAGCCGCTCGACGCCGACCTCGTGGTGGTCGACGAGGCGTCGATGCTGGACCTGCTGCTCGCCAACAAGTTGATCAAGGCGATACCGGCGGGCGCGCACGTGTTGTTCGTCGGCGACGTGGACCAGCTGCCCAGCGTCGGCGCCGGCGAGGTGCTGCGCGACCTGCTCGCGGCCGAACGGGTGCCCCGGGTGCGGTTGACCCAGATCTTCCGCCAGGCCCAGCAGTCGGGCGTGGTGACCAACGCACATCGGATCAACGCCGGCCGCCCGCCGGTCACCGACGGGCTGAGCGACTTCTTCCTGTTCCCGGCCGAGGAGACGGAGGACGCGGCCACGCTGACCGTGGACGTGGTTGCCCGGCGCATCCCGCGCAAGTTCGGTCTGGACCCGCGCCGCGACATCCAGGTGCTCGCCCCGATGCACCGCGGCCCCGCCGGAGCCGGCGCACTCAACCTGCTGCTCCAGCAGGCGCTCACGCCCTCGCGTGAGGGCCTGCCGGAGAAGCGGTTCGGCGGTCGCGTCTTCCGGGTCGGCGACAAGGTCACCCAGATCCGCAACAACTACGACAAGGGCGCCAACGGCGTTTTCAACGGCACCGGCGGGGTGGTCGTCGCACTGTCCCCCGAGGAGCAGAAGCTCGTGGTGCGCACCGAGGAGGACGAGGAGGTCGACTACGACTTCGCCGAACTCGACGAGTTGTCGCACGCGTACGCGGTGACCATCCACCGCTCGCAGGGCAGCGAGTATCCGGCGGTGGTGGTACCGGTGACCATGGGCGCCTGGATGATGCTCCAGCGCAATCTGCTCTACACCGCGATCACCCGCGCCAAGCGTCTGGTGGTCCTGGTCGGCTCGCGGCGCGCGCTCGGCCAGGCGGTGCGCACGGTGTCGGCGGGCAAACGGTTCACGGGGCTGGCGCACCGGTTGCGGTAGGGGTGGTCCGCGACCTCGGCTCACCCGACCCCGTGAGGCCCGGCTCCGGGCCCGCAAACGCCGGACGCCGCCACCCCGAGGGGTGGCGGCGTCCGAAGCGGTGGTGCGGGTACCGGCGCTGCTAGCGGATCATCCGCAGGCCGATGCGCTCCACGCCCTTGCGGGCCATCGCCATCGCGGGCACGAGCAGGGCCAGGGTGACCTGGGTGGTCGCGCCCATGTTGAGCATCCAGTCGCTGCCGGGCGCGTCGGCCGCCCAGGCGATCAGGCAGCTCATGCTCAGCGCGATCCCCGCCATGACCAGGATCGCCATGTTGCCCTGCGGCTTGGGGTACTCGATCCGACTGACCATCAGCCCGGACACGGCCACGATCAGCACCGCGGCCGGCGTGAACGGCAGGTCGAGCAGCACGATCGAGACGACCGTCATCGCGCCCATCGGGATGGGCATGCCCTGGAACACCCCTGGACGCCCCGGCGTGGTCGCGAATCTGGCCAGCCGCAGGACACCGGCGATCAGCACCGACAACGCGACCAGTACCGCGGCCGGCGCCTGACCCGCGTTCACCGGCACGGCGGCCCAGGTGACCACGAAGAACGCCGGCGCGACCCCGAAGGTGATCACGTCCGCGAGGTTGTCCAGCTGCGCGCCGAGCGAGGACATCCGCAGCTTGCGGGCGACCATGCCGTCACACAGGTCGCACAACGCGCCGACCAGCATCAGCACCACGGCCGCCGCCATGCCGCGCTCGGCCGAGACGCCGACGTCGCCGCCGCGCTGCGCCATCACCGAGCAGGCGAGGAAGTAGATCGCCATGAACCCGCACGCCGCGTTGCCCAGCGTGAGCACGTCGGCGACCGAGATCCGCGAGGACAGGCATGCCTGCGGATCGTCCTCGACCGGGGTGCCCAGGATGTTCAGCTCGGCGACATCCAGGTCGGCCGTATCGTCGTAATCAGTCCCGGTCAAGACGTGTCTCTCCCGCCGTCGTCCGTTGTCCCACGGTCACCGCCGGCTCGACGCCCGGCGGCAGGTACACGTCCACGCGCGAGCCGAACCGGATCAGGCCGATGCGGTCGCCGCGGGCGACCTCGGTACCCGGCTCCAGATACGGCACGATGCGCCGCGCGACGGTGCCGGCGATCTGCACCAGCTCCACGTCGCCGATCGCGGTGTCGAAGATCCACACAACGCGCTCGTTGTGTTCGCTTTCCTTGTTGAACGCCGGAACGAATCCGCCGGCCTTGTGCTCCACGGACTTCACGACGCCGTCGAGCGGCGCACGGTTCACGTGCACGTTCAACGGGCTCATGAACGTCGCGACCCGGGTGCGGCCGTCGGGCCAGGGGTCGATGCTCTGGACCACGCCGTCGGCCGAGGCGATCACGCCGTCGCCGATGACGCGCTCCGGGTCACGGAAGAACCACAGCATGCCACCGGTGAGCGCCAGCGTCGGCACGGCCGCGAGGGCCCAGCGCCGGTTGCGCAGTGCGGCCAAACCGGTCAACGCGCCGGTCACGGCCGTCGGCACCAGCCAGGGAGAAGCTCCCTTGGCCAGGCGCGGCCGTTGCGTCGGCACGAACCCCGCCGAAGCCGGCGAGGGGGAATCGTCACTCATCGAGAACCTTTGTCGGGGGGCGTGCCCGTCGGTAACGGGCGGCACTCGGCGGATGCTACCTAGACGGAGGGCCATCGCGCTTCCGGCGGTGATTGCTCACGACGTACCGACATTGCCCAAATCGGCGTAATTCGGACGCCGATCGAGCCATTTTCGGTCGTGGAACCGGTTGCCCGTATCCACAAGGTTGCCCTCCGCGCATGCCCGCTGTGAAGAGGCCGCGGGTCCCGCTCCCCGTACGCGGTCCGTGGCATCGATCACGTTGGCCGTAGCGTCCCTGTGGCGCCTGCCCCATGGTGAAGGCCAGGCCGGATCGTCACGAAACCGTGACACGGCGGGGGGTCGGTGACCCACCGCCGTGTTCCAAGGGTAAGGGGAGTTATGTGACGTTCCGTCAGTCGGGCAACGAAACAAGTCCGACCATCGTGCCCGGCCGCTCTCCGGTGGGCTCGGCGTCGAGCACGGTGGGCACGCCGCGCACGATGGTGGCCCGTACGCCGGCCGGTCCGCGCGTGAAGCGCCACGAGCCGTCCGGGTTGTCGTAGCGCTTCTCCTCCGGCCGCACCTCGATCTCGTCGAGCGCGAACACCACGAGGTCGCCGGCCAGGCCCGGGGCGATCACGCCCCGGTCGCCCAGGCCGAAGAAGCCGGCGAGCTTGCCGGTGAGGTTGTGCACCGCCTGCTCGACACTCAGCAGGCCGGTGTCGCGTACGTAGCGGGTGAGCAGGTAGACGTTCTCGCCGGAGCCGCAGAACAGTTGCAGGTGCGCGCCGGAGTCGTTGATGTTGGTCAGCGTGTGCGGCTCGGCGAACAGGCCGGCCACGACCGGCTCGTCGAACGCGTCCGGGATGCCGCGCAGGCAGGACAGGATCCCGTTGTGGCCTATCCAGGTGGCCAGCGCGTCGGAGATGTGCAGCCCCTCCCGGTCGGCGTACTCCTTGAGCGAGATGCCGAGCGGGCCGTGACCGGTCTCCGAGATGGCCAGGATCAGCGACTCGGGGCGATCCAGTCGAGATGTCGACGACGAGACCCGGTTGTCCCAGTCCTCGCGGGCCTGGGCCCGCCACCGCGGATCGGCCAGGGTGGCGAGCTTGGTCTCGGCCGGACCGTTGATCCAGTGGTTCCACGCGGCGACCCGCTGGAAGGTGAGCGCACGCTCGAAATTGAAGAACGGCTCCAGCGGTTTATGCGGCACGTTGGGCCAGAAGTCGACGCCGTCGGCGCGCAGCCTGCGGTGCAGCGCGATGGTCTGTTCGCGCAGGTAGTCCTCCCGAACGGTGGACGGGATGGCGGTCCACTGGGCCCGGATCCCACGCGGCTTGCAGATGCGGGCGAAGCGCTCCACATCGGCGTCGATGTTGTCCGGTTCGTTGAACCGGGTGATCAGTTGGAGGGTGGCCCCGGGGTGCCGGGCGAGTACGTCGGCCAGGGCCTCGAACTCGGCGTCCTCGGCGAGCCGGGTGGGTACGGGCTTGAGGTAGCGATCCTTGTCGAAGACATTGGTCGACAAGCCGATAGCTCCATGAGTCAATGACTCGTCGAGCAACGCGGCCATCTCGGCGATCTCCTCGGCGGTCGCCGCCCGCGCCCAGGACGCCTCCGCACCCATCACCGTGGTGCGCAGGGTCAGGTGCCCGACGAACCCGGCCACGTTGACCGCGACGGCCTGCCCCTCGACCGCGCCGCGGTACTCCGGCCAGCGCTCCCATGTCCACGGCACCTTGTCCTGGAAGGCGGAGAGCGGAAGGTCCTCCAGGAAGCAGAACAGATCGAGCACGGGCCCACGCGCACTCTCCCGCAATGGCGCCACCGACATCCCACAGTTGCCGAACACGACGGTGGTGGTGCCGTAGGCGGGCAGCGGATCGAGGTCCGGGTTCCACCACATGGCCCCGTCGACGTGCGTATGCGCCTCGATGAACCCGGGCGCGACATAGGCCCCGCCCGCCTCGACGACGCGCTCGGTGCCACCGTCCGGGAGCAACCCGGGGCCGACCTCGACGATCACGCCGCCCCTGATCCGCACGTCGGCGGGGGTGGGGGGCGCTCCGGTTCCGTCGACGACGGTGCCTCCGCGTACGAGCAGATCGGCCATGGGGCTTCTCCCTATTACTTGTGATTACTTGTGCCGGATTACCGGGGTGGGATCGGGTCGGGCTGCCGGGGCTCCTCGTGATTTACGTTACGTGTTGTAACTTAACTTGGTGAACTATTCAAGGGTGGTGGGGGAGGTGGGAGGTGGGGGGTGCGGGTGGGGGTCTGGTTCTCCGGGGGCTTCCTTCCCGAGTGGGTCGGGTGTTTTCGGCGGGGGTTGCGCTGGTGGTTGCGGGTGGCCGGTGCGGGGCCGGTCGGAGTCGGTGGTGGGCCGCCGCCGGCGTGCGGGGCTCCGAGACTCCGGGTTCCCGGCGAGGCGGGCGCGTTGCTCGGCGAAGACCGGCCGGCAGCGGGGGAGCGGGAGGGCGGTCGGGTTGGGTTCTCCGGGTGCCTTCCCGGGTGGGTCGGGGTGTTTCGGGGTGTTTGGAGGGGTGTTGGGGTTGGAAACCTGATCGCGGTGCGTGGTTGTGGGCGTCGAGCTTCGGTGACCTGCGGTTTTGCGTGGTTGGGGTGGAAAGTCGGGCGTCGAGTGCCGGTTTCGTGTTCTCCGGCCTCTTCATCGCCGCTGTGGAGACCGAAACTGGCCGGTGGGGGGGGGTCGGTTTCGGGCGCTGCGACCTCGCGGAGGCTGTCGAGCCGACCGAAAGTGCCCAGTGGGAGCCGAAACCGGATCCCGAGGCACTCGAAACGGCTTCCCTTCCCGCTGACCTGCGGTTTTCTCGCGCGCCGAGACTGCGACACCTCACGCCGTCCGGTTTCGTGAACTCCCGCCCCCCACAAGCCCACCGCACCTCGAAATGCCCTGCCCATCCCACCCGGGAAGGCCCCCGGAGAACCCAACCCGACCGCCCTCCTGCTCCCCCGCTGCCGGCCGGTCTTCGCCGAGCAAGGCGCCCGCCTCGCCGAAGACCGGCAGTCTCGGCGCCCCGCACGCCGGCGGCGGCCCACCACCGACTCCGACCGGCCCCCCCACCGGCCACCCGCAACCACCAGCGCAACCCCCGCCGAAAACACCCGGCCCACTCGGGAACGCACGCCCGGCGAACCCAACCCGAGCCACCTCCCCGCCCGCCGCTGCTGGTCGCTTTTAAGCCGACCAACACGCCCGCCTCGTCGAGACCGGCAGTCTCGGAGCCCCGCACGCCGGCGGCGGCCCACCACCGACTCCGACCGGCCCCGCACCGGCCACCCGCGACCAAAGGCGCAACGCCCCCGGAAGCACCCGGCCCATCCGGGAAGGCCCGCCGGAGGAGCCGACCCGAGCACCACCCCGCCCGCCGCTGCCGGCCGGGTTTTGCCGAGCAAGGCGCTCGTCTCGCCAGAAGCCGGAAGCCTCGGAGACCCGCACGCCGGCGGCGGCCCACCACTGACTCCGACCAGCCCCGCACCGGCCACCCGCGACCAAAGGCGCAACGCTCGCCGGAGGCATCCGACCCACTCGGGAAGGCCCCTGCGGAGCCCGACTCACCTCACCTCACCTCACCTCACCCCGCCGCCACCGCCGCCATCACCGGCCGCCGGCCGTCGCACGCTTTCGACGATTCGGGCGAAGCTTTCCTTGCCATGGCCCGTTGCGATTTGGCGGTCGATCAGGTGTTGTACGACGGCGATCACCTCCGTCCCCACGCCCTGGTCTCGGCCGGCCTCGGCGATGGTGTCGACGGCGGCCTTGTTGAAGGCCAGGCTTTGGGTTTCGGCGGTGTAGTCGGCGCTGTCGAAGTACTCTGCGTGGCCGGCCAGGCCGCCGGTCATCGCGGTGAGCCAGGGGGCCGCCAGCTCGGCGAACTCGGTTGCCGGGACGCCTTCGCTGCCGACCAGGGCGGCGCCGTAGGCGAAGCCGGCGAACATCGAGTACATCGAGCCGAGCAGGGCCAGGTCGTAGAGCGAGGCCAGGCCCGCGTCCTCGCCGAACCAGCGTGCGCCGCCGAGCAGTTCGAGGAGGTCGCGGTGGGTGTCGAAGGCGGCCTGCGAGCCGCTGTACAGGAGCGAGGCGACGGGCAGGCCGATCATCTCCGGGATGGCCATGATCGCGCCGTCGAGGTATTCGATCCCGTGCTCGGCGGCCCAGATCGCGGTCTCTCGGGCCTGCTTCGGGGTCACCGTGGTCACGTTGATCACCAGGCGGCCGGCGAGCGGGTCGACCAGGGCGGCCAGCGTGTCGCGGACCGACGCGTCGTCGAGGAGGCACACCACGACCACCGGTGAGGCGCGGACCGCTTCGGCGGCGCTCGGGGCGAGCGTGACGCCCTGGGCGACCAGATCGTCGGCGCGGCCGGCGGAGCGGTTCCAGACGGTGGTGGGGTGGCCGCCCCGGTGGATCGCGCCGGCGATGGCCCGGCCCATCGCGCCGAGGCCGAGGACGGTTACGGGGGTGTGGGAGTGGGACTGCTGCGCGTTCACAAAGTTCTCCGGATGTCGCGAAGGAGGGAAGAAGAGAGGGGGCGGAGGGGGTGAGACGACGGCGTTCGGCGCCGGGATTCATCCTTGATCGGTGCACTCCAGTCGGCAAGTACCTACTAATAAGTGAGGTACTGATGAAAAGGTAAGTATTGAGGCGAGCGGCCATGGCGGCGGCCGTTCGGGCCGCTGTCCGGCTCGGAATCGGGGGAACTCCCCACGTCCTGCGAACAGGCGGTCGGTTTTCGCCCGGACGTCTTTTCGCGTCCATCCGGGACCGGCACAATCGCCGCCATGGCGATGATCGAGACCCGCGAATCCGTCGGTGAGCGGCTGAAGTCCGGCGCGCTCGGGTTTCTCTCCGGCGGCGTGATCGGCGCCGCGCTGGGCTGCTTCGTGGTTGCGTGCATCCTGGAGAGCCGGCGGCTCTGCGTGATCGGGGTCGGGCTCTTCCTGTTCAACATGGCTGCGTGGGCTGTCCGCGGGCGCGTTCAGGAGGCCCGGGACGTGCGTGCGCCGGCTCGGCTTGCCCTCGCCGTGATCGAGAGCCGGCGGGCCCTCGGGAGCGATACGGCCGACATCCCGGTCGAGTTCGAGCTGACCGTGGCGCCGGACGAGCGCACGGCGTACCGGGTGAAGATGCGTCAGGACCTCAACCTGGTCGACATCCCCGACTATCGGCCGCGTGGCGTCGTGGTGGTGGAGTACCGCCCCGACGACCTGTGGGACGTCAAGCTCGTGACCGAGCCGACCGCGGAGTGGGCCCGGCGGGCGAGTGTGGAGACGGTGGACTCCGCACCGGTGTCCGCCATGGTCGAGGCCCCGCGCGGCGACGGTGCGTTCTGCCTGCTCGTCCTGTTCGGCCTGTTGGTCGGCGCGGGGATCGTGGTACTGCTCTGCCGGGCGGAACTGGCCGACGAGATCGGCGACCAGAGTACGAAGACCACGTCCTCGTCGTCCTCGTCGTACTCCGAGACGAAGGTCACGAGTAGCGTGTCGACGGGCACGACCGTCTCCGGCACCGCGTCGTCCGACTCGATGCTGGCCGAGGGGGAGCTTCGCCGGCTGGTCGGTTCGCTGGTGAGCGGGATGCACACGGGCAACGCCGCCACGTTCACCATCGACGAGCACGGCATCTCGATGCAGGGCGTGCTCGGCGCGCCGGTCGACCCCGGGGCGGTGATCGACGTGAAGACGCTGCCGTTGGAGCGGTTGCCCGGACTGGTCCGCATCGCGCAGACCAAACTGGGGATCGCCGAGCCGAATTCGTGGCGGATCACCTTCGAGCCGGTGGCCGGGTCCGCGCCCGGGCCCGGGTCCGTGGTCATCCGGGTCACCGTGACCGGAGCCGAAGGCAAGGCGTCGCTGGAGGCGGACACCGAGGGCCGGATCACCAAGCGCAACCCGCGCTGAGGCCGCCCCCGCCCGGCGCGGGATCATCGGGTTCGTGATCTGTCGTCACCGTCTCGCGAACCCGCGCGAACCCGCGCGCATCCCGCTCGCGAACCCGGGTGAATCCTTTCGCGTCCGGCGCGCCTCTCATGGGTGTGCGGACGAGCACCTCGTCCGCCCCGCATCCCATCGGGAGGACCCCATGACCGTAGTCGTCATCGTCGTCGCGGCAGTCGCGCTGCTGCTGTGCGTGTGCACCGTCACGCTGCGCCGCCGGAAGCGTCAGCGTGGCTGACCACACCTGGCCCGGCGCGGTCCTGGTCGCGGCGGCGCAGCGCGGTGACGTCGACGCGCTCACCGCGCTCGTGCACGGCTCGCATCCGCACGTGCGCCGGTTCGCGCATACGTTGTGCGCCACCCCCCAGGATGCGGAGGACGCCGCGCAGGAGGCGCTGATCATCCTCTACCGCAAGATCGGCATGCTGCGCGCCTCGGGGGCGTTGGCGTCGTGGATGTTCCGGATCGTCCGCAACGAGTGCCTGCGTCGCACCCGTGCCCTGGTCCACCACACATCGGCCGCCGAGTCCGACCCGTTCGACACCCCCGGCGGTACCGCGCGCTCCGCCGAGGAGGACGCTCTGCTGCGCCTGGAGGCCGAACGCGTCGCGGCCGCCGTCGCCGCCCTGCCGGACGACCTGCGGCAGGTGCTGGTCATGCGGGACATCCAGGGTCTGCCCGGCCGGATGGTCGCCGACCGGCTCGGGATCAGCACCGCCGCGATGAAGTCCCGCCTGCATCGATCCCGTTCGGCGGTACGCGAGGCCCTGCGCGACGAACCGTCCCGTAGTGAGGAGAACCGACGATGACCCTCGACTCGACCACGACCACGACGACCACGCTCACGAAGACACGCACCGCCGAGCCCGTCTCCCCGCCCGCCGATCCGGTCCGGCCGGCTGCCCACGACGCGCAGGCCGCCCTCGCCGCGCACGCCGTCCACGTCGCGCCCAAGCCTGCCGGCTTCGCCAGTGCCACAGTCCCGCGCCATCTGGCCCGGGGCGCCGTCGGGTTCGGCGCGCTCGTCGCGTCCCTGGCCCTGCTGCCGGTCGCCGGCTGGATGAGCCTGCTGCTCGCGCCGGTCGGCCTGTTCGCGCTGCGTGGTTGCCCGATGTGCTGGGCGATCGGCCTGATGGAGACCATCTCGGCCGGCCGCCTGCGCCGCTCCTGCGCGAACGGGAGGTGCGAACTCACCCGTCCGGGGAAATAGGCGCCGCGCCGCGCGCGGCCCGGCGGATCCTCGCCGAGTCGGGATCCGCTGGGCCGGGCCCGGCCCCAAGCCCAGCCGCAAGCCCGGCCCCGCGCCCGGGCACCGCGAACACGCGCCCGGCCTCACATCCACGACAGGGCCGACTCGTCCCCCCTGTTGTCGTAGCCCGGGATCACATGCTCATAGCTCTCGTACGGGCTCGTGACGTCGAAGATGCGCGGGTTGTCGAACTGGACGTAAAGCGTGCGCCGACGGGCGGCGCCGGTCGCGGCCGGGCCCGCGTGCATCCCGCACCCCATGTGTACGGTCACGTCGCCCGGGTCGGTGGTCATCCCCACCACCGGCAGCCGGGCCCACTGCTCCGCCGTGTAGCGCTCGTGCGCGACCGTGCCCCACGACCCGGCCAGCGCGTACAGCTGTGAACTGTCCTGGGTCACCGCGTCGAGCCGGATGCCCACGTGCACGCGCGGACACGTGATCGGACAACCGCCGAGCGCGCAGTCCTTGTGCCAGGGCAGGTCCGGGATGGACAGCGGCTCGGGCGCGGTGCCGAACTCCTTCAGCACGGCGATCTGTCCGGAGTCCCGGTCGGTCACCGCGACCACGTCCTGGCCCGCGAGGCCGCACAACATGCGCACGGTCGGGTCGTCGGCCAGCGCGGCGATCCGCGGCGAGCGCATGCCCAGGTAGGTCAACCGGTAGGGCGAGCGCCGGCCGGCCGGGTCCGCGGCCCACAACGAACCCCGGTCACCCTCACGGCACAAGCCGCGAATCCGGTCCACCTCGCCGGCCAACTCCTCGACCCGGTCCGCGTCGAAGACCTGACGTACCACCAGATAGCCGGTGGTACGCAGGAAATGCGCCATCTCGTCGGGTTCGTCCCGGGTGGTGAAGTCGCGGTGCAGGTCGATCGGCCGATCCGCCAGGTCGCGCAGATCGAGGGCTTCGGGGTGATAGATCGGCGTCCCGGAGTACATGCAGCGGATCGCCGGCTCCCACGTGTCCCAGTCGGCGAACGTGCCGCGCACGAAGCGCACCGCGTGCGACTCGACCAGACCGCGGCTGGTGCGCAGTTCGTACAGGTAGTCCTGCCACGCGCCGGACGCCAGCTCGACGACCAGTTCGGCGTCCGCGCTGACCCCCGGCACGATGCGCACCTGGCCCCGGTCCTCGACATAGCTGTACGCCGAACCGTCGGGCATGCACAGGGCGATCGGGGCGCGGCCGGCCACGTCCCAGGCGACCCGTTCGCCGAGTCCGCCCTCGAGCCGGCGTGGCAGTTCCACCCGATGAAACGAATCGAAGCACACGACCGGCCAGCCCAACACACTGAACGTGCCCCGGTCGGCGTCGTGCGCCACCGCCGATCCCGCGCCCGCAATCCCCATTGCCCCGTCCTCCCCGTTGTGCACCCGGCACACCGGCCGGGTCGTCACCAACGGTAGGCAAACAGCGTCAGAACAGCGTCAGAGCAGCGCGAAAGCGCAAGGTGACAGCCAGTCAGCTCCGTGACGGTACGCCGGCGTCCGGCGGGTCCCCGAGCAATCGCACCGCGTCCTGAAGCGTACGCTCCGCGTGTCCGGGCAGGCCCAGTTCGACGCAGCGCGCGTGCGCCGCCGCGAAGTGCGCGCGGGCGGCGGCCTCGTCGCCGGCCAGCGCGGCAAGGCCGCCGAGCACCCGGCGTACCGGGCCGAGCGAGGAGCCGGTCCAGTCCAGGTGATCCGCGTACGGCGCCAGCGCCTCCGCCACCAGCAACCCTCGCTCGGTGTCGCCCAGTTCCAGGGACACCTCGCCCAGCCGCATCAACGAGCCGGTCCACAGCAGGTCCACCGGGATGGTCGCGAAGCCCGGCACGCACAGGGCGTGGAACTCCTCGCGCGCCGACTTGGGATCCGCCGACGCGGACGCCGCCCAACACGCCTGTACCCGCCACCAGGACACGTCCCGGGACCAGCCGGCCGCCACCCCCGCCCGACGCGCCATCACGCCCAGCCGGCCCTGCTCCCAGCGCACCGCCAGGATCTGCGACAGGTTGAACGAGCGCACCGCCTCGCGCGGCAGCCCCGAACGGCGGGCCAGCCGCAGCGCGTCGGCCAGTACGTCCGCGGCCCGCGCGGTGCGTCCGCGCAGCAGTTCCAGGCCGCAGCGGTAGATCAGCACCTCCCACGTGAACCACGGGTGCCGCAGCCGCCGGGCGACCCGCTGCGCCTGCGCGTACTCGCGCTCCGCGGCCGGGATCGCGCCGCACACCACCAGGTCGTAGGCCTGGTTCAAGTGGCTGCGAAACAACGACTCCTGATCACCGGTCAGCCCGGACAACACGGTCAACTCGCCGCTCATCCGCAGCCGTTCCTCGACCAGGTCGGGGCCGGACGCGGCCAGGTGGTGTGCCTCCAGGCCCTGCGCCAGCGCGTCGTGCGAGCCCGATTCGCGGGCCGTCTCCAGGGCTTCGTACAGCATGCCCAGCCGAGCCTCGCGATCCTGCCCGAAGGTGAGCGCCACCGCGAGCGCGGCCAGCAGCAGCGAGCGCAGCGCGATGTCGGCGGGCAGCGCGGACGCGATCGGCAGCGCGGCCAGCGCCTCGCGCAGCAGGGCGACCAACTCCAGGTCCACGCCCACCTGGTACACCTGCCCCAGGCGGACCATGGCCAGCGCCACCCGGCCGAGCCTGCGCGAATCGGAGAGCGCCCGGGCCTCCTCGGCGGCGCGGCGCAGCACCTCGCGGCAGCGCCGGTCGCCGCACCGGTCCAGCGCGGCGCCGCGCGAGAGCAGCAGGTCGCAGCGGGTCTCCGGGGCGGGGTCCGTGACCATCGGCAGCACCTCCAGGGCCTGCCGGTAGTGCTCGGCGGCGACCTCGAACGCGCCGCCGTCGCGCGCCTCGTCGCCCGCCCGGCGTGCGTAGTCCAAGGCCCGGCGGGCCTCGCCGAAGCGGCAGGCGAGCCGGAAGTGGTGGGCCAACTCGGGCAGATGGGCATCCCGATCACCCCGGGCTTCCAGGGCCAGGCCGACCTTGCGGTGCAGCTGGAGGCGGCGCGCGGTGGGCAGTTCCTGGTAGAGCGTGGAGCGGACCAGGGCGTGCACGAAGGTGAAGCGGCCCGGGCGGTCGGTCTCCTCACCGCGCACCACGTGCGCGCGTTCCGCGTCGTCGAGCGCGTCCACGACGGTGTCGAAGCCGCCGGGGTGCACCGCCGCGACCAGGTCGATGTCGAACGAGGGGCCGACCACCGCGGCCACCGTGAGCGCCTCCAGGGTGGACTGCGGCAGGCCGAGCAGCCGCTGGCGCAGCACGTTGCGCACCCGGCGCGGGACGTCGGCCGGCACGCTCTTCCCCAGCGCCGACCAGTCGCTGACGTCGGCCCACTGGCGCAGCAGTTCGGTGGCCAGGAGCGGATTGCCGTCGCTGAGTTCGCGCAGTACGTGGGCCCGGACGCCCTCGGCGCGCGGCGGCAGCGGGCCGGCCAGTACGTGGGCCAGTTCGACCAGGGCGGCCACGTCCAGGCCGCCGAGCGGCACATGCAGCGGGTGCAGGTCGCGGTAGAGGTCGGCGATCAGCCGGGTCATCGGATGCACCGAGCCCAGACCGGTGTCCCGGAAGGCGATCACCACCACCGCACGGGTGCCGACCAGGGCGCGGGCGACATGCCGCAACATCAGCATGGTCGAGGTGGAGGACCAGTGCACGTCGTCGAGCAGCAGGATCAGGTCGCGCTCGCCGGCGGCGTGCCGGAACACCCCGGCGACCGCCTCGAACAACCGATAGCGCTCGGTGTCCGAGTCGGGCGGTCCCTGAGGCTGGGTCAGGCCCGCGGGCTCCAGCGGCAGTTCGGGCAGCAGCCGGTGCAACTCGCCGCCCAGGTCGCCGACCCGCTCGCGCAGTTCCTCGGCCGCGACGTCGCCGAGATGGGCGCGCAGCATGGTCACGAACGGTTGGAAGGGCGCGGCCACACCCTCGTCGCTGCGCCCGGTCAGCACCAACGCGTTGCGGCCGGCGCGGGTGGCGAACTCGTTGAGGAGGAAGGACTTGCCGATCCCGGCGTCGCCGCTGACCAGGATCACGCGCGAGCCGACCTCGGCCCGGGTGGACTCCTCGAGCAGACGCAGTTCGGCGGAGCGGCCCACGATCGGCCCGGGCGCGCCGTGCGGGAACACGTCGTGCGCCGAGCGGGTCGGGGCGGGCGCGGGCGGCGCGTCCAGACCGGGTGTCGGTGAGGCGAAGCGGGCGGCGGGCGCGGGCACCGGCAGCGGTTGCGGCGTGGCGTCGCCGAGCAGGCGCAGGAACGCCGACTCGGTCTCGGGCGAGGGGCCCACGCCCAGTTCGGAGTTGAGCAGCCGCCGACACCGCTCGTAGGCGCGCAGCGCGGCCGCGCGGTCCCCGCCGGCGGCGTGTGCGGTCATCAGCAGGCGGTGACTGCTTTCGCGGAACGGATCCAGGTCGACCAGTTGGGCGGCGCGGGTCACGGCCGCGTCGGCGCGGCCCAGGTGCAGTTCGGTGGTCACCGACACGGCGAGCGCGCGCAGTCGGGCCGAACGCCAGCGGGTACGGCGCTCGTTCACCCAGTCGCCGTCCAGGCCGGGCAGAAACGGCAGGGCGAGGATCTCGTGCGCGTCGTGCGCCCGGGTCCTGGCCTGCGCGAACGCGCCGTGCACGGCCAGCGCCTCGGCTTCGATCAGGGCGCTTTCCGCCGCCTCCACGTCGACCTCGGTGCCCTCGGGCAGGGACAACACGTAACAACCGGCCCGGTGGCGCAACACCGACGACGCGTCGTAGCCGGCCTGCCCCAGGAAGCCGCGCACCCGACTGAGCACGCCGCGCAGCGCGCCCTCCCACGATTTGGGCGCCTGCTCGGGCCACAGGAGCGCGGCCAACTCCTCGCGCGGCACCGGGTGTCGGCGACCGAGCGCGAGCGCGGCGAAGACGAGCCGGGCCTGCGGTCCGCCCAGCAGGTCCTCCGCGGCGCGACCCGCGGGGCCGTCGACGCAGACATGGCCGAGAACACGTACCCGGACCACCATGCGACGGACCCCCCTCCTGCTGTCGTCGGCGCGACGACCGATTCCCCGGCGCCGGTCCGGGAGCGGTTCGAAGGACCCCGCGCGCCACATCGTACGAACCGAACGGTGCGCCCGGCGCCCAATTGCGCCGGCGCCCAGGTCACAACCCGGCCAATCGCTTGATCCCCACCAGGGTTTGTCGCAAGCTTCGATCCGCACGCGCGCGCTCCCGGCCGGGCGGTCGCACGGGTCCGGTCGTGGGCCGGGCCCGCCGGCGTGGACGATCGACGGCGGGGCAGACGGTGGATGGGCCCGGATCCGCGGGCCGGGACGGGTTGTCGACGGGATCCATGGGATCGGTGGGGTCGAGCGGGCCGCCGGGGACGGTAGGGCCCGGTCGGGTCCGGTCGGGGAGGAGCTGGGATGAGCCTGGACGGTTGGCAGTTGCCGCCGGTACGGGAAGGGCGGCCTGCGCCGGAGGAGTTGGAGGCGCGGCGCCGCGGCACGGCGGCGTACCGCGAGGAACCCGAGGAGGGGGTGGCGGTTGCCCGACGCCTGGTGGGCGGGGTGCCGTGCACGTTCCTGGAGGTCCCGGCCCCGGCGCTGACGCTGCTCTACTTCCACGGCGGCGGCTATCGCATGGGCGACGCCGAGGGCTGGCTGGGGATCGCGTCGCGGATCGCGCTCGCGGCCCGGGCGCGGGTGATCCTGGTCGAGTACCGGCTCGCCCCGGAGGCGCCGTTCCCCGCCGCGCTGCACGACGCGGCGAGCGTGTACGACGCGCTCGTGACGGTGGAGGAGGAGGGCCTCGACGCGGCGCCGTTCGTGGGCGGCGACTCGGCGGGCGGCGGCCTGGCGGCGGCGCTGGCGATCGCGGCGCGGGGTGCGCGGGTGCCGATGCCGGCGGGCCTGGTGCTGTTGTCCGCGTGGTTGGACCTGACGGTGACCAAGCCCACATACGACTCGAACGCGGCCACGGACCTGTTCATCTCGAAGCGGTCGCTGCGCGAGGCCGCCGAGATCTACCTGCAACTGCACGACCCGAGCGACCCGTTGGCCTCCCCACTGTTCGCCGACCTGTCCGGCCTGCCGCCGATACTGCTGATGGCGTCGTGCCACGAGGCCCTGCTCGACGACACCACGGCCTTCGCCTCCCGAGCCGCCGCAGCCGGCGTCCAGGTCCAGGCCCACCTGATCCCCGACGTCCCCCACGCCTGGCCCGCCATCGACCCGGAAATCCCGGAATCCACGACGGCGATCGGCGCGATCGCCAGGTTCCTGACAACAACGTCGGCGACTTGAGCCGGACGGCTCCGGCGAGGGTTGCGCATGGGGTTGCGGGCCGGCTGGTGCCGGGCTGGTCGGAGTCGGTGGTGGGCCGTTGCCCGGGGTGGGGGCTTCGGGGTGTGGGGTTTCGTCGGGGGTGGGTGCCCGGGTCGGGGTGAAAGGCGACCAGCGGCGGGTGGCGGG
>NZ_JBSHGZ010000073.1:0-16261 GCF_053618075.1 Embleya sp. NPDC055664
CGCCGGCGCCGATCGCCCGTCGCCCGCCGCCGGCGGTGCGCGGCCCCCGCCCGGAGACCTCCCTCGCCTTCACCGCCGTTCCCGACTCCGTCGAGTCGATCGAGCAGATCGGCACCGGCCGGGCGGGCGCGACCGCACCGCGCCTGCCCGCATGGCTCGACGAGGCCCGGCCACCGGCCGCCTCGATCCTGCCCGACCGGCTCGAACTCGCCCGCCTGCTGCGCCGGTTGCGCCGGCACGGCGCCGCGCCCGACGCGGTGGTCCTGGACGAGGAGGCCACCGCGGAACACGCGGCGCTGACCGACCTGATCGTGCCGGTGCTCGAACCGGCCAGGGAGCGCTGGTTCGAACTCGCCCTCGTCGTGGACACCGCGCCCTCGATCGCTCCGTGGCGGCGCCTGCTCGCCGAGTTCACCCGACTCGTGAGCGGGAACGGCACCTTCCGCGCGATGCGTTCCTGGTCCCTCGACACCGACGTGCCCGGCCGCGCGGTATTGCGCACGCCGTTCGGCACGCCGGCCCAACCCGCCGCACCGGCCGGCCCCACCGGACGGCGGATCATCATGGTGATCACCGACGGGGTCGGCCGCGCCTGGTCCCACCCGCAGACCGCGGCCATGCTCGCCTCGTGGGGGAGACAGTGTCCCGTGGTGCTGCTGAACCTGCTGCCCAAGCGCTGGTGGGATCGCGCGCGGATCCCGTCCACCCCGGTCGTCTTCCGCGGCCGAGGCGCGGGCGCCGCCCGCCGATCGGCCTTTCGGCTCCGGCACGACCCCCACTGGACGGGCCCGCCCGAACGGGTCGCCGTCCCGCTGATCGGCCTGCACCCCGAGGGCCTGTGGGCGGACGACCCGGCGGATCGCCGAGCCGGCCGATGGAGCGAACTCTCCCGCTGGGCCCGGATGATCACCGACGAGCGCGGTCGCGAGTTCGCGGGCCCCGCTTGGGTGCTCGATCCGCGCGGGGCGGCGGCCGGGCCCGCGCCGACCCCGGTACCGGCCGAGGACCGGCGCACACCGGCGGTACGGCTCGCCGAGTTCCGCGCCGGTGCCTCCCCGGACGCCGTCGAACTGCTCGGGAAACTCGCCGCCGCGCCGATCAGCCCGGCCACGATGCGCGTCGTGCAATCGGCGGTGCTCGCGCGGGAGGACCCCGCGTTCGTTGCCGAGGTGATGCTGAGCGGCCTGCTGGTCGAGTCGCCGGATCGGGACGAGGCGGCGCGACCGGACGACGTGGTGTACGACCTGGACGAGCAGGTCCGGGAGACGTTGCTGACCGCGATGAGCCGACGGTCGGCCCTGGAGGTGTACTTCCGGGTCGCCGAGTTCCTGCACGATCGAAACGGCCACGCCGAGTTCGACTTCCAGGACCTGCTCACCGCGCGCGAGCCCGCCGCGGTCGGCCTGCTCGGCCCGCACAGCCGCCCGCTCGCCCGGGTGGGCGCGACGCTGCTGGATCGCCTCGGACCCGACTACCGGCCCCGGGCCCGACGCCTGGAGGCCCGGGCGAACGGCCCGATGTTGCGCCGGCGCGAGCTGACCCGGGCGTGGACCACGCGGATGAGCCACTGGATCCGGGCGCGGCCGGTGGTCACGGACGGGCTGATCGTGGTGCAGGACGTGGCGGGGACGCTGGTGGTCCTCGATCCGCTGACGGGGATGGCTCGGTGGACGGTGCACCTGAGCGCGCCGTCGCGCTGTGCGCCGGTGGTGGCATCGGGACGGGTGTGGGCGGGGCATGACGACGGTGGGCTGTATCGGTACGACCCGACGAGGAGGTCCGCGCCGGACACCGTGGTGAGGGTCGGCGACGCCGCCGTGGTGGCGCTGGTGCCGGGGCCGATCGGTACGGACGGGTTGTTCGTCGCCACTTTGGACGGCCGCGTCGTGTGGCTCGACGGCGCGAACGACACGACGGAACTCGGGGGGACGCGCTCGGGCATACCTGCCGGATTGTGTGTCTCGGCGGATCGGACCGCGGCGGTGGATCGGGCGGGCGGGGTCGGGGCGTGGCACGCGGGCTCGGAATCCGCCTCGTGGTCGCAGGACCTGTCCGAGGCCGTGCACGCCGCCCCGGTGGCCGACGAAGAGCACGTGTACGTCCCGCTCGCCACCGCCGGGATCGCGGCGCTGCGCTGGGCAGATGGGGAGGTCGTCTGGCGGGCGCGGTTGCCGGGTGGGGTGTTGAGCACACCGGGGGTCGGCGCCGGGTTGGTGGTGGCGGTGACCACCGACGGTTTCCTACACGCGTTCGACGCCGGGTCGGGACGTCGGGTATGGCGCACCGCCGATGTGCCGCAACCCGGGCTGCGGGTGACCCTGGCGGACGGGCTGGTCCATGTGGCCGGAGAGGCCGGCGGCATCCGTACCCACGACCTGGCCACCGGTCGCCGAGTGGCCGAAATCCGTTCCGACGTGGGGGTGTCCGTGGCGGTCGCCGCCCGGGGGCGGCTGATCCTCGCCGGGCTCGACGGCACGGTGACGTCGCTGGAAGGGCCCGTGGTGGTCGACTGACCGACGCTCGGATCACGGGCCGGCGGACGACTGATCACAACCCATGGGAAACGCTTCGAGTCGGCCATGCGCGGGACTACGATCGGCCACTGCGGGTAAGTGGTCGTCACCGCGTGCAGGGTCGTTCGCCGACCCGCGAGGTCGACATACCCGGGGCTCCACGACCGGTGAGGCGTCGGCGGGGTGCTCCGGAGGGGACGAACGGGGGGATTCGTGCCGGGAGTTCAGCGACGGGTCGGTGAGCGGTGAGCACGGCGTCGACGGGTCCGCGCGTGCCGGGCGAGCGGGACACGATCCCGGAGGCGGTGTGCCCCGTCTGCTGGGGGCCGGCTCCGGTCGTGGGCCCTTGCCGGACCTGCGCGTGGCCGCCGGTCGATCCCGGGCCCACCGCCTACCAGGACGCGGCGCGGGCCTTCGATTACGCGGCCGTGCTCCGGATCGCGCATGCGCGCGGGTTGACCGAGGTGCCCCGGGCGCCGGCCGATCTGGTCAGGTTCGGCCCGGTGGTCCCCGAGGCTCCGTTGGCCGTCGCCGCATCGGTCCCGGGGACCGGACGGGCCGCGGTGCTCACCCTGCTCACCGCGCTGACCGCCGGCGAACTGGACCTGGTGTTGTTCGTGGACATCGGGACCCGGTACCTGGCCGCGCAGTGGGTGACGCTCGACGAACGCGGCTTCCTCGGCGCGCCCTCGGCCAACCGGACGCGCCACGACTGGCGCGAGGTGGTGCCCTGGCTGCCCGAGGACGACGCGGCCCGCGACCTGACCCTGGCCGGCGGGGTGGGTCGGCGACCGGCCGTGGGCACGGCCGAGGCTCCCGAGGCGCTGGCTTCCCGGGCCCGGTCGACGCTGCGGGACAACTGGGCCGATCCCAGTGGTTGGCGCGCGCTGCCGGGTGGCCCCTGGGAGCGGGCCTGGGCCCTGGTGCTGGTGGAACGCCGCCCGGAGTGGACCTGGTGCGCGCTCGCGGCCGAGGTGGTGCGGGAGCAGGTGCGGCCGGCCGCCGTGCTCGGCGGCGCTCCCCTCGACGACGAGAGCATCGAACTCCCCGACCTGATCGAACTGTTGGCCCTCGACGTGCCCGCCCGCCACCCGCTGCACCTGGTCGGCGTCGACCCGGGATCGGAGGACTCGGATCGAACCCTGCTCCTCGATCGAGGCGCGACGCCGGGTGCGGCCGACGGCCCCCCGCTTGCCGAGATCACCCTCGGCCTGCGCGGCGAAGGCCCGGACGGGCACGACGTCGCGGTGGCGGTCGCCGACGTGGCCGACCCCGGCGCGTGGTCCGAGCTGGAACGGGTCACCGTGTTCGCGCCACCCGGTGAAGTCCGGCTCACCGTGCGGATGATCGGGCCGGGACGGGTCGACGTCACCGCCTCCGGCGGGGCCGCCTGGGTGCTGGGCGCCGGCCGCACCGACCTTCGGCCGGCGGGGCCGCAGGCCGCCGTCGCCGCGCTGCCCCGTCCCTTCTGGCGGCCGGACCCGTCGACCGTCTACGACCTCCTGTGCGTGGTCGAATTGGGCGGCACCCCCGAACAGAGCGCCGCCCGGCTCGACTTCGTTCGCGCGCTGCTGGCGAAGGCGGCCCTCGGGGATCGGTCCGTGTGCTGGGAGCGGGCCGCCGTGCTCGGCTACGACGACCACCCCCGACCCCGGCGCAGCCGCCACGACCCGCTGCGCCGGGTCGACTTCGCCCCGCCCGACACGACCCGGGCGGCGATCGCCGACTGGGTCGGGACACCCGCGGTGGACCCGTACGCCGCACCCCTGGAGCGGGTGTGCGCACTGCTGCGCACGAGCACGCTCGGCCGGCGGGTACATCGACCCACCCTCGTGGTGACCGTCGGCCTGCGCGGCCCGCACCCCTACGTGCAGGGTCTGGACCCGGCGCAGGCGTACGGCGGTGGCCGATGGGACGCGGACCTGGCAGCCCGACGGGCGGCCCGGCCGGGCGATCGGTACCTGCTGGTGACCGACGACCCCGGATATGCGGACGCGGCGGACCCCCGGGTCCACGATCGCACCCTGAAGGCGTGGCGGCTGTTGGGCGCGGACGGGTGTTTCACACTCGGCCGCACCACGCCCGCCGACCTGCTGCGATTCGGTCGCGCCGCGCTCACCGGCACGACCGGCGCGCCGCTGCTGCTCGACGTGGTCACCAGGGCCTCGACCGGCGAGTCGGGTGGGAAAGGGGTGCGCCGATGACGCGGTCGTACGGTACCCGGGACGGGGAGCCGACCGGTGGCGCGGTCCTGGAGAAGCGGATAGCCCTGTGGGGCGCGCCGGAATCGGGCCGCACCACGTTCGTCGCGATGATTCCCGAGGCCGCCGAGGAGCGCTCGCGCGCACTCGGGCACGGCGGCGGCCGAAACCACGCGCGCCGGTGGAAGGTGTTCGGAACGGACGACGCCACCCAGCGCTTGCTCCGGCACACCGACCAGGCGCTGCTGCACGAACACCGGTTCCCGGACGAGCCCGACGGGAGCGTCGATACCGCCGAGCCGACGCGATACCGCTTCCTCTTCCGGCGCGACCCGCGCGTCGTGCCGCTGCACCGGCTCACCGACCACTGCCGATTCGTGGCCACGATCACCGAGCTGCCGGATCCGAGCACCCGGCGCGACGCGGTCAAGCAGACCCTGGCCGACTGCACCGGCCTGATCGTGCTGTTCGACCCCACCGACGCGAGCGGCACGGGCGAGGAAGCGATACGCGCGCTGGACCGCGTGCTCACCGAAGCCGCCGCCGACCTCCAGCCGCGCACCGACCCCCGCGGCCTGTTGCCCTTCGAACCGGCCGTGTGCGTCACCAAGATCGACGACATGACGCTGTATCGGGAGGCCCGCCTGGGTGCCTGGGCCGAGTTGGGCCGCGACGGCCGGGTCCGGGTGCGCGACCCCGAGGCGTACTTCCACCGGTTGTGCGAGCGCGACGGCCCGTGCCCGAACCCCGCCGCCGCCGAACTGCCCGGCATCCTGGAGCGACACTTCGGCCGGATCCGCTACTACGCCACCTCGGCGGCGGGCTTTCGCCGCTCCGCGGGCCGGATCGACCCGGAGAATTGCCGCAACGTCGACCCGCATGGCAACCGCCTCGACGGACCGCCCCACCCCCAGGGTGTGCTGGAACCCATTCTCGGCATGCGCGCGGTGCGCATCGCGAAGAGGGGATGACCGATGTCCCGAATCGCCCTCAACCCCCGACGGCCCCGGGCCCGTACCCGGCTCGTGGTCCCCGTGCTGTCGCTGATCCTCGCGCTGTGCGCGGCCGCGTCCCCGGCGCACGCCGTCGCCCGGGCCGACGGCGAGCCGCCCGCCGATTCGACCGCACGACTGCTGGACGAGTTGGGTACCGACGCCCAACCGGCCGACTTCTACATGGTGCTCGACGTGTCGACGTCGATGCGGGAGAACGGCGGCTACGACGAGGCGAAGACGGCGCTGCGCAACCTGTTGACCGCGATGCAGCCCCGGGACCGGATCTCGGTGATCCGATTCGGCGCGACCACCACCGTCTTTCGGCCACTGGACGCGGCGCCCCGGGGCGAGGCCGCGGTCTCCGCGTTCCTCGCGGGGTTGCCCAAGCCGAACGACGTGGAGAGCGACTTCGGCGCGGCGATGGTGTCGGTGTCCGGGATCGTCGCCGCGGCCCAACCGTCGGCGGGCGGATATCGGCCGCCCACCGCGATCGTGGTGCTCACCGACGCCGATCTGTACGCGCCGAACAATCCCCGCTTCGCCGACGAATCGGCGCCGGGGTGGGAGGCGTTGCGGCAGGAGTACGCCAACGCGGTCGCCGAACGCGGCCCGATCGCCGCGTACGCGATGCCGCTCGGCGACAACGGGCGCGGGGTCAACCTGATCGCGAAGGTGCTGCCCAGGGCCGAGACGCTCAGCGGCTCGGTCGCCGAGCAGGCGGCCCGGGTGCGCGCCCTCGAACAGGACGCACGCGTGCGCAAGGGGGTCGCAGTGGTGCAGGCGGACCGGGACGCGACGGTCCGGGCCCGGTTCGCCCCGGCGCCCGCACACCCGCGCGGCGCCCGCCCCACCGACGCCGACTGCGCCGGCGCCGAGCCGCCGGTCGACCCGATCGACCTGTCCGCCCGCGGCACGCTCTGCCTGACCCTGGTCTCCACCGCGCACCGCATCCGGTTGACCGTCGCCGACCTGCACACCGGCGATCCGGCGATCGATCGGGCGCTGCCGCGCGACCCGATCACCCTGGAACCCGGGGTGCCGCGACACTTCCCGATCGAGGTGCGGGCGCACGAGCGCACCCGCACCGACCTGTTCGCCCGATCGCGGACCTACGCCGCGTCGACGACCCTGCAGGGCACCGTGACCGCCACCCGGGCCGCCGAGTTCGCCGACCTGCTGCGGGTGCCGGGCCCGTACGCCGCCGCCGGCCTGCGCGACGGCCGACTGGCCTACACCGGCCGGGTGCGCGGATCGGTCATGTGGTCGGTGTGGGCCCTCCTGGTGGCGGCGATGGCACTGGTCGCGGCGGGGGGAACGGCGGCGTGGCGCTGGTTCCCGGCCGGTGTGTACATCGAACTGAGCATGGAGGAGGAACGATCGGAGTTCCCCGAGGGCACGGCACATCCGGCCCTGGGAATGCGCCACCGCTGGACCCACGAGCACGATCCGGCGGCCGGCGCGATCACGTCCTTCCTGGCCCGGGGCCGTCGGCCGCGCTCCGGACGCGGTGTGACGTTGACCGCGCGCCACGAGCGCGACGGGCGCGTGCACACGTCCCGACGGCGGCTGGGCGTCGACGACGCCACCATGCTGTACGGCGTCCGCGCCCGGGTGTTGCGCCGGCCGCCCGCACCGCGGCCCGGCGGCGCCGACCCGGAGTCGACCACCGCGGAGCCGGCTCCGATCGACACCCCCGCGCAGAACGGCCGGTACTCGGGGATCACCCGGCCCGATCCCGGGGAACAACACACACCGGTAGCACCGGCAGGATTGATCCCCCCGACCCCGACCCCCCGGCCGCCTCGCTGACATCGTGTGCGGGCACCGGACCCGACCTCGACCGGCATCCCGCACGGAAAGGTTCACGTGGACGCGACCGACCGACACGACCGCCCCCGCGAGACCGCGGGCACGTTGCGGGCGCATTGGGCCTGGTACCACGACGGCGCGGTGCCGGCGTGCAGCGCGGGACCCGAACGGCGGGAGCATTTCGAGCGGTTGGTGCGACCCACGCTGGACGAGTACGCGCCGCCCGGCTGGGTCGGGGTGACCGGCGCCGGGCGCGAGGACTCGTTCGTCGCGATGACGCTGCGCGATCCGGAGGGGGTGCGCTACTTCACCGCGCCCTACGCCGAGATCGCCGCCGCAGGCGCCACGTACACCGCACTGTGGCTGGCCTTTCGCGGCATCGACCTGCCCACCGACCGGGAACGGCCGCTCCGGGTACGGCTGCCCGGGCCGCCGCCGGCCGTCGGCTTGCACCCGGCCGACTTCGAATGGCTCGCGGGGGTCGCGGCGGCGGTCCTGGCCGGCCCAGTGGTGATCACCGGCGCCGACCGCCTGGACAGCCGGGCCCGGCTCGAACTCCTGGACCGGATCACCGCGTTGCTCCCGTACGGCTGCCGTGCCGGACTGCGCTTCGCCACCTCGCTCGGCCCCACCGGCCGACTGCGCCCCCGACTCGCCTTCGGCCGGGTGCCCACGCCGGGGACGGTCCGGGTCGCCCTGGACGGCGTGCCGGCCGTGCCCGACCTCCCCGCCGCCCGTGCCTACCTGGGCGAACTGACCATGCTGCGCCGCCGCATCGGGCTCGACCCGCTGGTGGCCGCGCTCGCGACTCTGCGCGAGGCGGGCACGCCGGTGGCCGGGGACCGCCTGCTCGGGCTGCTCGCCGAGGTGGGCGCTCGGTTCGGGCCGGACGCGGGAGCGGGGGGCGCGAGCGGGTCGGGCGTGCGGGTCGGGTCGGCCCCGGGGGCGGAACCGGGCCGTGCGGCCGCCCGGTTCGCCGCCGGCGATCCGGCCGGGCCGAGTTCGCGTGCGCCGGGCGTGGAGGCGCGGGCGGCATCGGCACGCCCGTCGCCGTCGCCCGCCCGGCCGGCGTCCCCGCCACCGGCACGTCCGTCGCCCCCGTCGCCCCCGTCGCCGATGGAGCGGCTGCTCGGCGGCGACGTCGCGCTGGCCGCGCCGATCGCCGAGCGCTGGCGGGCCGAGGACGGCGACGAGGTGACTCGGGACATGGCCGCCGCGCTGCGCGCCCGCCCGGCGAGCCTGGCGCTGGGGTGGAATACGGCGGTGGCGGCCGGGCGCGGGGATCGGCTCGTGCACGTCCTGCTCGGCCCGGTGCCGCCGCTCCTGGCCGGCTCCACCCCGCCCGCCGGCCTCGACGCGCGGGCCCTGCGCGTGCCCGAACCCTCGGTCAACGGCGCGGGGAAGGCCGACGCGGACGTGGTCTCGCCGGAGGCGCTGGTCGCCGATCTGTGCCGACTGCTGGGGCCCACCCCGACCACCGAGGTGCCCGCGCTCTACGACGCGTTGTGGAATCACCCCGTGGTGCTGCGCCGCCTCCTGGACACCGCGGGCGCCGACCTGGGCGCGTGGTTGGAGGTGATCCGCCCGTGGGACGACCGGGCGCCGGAGTGGTTGGCGCCGTACGCGCTGCTCGCGGGCGAGCGGTTGCGGCCGGCCGAGATCCCGCCCGCCGAGGCGGTGTTCACCCTGCGCGTGGCCGGACACACCGACACCGCCACGATCGCGGCGGTGCTGCACGACCTGTGGCCGACCCTGGTCCCGCTCACCGAGCAGCGCGCCGACCCCGCCGCGCGCGGACTGGCCGCGCTCCTGGAGAAGCCGCTGGGGCCCGGGGCGCCGGTCGCCGCGCGTGTGCGGGCCGACGTACTGCGGCTGGCGCTCGGTGGTGCGCCGACGGACGGACCCTATGTGGCCGCCGATCTGCTGGCGCTGCGGCACGAGCCGGTCGCCGAGGGGCGGTTCGCCGGGTGGATCGCGGCGCTGCTGCGCGCGGTGGCGGTCACCCCCGAACTGCTCGGCGAACTGGTGCGCGCCGGCGATCCGGCGGTCACCGCCGCGGTCGCGGACGCGGTGCTCGCCGATGCGCGGCTCGCCGAACTGCCCGGCCTGGACGACGCGTGGTGGGCGGCGATCGCCCGGGCCCGCCCGGAGTTGGCCGGACGCGCCGCGAGCGGCTGGTTCCGCAACGCGCTGCGCGGGGTGGACGCGGTGGCGGCGGCCGGGGTGTGGGCGGGCGAGATCGTGGACGGCGCGGGCCGCCCGCGGCGCGACCTGTACGTGCACGAGGTCGGTCGCTGGTGGCATGCCGCGCCCGACCGCGAACGCGACCTGCTGCTGCCGAGCCTGGAACGGGAGTTGATCGTGCGCGGCGGCACCCCGGCGCAGGCCCGGGAGGAGCTGCGCGCGATCCGGGTGTCGATCGCCGCGCACGCGTGGGGGCCGGAGGCCGCGGCGTCGATCGTCGAACGCGAGCAGGAGGAGTTCGAGACGTTCCGCCGCCACCTCAAGCAGTTGCGGACCGCGCTCAAGCACGGCGACGCGCTGCGGGTGCTGGCGATACCGGCGATCCTCGCGCTGATCGCCCTTTTGGCCGCGGTGCCGCCGGGTGGCGCCGCGGCCGCCGCGCGCCCCACGACCGCGAGGACCGAACCGCCCGACCCCTACGGCGCCGAGCGCCTGATCACCACCCTGGGCGCGGACCGGGAGCGGGTGAACTACGTGATCCTCGTGGACACCTCGGCCTCGATGCAGCGCACCGGGCGTTATGCCACGGCCAGGTCCGCGCTGACCGCTTTCCTGGCCCGGCTGTCCGCGCGCGACCGGGTCGCGCTGGTCACCTTCGACGGTGTGGCGACCGAGCATGGCAACGGCCTGGAGCCGGTCACCGACCCGGCGGCGATGGCCGCGCGCCTGCCCCCGCCGCGCCCGAGCGAGCCGGCCGACGGGATCCCGGCGGGCGGTGCGCCGTCGATCAGGGCCGAGCCGCCGAGCGATGTGCACGCGGCGCTGGAGCGGGCCCTTGTGGTGTTGCGCACCTCCGCGCCGGATTCGGTCGACGGGGTCGTGCTGATCTCGGACGCGGCCCGCGACGCGGTGGGCCCGGACCTGCGCAAGGACTTCGACCGGCTCGGCGAGGAGGGCCGTGCGGTGTCCGGCTTCGCCGTCCCGCTGGCCAGTGACAGCAGTGCGGGGCCGGCCCTGCAGCGGGTGTTGCCGAACACGCGGGTGTTGCGCGACGATCCGGCCGACCCGGGCGTCGCGCTGGCCCAGGTGCGGACCGGTCTGTACCTGCGGCACGCGGCCCGGTTCGTCGACGCGGATCGGGACAAGGGTGTGCAGGCGACCTGGCTGATGCCGCCGCCGGAGCAGCCGGACGCGGTGGACTGCCGTGCCTTCCGGCCGGTTCCGCCGGACCGGCGACTCGATCTGTCCTCGGGGCGCGAGATGTGCCTGCGCCTGGTGGCCGGCACCACCCGGGTGCCGCTCCAGGTGACCCGGTTGCGGGTGGACGGCGTGGGTGTGGTCGGTCTCAAGGACGGCGCGCCGCTGCTGGCTCCCGGGCAGCCGGTCTACTTCTCGGTCAATCTGGCCGCGCGTACGCACCACACGGACGGCATGTGGGCGGACGCCGGTCACTACGACGCGCGGGCGCGCGTGGTGGGGGAGGTGCACAGCCCGCTGGCCGAGACGATCAAGGAGCAACTCCCGGACGCCCGGCTCGCGCCGCGCACGGACATCGCGGGCGACGAACTGCTCTACCGGGGCGACGAGCGGGTGGACCTGAGCTGGTGGCCGTGGCTGCTCGCGGGCCTGGGCACGCTCGCCGTCGCCGGGGTGGCGTGGTTCGGATGGTCCTGGGTACGCCCGCGTGTTCGACGTCGTTGGGTACGGTGAACGGCATGCGCATTTACGTCGTGGACGCATTCACCGACCGGCCGTTCCGAGGCAATCCGGCGGGGGTGTGCCTGCCCGACGCGGCACATGCCGACGACGTCGCCTGGATGCAGTCGGTGGCGGCCGAACTGGGCTACTCGGAGACCGCGTTCGCGGTGCCGGCCACGGGCGACGCGGCGGACTTCGGGCTGCGCTGGTTCACCCCGCAGACCGAGGTGGACCTGTGCGGGCACGCGACGCTGGCCACCGCGCATGTGTTGTTCGGGCAGGGGTCGGCGCCGGCGTCGCGAATCCGCTTCGCCACCCGCAGCGGGGTGCTGACCGCGTCGCTCGACAGCGCCGGCGTGGTCCTGGACTTCCCGGCGCTGCCGCCGCGCGAGGTGCCGATCCCGACCGAACTGGGCCTGGCGCTCGGGGTGGAGCCGATCCTGGTCGCGGCCGGCGGTGACGACCTGCTGGTGGAGGTGGCGTCGGCGGCGGCGGTGCGTACGGTGGCGCCGGACCTGGCGATGCTGGCCACGCTGCCGTATCGGGCGGTGATCGTCACCGCCGTGGGGGAGGGGCGGGTCGACTTCGTCTCGCGGGTGTTCGCGCCCTCGGTCGGCGTCGCCGAGGACCCGGTCACCGGCTCGGCGCACTGCGTGCTCGGCCCCTACTGGGCCCCGCGCCTGGATCGCCGCCGGATGACCGGCGGGCAACTGTCCGCGCGTGGCGGCACGGTCGGGGTGGAGCTGGTCGGCGACCGGGTACGGCTGTCCGGCGCGGCGGTCACCGTGCTCGAAGGCGACCTGATCACCGACTGAGCCCGGGGGCGACCGGCGGGTTCTCCGCCCGACACGGTGGTGGATCATTGCGCCCGTCGTTGCTAGCGTGCGGGCACCACTGGACCTGACGCACCGTCAGCAACCTCGGGAGTCGCGCCGTGTCCGACGCCGTCAGCTATACCCCGTCCCACCTCGGCGTGTGCGTCACCGACCTGGATCGGGCGCTGCGGTTCTACCGCGACGGCCTGGGCTTCGCCCCCGTGGCCCGCTACGACGTGGGCAACGAGGTCGCACACACCCTGGAGGTCGAGGGTGACGTACGCCTGGTCTCCCAGCTGATCGCCAAGGAGGGCATGGTCGTCGAGCTGCTGTACTACGCCTCGCCCGAACCGCAGGGCGAACCCTCGCGGCGGCGCAATCAAATCGGGCTGACCCACCTGTCCTTCCTGGTCGAGGACGTGGACGCCGCCGCCGCCCGGTTGGTCGAACACGGCGGCACGCTGCTGGCCGGGACCCGGGCGAGCCTGCCGAGCGAGACCGGATCGACCGAACTGGTGTTCCTGGCCGACCCGGACGGTACCCGGATCGAACTGATGCGCCTCGACGGCTGACCCGACCGCCCCGCGCGCCGTCACGTCCTGCCCGCCGTCAACACGTCGCGCACACACCCCCGCAGCCACGCGTGCCCCGGATCGGCGTCGTGGCGCGGATGCCAGGCCAGTCCCATCGGCAGCGGCGGCAACGACAGCGGAACCTCGAAGGTGCGCAACCCCCGAGCCTCGGTCAGGCCGATCAACTGCGCCGCGACCAGGCCGACCAGGTCGCCTTCCAGCAGGATGAACAGCGAGGACGGGTAGGTCGGCACGGCGCCCACCACCCGCCGGGTGAGTCCGAGTTCGGCCAGCGCGGTGTCGACCGGGCCGTGCAGCTTGCCGCGTCGGGACACGATCAGATGCTCGGCCGCGGCGAATCGCTCCGGCGTACACCGGCCGCGCAGGAGCGGGTGCCCGGCCCGGACGCAGCCGACCATACGGTCGTCGAACAGGTGCTCGGTCAGTACCTCCGGTGCGGTGGCGTCGATCACGCCCACCTCCAGGTCGGCGATCCCGTCGCGGAGCGCCTCGGTGTCGGTGTGACTCTCTGCCAGGAACTTCAGCCGTACTCCCGGGGCCTCCCGCGCCGCGCGCGTGAACAGCTCCGCGGCGCAGGCCGCGGTGAACGCGTCGTGCGACAGCACGGTGAAGGTGCGGGACATCGTCCGCAGGTCCACCTCGCCGGCCGCGGTGAACAACGTCCGGGCGCGCTCCAGTACCACCCGCACCTCGGATCGGATGGCCAGCGCGTGCGGCGTGGGTACCATCGTGCGCCCGGCCCGGACCAGGACCGGGTCGCCCAGCGCCTTGCGGATCCGGCCCAGTGTGCGGCTCATGGCCGGCTCGGACAGGTGCATCCGCTGCGCCGCGCCGGAGACGCTGCACTCCTCCAGGAGCGCGTCGAGCGCGGTGAGCAGGTTGAGGTCCATCCCGGATTGCGTCACACGCATCCTTTCCATGCGATACATGCATTGGAGTAAATCGGTGCCCCAGCCTACGGTGAAGGAGTCCGGACACGCAGTTCCCCGTACCACCCGTGCTTCCTTTCCTTCGCAGACAGTCAGTTCCTGGGGGACCCATGTCCACGCCCGTCCTGGGCACGTCGGCGCGGCGCGCCGACGGTGCCGAAACCGAACGCGCCGGCTCCTCGCGCGCCGTGCTGATCGCGATGTGCGCCTGTGTGCTGGTCGCGCAGAGTATGGTCGCCGCGATCAACCTGGCCATTCCGCAACTGGCCGCGTCCCGGCTGCATCCGTCCGCCGACAGCATCCTGTGGATCGTCGACGCCTACGTGATCGTCTTCGCCGGCCTGCTGATCCCCGCCGGCGCGCTCGGCGACCGCTACGGCCGCAAGGGCGCGCTGCTCGCCGGGCTCGGCGTGTTCGCCGCCGGGGCCGCGGTCAGTGCGCTCGCCACGAACTCCGCCACGCTGATCGCCGGTCGCGGCATCTCCGGCGCGGGCGCCGCGCTGATCATGCCCGCGACCATGTCCATCCTGATGCACGTCTTCCCGGCCGAACGCCGCCCGCAGGCGATGGCGTCCTGGACGCTCGCGGTCGGACTGGGCGGCCTGCTCGGCAACGTCGGCGGCGGTCTGGTCCAGGAGTACCTGCCCTGGCAGGGCCTGTTCTGGATCATGGTCCCGCTCGCCCTGGTGCTCGCCGCGGTCGTGCAGTGGGTCACCCCCCGCACCGAGACGCATCCGGCCGCGCTCGACCCGATCGGCGCCGCGCTGCTGATCGCCGGTCTGGTCGCGGTGTTGTACGGGATCATCGAGGGCCCGGAGTTCGGCTGGGGCTCCACGCACGTGATCGGCGGCTTCGCGCTGGGCGGCGTGCTCCTGCTCGGCTTCGTGCTGTACGCGCTGCGGGCGAGGAACCCCCTGCTCGACCCGCGCGTGTTCAAGTCCGCCAAGTTGCGGGCCGGCGTGCTCGGGATCGGCGCGAGCTTCTTCGGACTGTTCGCGCTGTTCTTCATCAACGCCCAGTACCTGCAATACGTCAAGGGCTACTCGGCCATGCGCACGGGCTTTGCGATCGTCCCGCTCACGGTCGGCATGGCGCTCGCGCCCAAGGTCGCGGTCAAGGCGCAACAACGCTTCGGCGCCCGGCCGTTGGTGGTGCTGGGCCTGGGCCTGATCGGGGTCGGGTTGTTGTGCATGGCGACGGTGGACGCCCGCACCCCGTACGCGATCTACGCCGCCTACCTGTTGATCCTGTCCGCGGGCATGGGACTGTGCGCGCCCGCGCTCTCCTTCGGCGTGGTCTCCGAACTGCCCAGGCACCAGGCGGGGTTGGGCTCCGGTCTGAACACCGCCGCCCGTGAGATCGGCGCCGCGCTCGGGGTCGCGGTGTTCGGCACCATCCTGGCCGTGCGGTTCGACGGTCAGCCGGCGGTGGAACTGTCCAGGGCCCGCGGCGCGGAACACGCCCGCGTGGTGGACTCGTTCACCGACGCGATGTCGATGGGCCTGCTGGTGGTCGGCGTCCTGGTCCTGGTGGCCACCGCCGCGGTCGCGGTGGGCTATCGCGACCGGGCCGGCACCTCGGCCGTCCGGGTGTCCTCCGGGAGCGCCGCATGAGCCCCGAGACGAGTCGGCGCCGGGGGCCGATGAACCGACTGCTCGACCGGGTGTTCCTGTCCGGCACGATCGTCGAGACCGAGTCGATCGCGGCCCGGATGCGCCGGATCCGGATCGAGGACGCGGGGTTGCGCGGGGTGGCCTGCCGGCCCGGCCAACAGGTCCGGGTGCACGTGAACGACGTGCTCTCGATGGCGGGTTGGCGCAAGGGGATGGGCAACTTGCTGCGCACCTACTCGGTCTGGGCCCACGACCCGGCGGCCGGGACGCTGGATCTGTGCGTACTGGACCACGACGGCGGCACGGGGCCGGGAGCCGCGTGGGGTCGGGCGGCGCGGTGCGGTGACCGGGTCCGGTTCGGCCGGCCCGAGGGCGGCTTCGTGCTGCGTCCCGACGCGCCGTACAACGTGTTCGTCGGCGAGGAGACCGCGTCGGTGGCACTGGGCGCGATGCTGGCGGCGGTGGGCTCCGGGGCGGATGTGTACGGGGTGATCGAGACCGCGGGCGCGGCCGATCGGCTGCCGATGCCGCACGCCGAACGGCTCACCTGGCTCGAACGCGGCGACGCGTCGGCGGCGTCCTCGGCGACCCTGGCCGCGGCGGTGGGCCGACTGGCGCTGCCCGCGACGCCCGGGGTGGCGTATGTGGCGGGCGAGGCGAGGACGGTCAAGCTGGTTCGGGACCGCCTGGTCGCCGACCACGGCTGGGACCGCAGATCGGTGCTCACCAAGCCCTTCTGGTCGCCGGGACGCACCGGCATGGAGTAGCGGGCCGGGCGTGAACGGGCGCCGGGGGGGCCGGCGGCCGCGCGGACCGGGCCCCAACCCCCTTACGGGGGGGGCCCAAAATCGTGATAAACCCCCCGGACAGGCGGGGGGAGGGGGTCAGCGGGGGCCGCGCGAGCCCCCCGG
>NZ_JBSHGZ010000074.1:0-16173 GCF_053618075.1 Embleya sp. NPDC055664
GCCTGGGCCGGCGCGGTGGCCGGAGCAGCCGCCGGAGCCGGAGCCGCCGCCGGAGCCGCCGCCGGAGCGGGCGCCGCCGCCGGAGCCGCACCGGGCGCGCCGATGACGGCCAGCTCGGCGCCGACCTCCACCGTCTCGTCCTCGGCGACCTTGATCTTCAGCAGCACGCCGCCGACCGGCGACGGGATCTCGGTGTCGACCTTGTCCGTCGAGACCTCGAGCAGCGGCTCGTCGGCCTCGACCGTGTCACCCTCCTGCTTCAGCCAGCGGGTGATGGTGCCCTCCTGCACGCTCTCGCCGAGCGCGGGCAGCAGCACCGGGGTGCCCTGCGCGTCGCCGGCGGGCGCGGCCGGAGCCTGGGCGGGCTCCTGCGCGACCGGAGCGGCCGGAGCGGCGGGTGCGGCGGGTGCCTCGGCGGCCGGAGCAGCCTGCGCGGGCGCGGCCGGCGCCGGAGCCTCGGCCTCCTGCGGAGCCGGCGCGGCGGCCGGAGCCGCAGCCCCTGAGCCGTCGTCGATCACGGCCAGTTCGGCGCCGACGTCGACCGTGTCGTCTTCCTGGGCCTTGATCGACACCAGGATGCCCGCGGCGGGGGAGGGGATCTCGGTGTCGACCTTGTCGGTCGAGACCTCGAGCAGGGGCTCGTCCAGCTCGACGCGCTCACCCTCCTGCTTCAGCCAGCGGGTGATGGTGCCCTCCTGCACGCTTTCGCCGAGCGCGGGCAGTGTTACGGAGACCGGCATGGGTCAATGACTCCTTCTCAACGCTTCAAGGCGTGGGTCTTGGATGACGGGGCGCGATAGGGGGCGCGTCGTCAGTCGTGGACGTGCAGAGGCTTGCCCGCCAACGCGAGGTGGGCCTCGCCAAGCGCCTCGGACTGCGTCGGGTGCGGGTGGATGAGCTGGGCGACCTCGGCCGGCAGGGCCTCCCAGTTGTAGATCAGCTGAGCCTCCGAGGTCAGCTCGCCCATCCGGGCGCCGACCATGTGGATGCCGACGACCGGGCCGTCCTTGACCGAGACGACCTTGACCTGGCCGGTCGTCTTGAGGATCTGGCTCTTGCCGTTGCCGCCGAGGCTGTAGCTGATCGACGCGAGCTTGTCCGAGCCGTAACGCTCGACCGCCTGCGCCTCGGTGAGGCCGACCGAGGCCACCTCCGGGTCGCAGTAGGTCACGCGCGGCACACCCGCGTAGTCGATCGGCACCGGGTTCAACCCGGCGATCCGCTCGGCGACCAAAATGCCCTCGCCGAAACCGACGTGGGCGAGCTGAAGGGTGGGGATGAGGTCGCCCACGGCCGAGATCGTCGGCACGTTGGTGGCGCAGTACTCGTCGACCAGGACGTAGCCGCGGTCCATCGCGACGCCGGCCTCCTCGTAGCCCAGGCCCGCCGAGACGGGGCCGCGGCCGACGGCGACGAGCAGCAACTCGGCCTCGATCTGCTTGCCGTTCTCCAGCGAGACCCGAACGCCCGCGTCGGTGTACTCGACACCGGAGAAGCGCGCGCCGAGTTCGAACTTGATGCCGCGACGACGGAAGGCGCGCTCCAGGAGCTTGCTGCTCGCCTCGTCCTCCAGGGCGACCAGGTGCGGCAGCGCCTCGACGATGGTCACGTCCACACCGAAGGACTTCCAGGCGCTGGCGAACTCGACGCCGATCACGCCGCCGCCCAGCACCACCGCGGACTGCGGGACCCGGTCCAGCACGAGCGCGTGGTCGCTGTTGATCACGCGGTTGCCGTCGACCTCCAGGCCCGGCAGCGACTTCGGCACCGAGCCGGTCGCCAGTACCACGTGTCGACCCTCGTAGCGCTGCCCGTTCACCTCGACCGCGGTCGGCGACACAAGCTTCCCGGCGCCCTCGACGACGGTGATCTTGCGGCTCGCGATCAGCCCGGTCAGGCCCTTGAACAGGCGCGAAACGACGCCGTCCTTGTACGCGTGCACCGCGGCGATGTCGATGCCGTCGAAGGTCGACTTGACGCCGAACTGCTCGCTCTCGCGCGTCTGGTCCGCGACCTCGCCGGCGTGCAGCAGCGCCTTGGTCGGGATGCAGCCGTTGTGCAGACACGTGCCGCCGAGCTTGCCCTTTTCGACGAGGACGACGCGCATACCGAGTTCGGCCGCGCGCAGGGCGCACGCGTAGCCGCCACTCCCGCCGCCGAGAATGACTACATCGAAAACGGCTCCGGCGTCGTTCGCCACGTCACGTCCTCCTGTGATTGCGATGCCGACCCGCGCGGTACGCGGCGGGCGGCACCCCCTTCTTGTGGAAGGTCTCAAGTGCCGGTACAACATCCTCCCACTTGTCGGAGGCAGCCGAGCACTCCGCCCCGGTGTTGCCTGTCCCACAGGGGCCGCACCGAAATGGCGGGTCGGGGGCACAACACACCCTCGTGACTCGTTGTTCCGGCACGATCCCGGCGTCCGCGCAGGACGGACGCGGGCGAACGCGCGAACGACAGGAAGGAAATCCCCGTGGGGCTGTTCCGACGCAAACGCGGTACCGGCACGGACGCGCCCGATCGTAAGCAGGCCGCCGCGACGGCCGACCACCTGAGCGAATTCGCGCGCAGCCGCAAGGGTGTCGAGGCGTACATCGAACCGGTGACCACGCTGAGCGGCACGACCGTGGTGTTCATCGCCGACACGGGGGAGTGGACCCGGCGCCGGGTCGCCGACCCCGCGGCGGCGCGCTCCCTCGCGCGCAAGCTCGGCATCCCGGTGTACGAGGCGGCCCTGGTGGGTTATCCCAAGCGCATGCGCGAGTGGACCCGACGGCAGTCCGGCGGCGGTTCCTGACCCGATCCGCCGCCGCGCCGTGCGCGGGTGAGGCGCACGCCGGCGCGGTACGGCCGGTCCGGCCGGGGCGCCTGCGTGCCCCGGCCGGACCGGACCGCCGTCCGCGTCCGGGTCAGATCCGGTTGTCCGCCACGTCCTGCGCGACCTGGAGCAGCGAACGCACCGCGACGCCCGTGCCGCCCTTGGCCCGGTAGCCGCCGGCCTCGCCCTCGTGGAACGCCGGGCCCGCGATGTCCAGGTGCGCCCAGTGCACACCCTCGGCGACGAACTCCTGGAGGAAGATGCCGGCGATCAGGCCGCCACCCATCCGCGAGTTGCCCATGTTCTTCAGGTCCGCGATCGGCGAGTCCATCTGCTTGCGCATGTCGGCCGGCAGCGGCATCGGCCAGGCCTGCTCGCCCGCCCGCGTCGCCGCGTCGTACACCGCGTCGCGGAAGGTGTCGTCGTTGGCCATGATCCCGTACATGTCGTTGCCCAGGGCGACCATCATCGCGCCGGTCAGCGTGGCCACGTCGATCAGCATCTGCGGCGACTCCTCGCACGCGCGCGTGATCGCGTCGGCGAGCACCAGGCGACCCTCGGCGTCGGTGTTCAGCACCTCGACGGTACGACCGCCGTACATCCGCAGCACGTCGCCGGGGCGGATCGCGGTGCCGGAGGGCATGTTCTCCGCCAGCGCCAGCCAGCCGGTCACGTTGACCTCGAGGCCGAGCCGGGCCACCGCGGTGACCGCGCCCAGGACGGCCGCCGCGCCACCCATGTCCATCTTCATCGTCTCGTTGGACCCGGCCGGCTTGAGCGAGATGCCGCCCGAGTCGTAGGTGATGCCCTTGCCGACCAGCGCGATGGTGCGCTTGGCCTTGGGGTGCGTGTAGCCCAGGCGGACCAGGCGCGGCTTGTTGGCCGAACCCTGGCCGACGCCGAGGATGCCGCCGAAGCCGCCCTTGGCGAGCGCCTTGTCGTCCAGCACCTCGACCTTGAAGCCGGCGTTCTTGCCGGTGTCCACCGCGATCGCGGCGAAGTCCTTCGGGTTCAGGTCGTTCGGCGGGGTGTTGACCAGGTCGCGGGCGTGGTTCACGCTTTCCGCGGTGATCGCGGCGCGCTCCGCGGCGGCCTTGACCGCCTTGTTGGCCTTCAGGCCGAGCAGCACGACGTCCTTGACCGCGTCCTTGCGGCCCTCGCGCGACTTCTCCCGGTAGGTCTCGAAGGAGTACGCGCCGAGCAGCACGCCCTCCCCGAACGCACCCACCGCCTCCGCACCGGCCAACGGCAGCGCCACACCGGCCTTCTTGACGCCCGCGAGCGCCCGCGCCACGGTGCCGCCCACGCGGCGCAGCGTCTCGTGCGCGAAGCCGTCGGCGGGCTGCTCGCCCAGGCCGACGACCAGCACGAGCGGGGCCTTGGCCGCGCCGAACGTCGGCACCCGGTGTAGTTCGCCCTCGGCCCCGGTGGCGTCGACGGCGGACAGGGTGGCGGTGAGCCGGCCGTCGAGCGCCGCGTCGACGCTTTCGGCGCCCTCGGCCAGGACGGCGCCGTCCTTGCCCTTGACGGCGCCGATCACGAGAACGTCGGCGCGCAGGGAAAGGGCCGCGGTGGAGCCGATACTCAGTGTGGTCACGAGTGTCCTGTCTCTCATCTCTCGGAGGTGCTGAGTGCCCGCACGATCGGTGGGGCACCGACGCGGCGATCCTTGCTCGGGATGCCTCGTCGAGCGGTGACGAGCCGTATGGAAGATACGTTCGCCCTCAGCATTTCACGCCTTCCCGGCAAACGTCTCAGCCAGTGGACAGGACCACCAGCGCGACGCAGCCGGCGGTCTCCACGACGGCGCCCAGCACATCACCGGTGATGCCGCCGAATCGGCGCGTGGTGTGCCGCAACAGCAGGGCGGCGGCGGTGAGTCCGGCGATCGCCGCGCCCAGCGCGCGCAGTGCCTCGGCCGGGTCCCGGACGAGGCCGTACAGGCCGGCGCCGGCGACCAGGACGAGCGACCAGGCGAGCAGCACGCCGCGCCCGACGGTGCCGGCGACCATCGCCCCGAGTCCGTCGGGACGTGCGGACGGTACGCCCCGGCCGCACGCGATCGACAGTGCGACCCGACCCGTGACCACCGCGAACACCAGGGCGGCGGGGGCCGATCCGCCGCCGTGCTGCCCGAGCCGACTCAGCGCGCCGATCTCGATCAGGACCAGGAAGAGCAGAGCGAGCACGCCGAACGGGCCGATGTCGGACGCCTTCATCACGCGCAGCGCGTCCGGGGCGGGCTTGGCCGAGCCCAGGCCGTCGGCGGTGTCGGCCAAGCCGTCCAGGTGCAGCCCTCGGGTGAGCAGGGCCAGGGTGGCGACGGCGAGCGCGGCGGCGGTGAACGCGCCGGTGCCGGCCCATTCGGCGAGGGCCAGGACACCCGCGGCGAGGCCGCCCAGGACCAGGCCGACGAGCGGTGCGCAGGCCATTGCGCGGCCGGCCACCGGGCGGTCCACCCGCGCCACCTCGACCGGGATCACCGACAGGATGCCGAACGCCAGGCGCAGCCCGGCCGAGGTGGTACCGGCGCTCACGGGGTGGGCTGCACCCGGGCCACCAGGTCGACGGCCGCGCGCAGCACCGGGAGCGCGAGCAGCGCGCCGACGCCCTCGCCGCCGCGGACCCGGTAGTCCAGGACCGGTTCGAGGGCGAGCCGATCCAGCGCCTTGACGTGGCCGGGCTCGGGGGTGACGTGGCCGGCCAGCCACCAGTCGGGCGCGCGGTAGGAGATCCGCTGGGCGACCAGGGCCGCTGCGGCGGTGGAGACGTCGTCGAGCAGCACCGGCGTGCGGCGGACCGAGCACTGGAGCAGGAATCCGGTCATCGCGGCGAAGTCGGCCCCGCCGCTGACGCCGAGCAGCCGCATCGGGTCGCCGAGCACGGGCCGGGCCCGGCGCAGCGCGTCGCGGATGGTGGCGCACTTGCGGATCCAGGTCGCGTCGTCGATGCCGGAGCCGCGGCCGATCACCGCCGCCGCGTCCATGCCGGTGAGCGCGCCGATCAGGACGGCCGCCGGGGTGGTGGCCGCCGCGCCCAGGGAGCCCAGGAGCAGTACGTCGGCGCCGGAGTCGATCTCGGCGTCGGCGATCTCGGTCCCGACCCGAAACGCCGCCTCGGCCTCGCCGGGAGCGAGCGCGTCCGCGCTGTCCAGCGCGCCGGAGCCGCGCCGGATCCGGTGGCGCGCGATCGGCTCGGGGAAGGCGTCGGGCTCGGTGTCGACGGCGATGTCGACGACCCGGATCGGCGTGTCGAGCGCGGCGGCGAACGTGGCCGCGGGCGTGGTGCCGGCGAGGGTGGCCCGCACCTCGCGTGCGGTCCAGCCGGGCGGGCGGACCGACACCCCGTGCGCGGCTACGCCGTGGTCGGCGGCGAACAGCACCACGCGGGGGGCGCCGATGGGCGCGGTGGTCTTGCCGCCCCGGATCGAGGCGTACCGGATCGCGAGCTCTTCGAGTCGGCCGTACGCGCTCGGGGCGCCCGCGAGGTCTGCCAGGTGTGTACGGACGCGTGCGCGGGCGTCGTCGTCCGGGCGCTCCACCTGTGCGGCCAGGGAGTCGAGGTCGATTGTCACCTGGTCAGGGTAGTTGTCGTCGGCGCGGTGGTTGCGCCTCGGTGGGCTCGGGTTGGTTCACCCACCCGCTCCACCCGTTGCGTTGCGCCCGAAGCGTGCGGTCATACGGCGCAGGGGCCCACCGATCCCGCCCCACAAGCCCGCTCGGGGCCGTTGCGAGTCCTCACGAAGCCCCGGCCGCGGTCCCACTTCCGCCCGCCCGCTTGCCGGCTTGCCCGCTCGCCCGCCTGCCTGCCCCCTCGCTCGCTTCGCGGGTCTCCGCGGTTGGCGTCAGGAGGCGGCGTGTTCGGCTTGGCTCGGGAGGGTGCGCAACGTGAGGACCTGACCCGCCACGACCAGCAGGACCTCGTCGGATTCCGCCGCGATCGTCGCGTTGAGGCGGCCCAGTTCGTCGCGGAATCGGCGGCCGGCGGGGGTTGCCGGCACCACCCCGCTGCCCACCTCGTTGCTCACCCCGACCACGGGGACGCGGCACGCCCGCCACGCGGCGGCCAGCGCCGCGACGTCGGCCCGCACCGCCTCGCGCGCGCCGCCGTCCGCCCACGCGTCGTCGTCCCACGCGCCGTGCGCGTCCATCACCGCGGTCAGCCACAACGACAGGCAGTCCACCAGGAGCGGCCGACGCGCCTTCGCGAGCAGCGCGGTCAGCTCCACCGTCTCGGCGGTGCCCCAGGTGTCCGGTCGGCGATCACGATGCAGCGCGACTCGCTCGGCCCACTCCGGATCGCCCTCCCGGGTGCCGCCGGTCGCCACGTAGAGCACGTCCGGACAGGCCGCCAGGCGCCGTTCGGCCTCCGCCGACTTGCCCGAGCGGGCCCCGCCCAGGACAAGGGTGCGATGCGGACGCGGCCTCGGCGAGGGGTCGGCGCCGACTCGCACCACACCGCCGTCCGGCACCGCGCGAGCGCCCCACGCGGCCAACCGGCGGTGCAACTCCTCGCCCGGCGGCGACTCGTGCGACAGGTGGATCGCCAGCACGTCGGTGTCCTCGGTGACCGCGCCGTCGCGACGCAGCGTGGCCAGCCGCTCCGGCCACGACACCACGTCGAGCAACACCACGTCGTAGTGCCCGCCCTCGCGCGTCCAGGCCCGGCCGGCCTCGGCCTCCGGCGGCAGCGTCGAGGGCGGCACGTACAGCAGCCGCGTGCCGTCGGCTCCGATGACCTCGTAGGCGACTCGCCCGGGAGTCCCGCCGGGCAACACCCGTATTCGCCGACCGTCCACCTCGAACGTGTCACCCGCCGCGACCCGTCGCCACCGCGGCCCGCCCGCCGAGGGCGCCGGCAACCAGGCCGGCGGCGCGGACGGCGCGGCCACCTCGTCGAGCCCCGCCGCGGGCAGCCAGGCCAGCGGCGCGGCCTCGGCCGGACCGCTCAGCAACAACCGTCGCACCCCGGTCAGCGGGTACCCGGCCCGCGCGGCGGCGTGCGCGGGCTCCGGCCCGCAGTCGAGCAGCAGCGTGCCGTCGAGCAGCACGCACGCGGGTCCGCGCACCGCCGGTCCGGTGCACCCCAGGCACGAGGCACACGTGCAGAACGGCTGGGGCCAGCCCTTGGGACCGGCCGTGCCGAGCAGCGTCAGCTCCATGGGTGTCGTCGAGCTCCTGGCTATGAGGTGGGTGGGCTTGATCTACTGTGCAGGTCTTTTGACGGTCCGAGATCCGAGATGAGGAGCCCGACATGTCGTGGGTGTGGCGGTATGAGGACGCGGACGGTGCCCCCGTCGAGGGCCCGGAGGCCGAGGACTTCACCAACCAGTCGGACGCCGAGAGCTGGCTCGGCGAGACCTGGAAGGACCTGCTCGCGGCGGGCATCGAGCAGGTGAGCCTGCTGGAGGACGACGCCGTCGTCTACGAACACATGAGTCTGCGCGCGGCCGAGGGCTGACCCCGCGCGGCGGACCGCGCCGATCGCACACGCCGGAGGGCGCGGCCCTGGCCGCGCCCTCCGGCGGTTCGGCTACGGACGCGTGCTCGGGCTCAGGGTGAGCGCCGGGTCGCGGTTGACCACCGGGTCGAGGATCACGTCGATCTTGGTCAGCAGGCTCTCGTCCAGCCGGACACCCGCCGCCTTGACGTTCTCCCGCACCTGCTCCGGGCGGGACGCGCCGATGATCGCGGCCGACACGTTCGGGTTCTGCAGGACCCACGCGACGGCGAGCTGGGCGAGCGAGAGACCGACCTCGTCGGCCAGCGGGCGCAGCTGCTGGACACGGGTGAGCACGTCGTCCGTGAGCATCCGCGAGACGAAGTCCTGGCCGCCCTTGTCGTCGGTGGCGCGCGACCCGGCCGGCGGCGGCTGCCCCGGCAGATACTTGCCGGTGAGCACGCCCTGCGCGATCGGCGACCAGACGATCTGGCCGAGCCCCAGCTCCTCCGAGGCCGGCACCACCTCGGCCTCGATCACCCGCCACAACATCGAGTATTGCGGCTGGTTCGAGACCAGCGGCACCCGCAACTCGCGGGCGAGTTCGGCGGCGGCGCGGATCTGCTCGGCGGTCCACTCGGAGACCCCGATGTACAGCGCCTTGCCGGCGCGGACCACGTCGGCGAAGGCCAGCATGGTCTCTTCCAGCGGCGTCGCGTAGTCGAAGCGATGGGCCTGGTACAGGTCCACGTAGTCGGTGCCCAGGCGCGACAACGACCCGTCGATCGCCTCGAGGATGTGCTTGCGCGACAGACCCCGGTCGTTGCGACCGGGACCGGTGGGCCAGTAGACCTTGGTGAAGATCTCCAGGCCCTCGCGGCGCTCGCCCTTCAGCGCCCGGCCGAGCACCGATTCCGCGCGCGTCTCCGCGTACACGTCGGCGGTGTCGAAGGTGGTGATGCCACAGTCGAGCGCGGCCCGCACACACGCGAGTGCCGCGTCCTCCTCCACCTGGGAGCCGTGGGTGAGCCAGTTGCCGTAGGCGATCTCACTGATGACGAGACCGCTGCGGCCGAGGTGTCGGAAGTCCATGCGAACACCCTATGTCGGACACCCGCGCGACGATCTTCCGCATCACCGGACACACCCGTCCCATGACGGGACACCGGGCCCCTCCGACGAGGTCCCGCCCCCCGAAGCCCGGGCGCGTCCTAGCGCACGGTCTTTTCGGCGACCAGGTGCAGGACCGGCGCGATCAGGCGGTACGGGTCGCGGCGCGACGCGTCCTCCTCGCAGGCGAGCAGGTTCGTCCACGCCTTCTGGCCGCGCGGCGGCTCGGCGTCGTCGGGCTGGAGGCCGCTGAAGACGCCCACGCCGTACCAGTCCAGGACCGGCGCGCCCAGGTCCGCGAGCACCGTGCACAGCCCGTCGACGGTGTCCGCGCGCAGCGTGCCGCCGGCCGGGTTGGGGTACGTGGTCGCGGACAGGCCCTTGAGCGTCGCGGTCCACTGGGCCGCGGCACCGGCGCGCATCGCCAGCGAGCCGGCGTTGCGCGAGGTGACCGAGATCAGCCCGCCCTGCGTCATCATCCGGGCCAGCGCGGCGAGCATGCCGTCGGGCTCGGGCTGGGCCTCCAGCACGTCGTGGCAGATGGCCAGGTCGAAGCTGCCCGGCGGGAAGTGCCGGCCGGCCTCGGCGCCGTCGCCCTCGACCAGCCGCATCCGCCCCTGCACGTCGGCCGACTCCCGGGCCAGGTCCTCGTGCAGTGTCGTGAGCACGTCGGTATCGGTGTTCACCGAGGTGACGATGTGTCCCGCACGGGCGAGCAGGATGCCGGGCGAGGCCGGCCCGCAGCCGACGTCGAGCACCCGCAGCGGACCGCGGTCGCGCAGGCTCGTCATGTGCTCGGCCAGTTGGCGGGCCACCAACTCGCGGCGGACCTGCGTGTGCAGGTCGCCGCTCAGCCCGGTGATCGTCGTCATGCGACCTTCTCGCCTCGTTTGACCTGCGGTTTGGGCAACCGCAGCCGACGGAGCTGGAGACAGCGCATCAGCGCGTACGGGGTGACGCCCTTGAGGTTCTCCTTCGGGAACTTCGCCCGCAGCGCCTTCTTCAGGCCCATGTTGACCCGGACCGAGTCGAGGATGATCAGCAGGATCACCGCGATCCACAGGAAGAGCGAGAAGTTCTTGATCGCGAGGCTGGGCAGGATGCTCAGGATCAGGATGATCACGGCCGAGGGCAGGAAGAACTCGCCGACCGTGTAGCGCGCGTCGACGTAGTCGCGGGCGAACCGGCGCAGCGGCCCCCGGTCGCGGGCCGGCAGCGCCCGCTCGTCGCCGGTGAGCAGCGCCTGGCGCTGCGTCTCGCGCTCCTCGCGCATCCGCAGCCGGGCCTGCCTGCGCGCCGCCTTGGGGTCCTTGGGGACGGACACCTTGGTCTTGCGGTTGGCCTGCGCCTCGGAGCGCTTGGGCGTGGGGCGGCCCTTCGGGGCCTGGGGGTCCCGGACGGCCGACTCGCCCTGGAGACGCTCCAGGGACTGCTCGGCGGTCTCGGGCTCTGCGTGGGAACGTCGTCGGAACACGGTCAAAGCCTACGTGTTCGAGGGGCGGGAGATTTCAACGCTCCCCGAATCGGGCACGAGGACGATCCGGAACTCTCGCGGGCGGGAACACGTCAAGTGAGGCAAAGCCCTGCTGCCACAAGGTCGCTTGGGCATTTAGGCTTCAGGGAGCAGCACGGGTTGCCTACGAAGGGGGCACGCGAGGCCCATGAGCGGTGTAATGAAGCGAATGGCGATGATCTTCCGCGCGAAGGCCAACAAGGCCCTCGACAAGGCCGAGGATCCACGCGAGATGCTCGATTACTCGTACCAGAAGCAGCTCGAACTGCTGCAGAAGGTGCGCAGGGGTGTGGCCGATGTGGCGACCTCCCGCAAGCGGCTCGAATTGCAGATGACCGGTCTGCAGCAGCAGTCGGGCAAGCTCGAGGACCAGGGCCGCAAGGCGCTGGCGCTCGGTCGCGAGGATCTGGCCCGCGAGGCGCTGATGCGCCGCTCGGGTGTGCAGCAGCAGATCTCGGACCTCGGTACCCAACACCAGAACCTCCAGGCGGAGGAGGAGAAGCTCGTCCTGGCCTCGCAGCGACTGCAGGCCAAGGTCGACGCCTTCCGCACCCGCAAGGAGACGATCAAGGCGACCTACACGGCCGCCGAGGCCCAGGCGCGGATCGGTGGCGCGGTCGCCGGCATCTCCGAGGAGATGGGCGACGTCGGGCTCGCGATCCAGCGGGCCGAGGACAAGACCGCGCAGATGCAGGCCCGTGCGGGCGCGATCGACGAGCTGCTCGCCTCGGGCGCGCTCGACGACCCGACCGGGATGGCGAAGGACGACATCACCGCCGAGCTGGAGCGTTTGTCCAGCACGTCGGATGTGGAACTGGAGCTGGAGCGGATGAAGGCCGAGTTGTCCGGAGGCACCCCGCCGCCGGCGATCGGCCCGGGTCAGCCCCGGCCGCGGTTCGACAAGCAGGGAGAAGGCACATGATCGTGCGGATCGTGGGTGAGGGCCAGCTCGACGTCGCGGAGGAGCATCTCGATGTGCTCAACCGGCTCGACAACGAGCTTCAGGCCGCGATCGAGGGTGGCGACGACGCCGCCTTTCGTGCGGGGCTGACGGCGCTTTTGTCCAGGGTCCGCGAACTCGGCGCCCCGGTGCCGGACGACGAGATCGTGCCCTCCGACCTGCTGCTGCCGGCGGAGGACGCGCATGTGGACGAGGTCAGGAAGATGTTGAGTACGGACGGCCTGATCCCGGGCTGACCGAACCATCGCTCTTCCGTGCTGCGTGTGGGCGGTGTGCCCCGGGGTTTCCGGGACACACCGCTCGCTCACGTGGGTACACCGCCCGCGCCCGCCCGGCGACGATCCGCCGTCGGGGCCCGCGGTGGCGGGCGCCTAGGGCAGGGCCAGCATGCGGTCCAGCGCGACCTTGGCGAACTTCTCGGTCTCCGCGTCCACCCGGATGCGGTTGACCACGGTGCCCTCGACCAGCGACTCCAGGGCCCAGACCAGGTGCGGCAGGTCGATCCGGTTCATCGTCGAGCAAAAGCACACCGTCTTGTCGAGGAAGACGACCTGCTTGTCCGGATGCGCCGCGGCGACCCGGCGGACCAGGTTCAGCTCGGTGCCGATCGCCCACGCGGACCCCGGCTCGGCGGCGTCCAGCGTGTTGATGATGTATTCGGTCGAGCCCACGTGATCGGCGGCGGTGACCACCTCGTGCCGGCACTCCGGGTGGACCAGCACGTTGACCCCGGGGATGCGCTCGCGCACCTCCTCGACGGAGCTCACGTCGAACCGGCCGTGCACCGAGCAGTGCCCGCGCCACAGGATCATCTTCGCCGCCCGCAGCTGCTCGACGGTGAGGCCGCCGTTCGGCTTGTGCGGGTTGTACAGCACGCAGTCGTCCAGGCTCAGCCCCAGCTCCAGTACGGCGGTGTTGCGGCCGAGGTGCTGGTCGGGCAGGAACAGCACCTTCTCGCCCTGCTCGAAGGCCCAGTCCAGGGCCCTCTTGGCGTTGGACGACGTGCATATCGTGCCGCCGTTGCGGCCGGTGAACGCCTTGATGTCGGCCGAGGAGTTCATGTACGAGACCGGCACGGTCACGTCCGCGATGCCCGCCTCGGCGAGCACGTCCCAGCACTCCTCGACCTGCTCCGAGGTGGCCATGTCGGCCATCGAGCAGCCCGCGGCCAGGTCCGGCAGGATCACCTGCTGCTCGTCGGAGGTGAGGATGTCCGCGCTCTCGGCCATGAAGTGCACACCGCAGAAGACGATGTACGGCGCGTCGGGTCGGGCCGCCGCCTCGCGCGCGAGCTTGAACGAGTCGCCGGTCACGTCGGCGAACTCGATCACCTCGTCGCGCTGGTAGTGGTGACCCAGGATGAAGACCTTGTCGCCGAGCTTCTCCTTGGCCGCGCGTGCCCGCGCCACCAGGTTCGGGTCGGAGGGCGAGGGAAGGTCGCCGGGACACTCGACGCCGCGTTCGCTGCGCGCGTCGGCGGCGCGCCCGAGCATCAGCAGGGCGAGCGGCGTCGGCCGCACCCCCGGCGGCAGGTCCAGATCGTGTGTCGCGGTCACTGCGCGCACCTCTTTTCGTCTACTTGACATTAATCATCTTATCCTGTTCATGTCAGGTTGACGAGAGTGGGGGTGTGCGACCATGAGTAAAACGCGAGGGCCCGAAGCATGATGTGGGAATAGGGCCGAGCCACCATCGGTTGCCGACGGTGGAAGTGGCGTACGAATGTCGAACCACCACGTGGGAGCTTGCAGATGACTGTCCAGGACGAGACCACCAAGACCGGTGGCATCCTCCTCAGCGATGAGGCGGCGGCCAAGGTCAAGACTCTGCTGGAGCAAGAGGGTCGCGACGATCTCGCGCTGCGCGTGGCCGTCCAGCCCGGCGGTTGTTCCGGCATGCGGTACCAGCTGTTCTTCGACGAGCGCTCGCTCGACGGCGATGTCGTGGCCGACTTCAACGGTGTCTCCGTGGTCACCGACCGGATGAGCTCGCCCTACCTGAGCGGCGCCACCATCGACTTCGTCGACACCATCGAGAAGCAGGGCTTCACGATCGACAACCCGAACGCGGCCGGTTCCTGCGCGTGCGGCGACTCGTTCCACTGATCCTGTCGGGACACGTCCCGAACCACGACGCCGCGCCGGCCCCTGCGGGCCGACGCGGCGTCGTCGTGTGTGGGTCCGGGGCGGGTGCGGTCAGCCGGCGGTGAAGGGATTGCCGCCCGGGGTGACGGTCGCGCCGGTCTCGGCGTCGACGAGCCGGCGGGCGCCCAGCGGTGTGGGAAGCATCACGTCGGCTTTGTTCTCGACGGCCATGTCGGTGCATACGTCGCCGGTCCGGGTGACCTCCACCCGCACGGCCACCGCGTCGGCCGTGTCGCTCGCGACCACCAGGCGGTCGCTCTCGCACTGGCCGCCCCACAACCACGCGGTCAGGGTGCGGCCGTCGGGGGCTACCGTGTAGCGGCTGAAGCGGGTGTTCGGCTGGGCCGGGTGATAGGTGTGCGGAGCGGCTCCGGGCAGCACGGGGGAGGACGTCGAGGTGTCGGGGCCCGCGCCGTTGTCGGCGGCGGGCGCGCCGGGTCGGGCCTGGGCGGGGTCGCTCGGGGAAGCGGGCGGAGCGCCGCTCGCCGCGCCGCCGGGGGCGACCGGTTCGGTCTGCGCCGGTGCGCTCGGGTCGGCGGCGCTCGAACGGGGTGATCCCTTGTCGCCGTCGCCCTGCAGCGCCCAGGCACCGCCGCCGATGCCGAGCACCCCGACGATCGCCAGGACGGTGATCAACGGGCGCCGGCGCGCGGTGGGTTCGGGTCGGATGCGGTCATCGGGCTCGCCGTGGATACGCATGGCCCTCGGACGCGCCCGCCGCCGGGGCGGTTCCCGCGGTGGGGCGGCCCGGGACGGTCAGTCGCCGTACTCGGACATGCCCGCCACGAGGGTCGCGCCGTGCGCGGGCACGTCGGTGGCGGGGGCGTGCGAGCCGGCGGGCGCCGCCTTGGCCGGCGTGCGCTCCGGGCCGGGCGTGGTCCACGACGCATCGATGTGACGGCAGTCGCCGCGCAGGTCGTCGAGCGTCTCGGGCTCGGCCTGGGACGGCATCGCGGGCATCACGGGCATCGGGGACATTCCCTGACTCCTCGACTTGACTGATCATCGGGTGTTTTCCAGCCTAGTTCGCACGGAGCGTGACGGCACGATGTACCGATGGGTAGTTTGCGAAGGTCACCGGAGCGAGGTGGGTTAATGTGTGTGGGTTTCCCTCCACCCCCTTCCTCGTTCGCACCGTTGCTCGCCGTACTCCACAGGAGAGACGTGCCATGCGTATTGCCGTGACCGGATCGATCGCCACCGATCACCTGATGACGTTCCCGGGTCGCTTCGCCGACCAGCTCGTCTCGGACAAGTTGCACGTGGTCTCGCTTTCCTTCCTCGTCGACAGGCTGGACATCCGACGCGGCGGAGTGGCGCCGAACATCTGCTTCGGCATGGGCTGCCTGGGGTTGTCGCCGATCCTGGTCGGCGCCGCCGGCGCGGACTTCGTCGACTACCGTTCGTGGTTGGACCGACACCAGGTGGACACCGAGTCGGTGCACATCTCGCAGACCCACCACACCGCCCGGTTCGTCTGCACCACCGACGAGGAGCACAACCAGATCGCCTCCTTCTATACGGGGGCGATGAGCGAGGCGCGGGAGATCGAACTGCGGCCGGTGGCCGATCGGGTCGGCGGCCTGGACCTGGTCGTGATCGGCGCCAACGACCCCGAGGCGATGTTGCGCCACAGCGACGAGTGCCGCGAGCGCGGCTACCCGTTCGCGGCCGACCCCTCGCAGCAGTTGGCGCGGATGGACGGGGAGGACATCCGCCGGCTCATCGAGGGCGCCGCTTACCTGCTCACCAACGAGTACGAGAGCGCGCTGATCGTGCAGAAGACGGGATGGTCCGAGGCGGACATCCTGAAGAAGGTCGGCGTACGGGTGACCACTCTCGGCCCCGGCGGCGCCCGGGTGGAGCAGGCCGACGCGGACCCGATCGTGGTGACCTGCCCGGCCGAGGAGGCCAAGGTCGACCCGACGGGCGTCGGCGACGCGTTCCGCGCCGGCTTCCTGTCCGCCATCTCGTGGGGCCTGTCCCTGGAGCGCGCTGCGCAGGTCGGCAACATGCTCGCCACCCTGGTCATCGAGACGGTGGGCACCCAGGAATACTCGCTGCGCCGCGCGCCGTTCCTGACCCGGCTCGCCGGGGCGTACGGCGACGCGGCCGCGGCCGAGGTCGCGGAGCACCTGCCGCTCTGACGTGAGGACGACTCTCGGGTGCCGGTCGGGCCGAAGCGGCC
>NZ_JBSHGZ010000075.1:0-15529 GCF_053618075.1 Embleya sp. NPDC055664
GACCGCCCGCCCGAATCCGGCCGCGGGGCGGCCCCCCCCCCCCCCGCCCGTCGGGCTCAGCAGCTCAGGTTGTTCCCGGGTGTGGTGCCCAGGATCGACACGAACGACTGGTAGCTGTTGATCCGGCTCTGCACCTGTGCGGGATTGCCGCCGTTGCATTCCAACGAGCCGTTGATGCTGCGGATGGTCTCGCCGAAGCCCGCGCCGTTGACCATCGCGTTGTGCGGGGTCATGGTGCCCGGCCCGTTCTGGGTGTTCCAGTACCAGAGGCCGGTCCGCCAGGCGACGGCCGGGTCGTTCTGGACGAGGTTGGGATTGTTCAGCAGGTCGATGCCCAGCGCGTCACCCGCCGCCTTGTAGTTGAAGTTCCAGCTCAGTTGGATCGGGCCGCGTCCGTAGTAGGCGGCCTGGCCGGCGGGGCATCCGTAGGGCCGACCGGCGTCGCAGTAGTGCGGGTAGTTGGCGGTGTTCTGCTCGACGATGTAGACGAGGCCGCCGGTCTCGTGATTGACGTTGGCCAGGAACGCCGCCGCCTCCTGCTTGCGCACGGTGTCGCTGCCGGTCTTGGCGAAGCCCGGGTAGGAGCCGAGCGCGGCGGTCAGGCCGGCGTATGTGTAGAACGGGTTCCGGTTCGGGAACATGCGCTCGAACTGTGCCTGGCTCACCACGAAGTCGCCGGGGTTGCCACCGTTGCCGCCGGTGCTGCCGTCGGTGGTGGATCCGGTGGTGGATCCCGTGGTGCTTCCGGTGGTCGATCCCGTGGTGGATCCGCCGCACGAGTACGGCTCCCAGTACCAGGTGCTGATCACCGGGTCGTAGCCCGGGTTGGCGTTCTTGGCCCGGTAGTAATTGCCGTTGGTGTAGCGCACCACGTCACCGACCGCGTAGGACCGGCCGGCCACCCAGTCCGGGTAGGTACAGGTGCCGCCACCGCCGGTCGTACCACCCGTGGCACCGCCCGTGGAGCCACCGGTGGTGCTGCCGCCGCCTCCGCAGGCGCCCTGGTCCGTCCAGACGTCGGCGGTTCCGGGGGTCTCGCCCTGGGTCCACCACTTGGCGCCCCAGTTGTGGCCGTTGTACGAGGCGGTGGCGCCGCCCGTGTAGACGGCCGACGCGTTCCATCCAGCCGCGCAACTCGCGGCGGCGGCAGTCGAGGCGAAGGGCAGCGCCGCCGCCCCCATGCCCACGATCGCGATGGCCAACAGGAACCCGATGATTCGTTTTCTCGCCATGGAAAGCCCACTCCCCGGCGCGCGAAACACGCCGCGCCTGATCGACGGAAGTACCGATGCGGGTACTTCGACTGCCGTGCCGGGACCGGCGCCTGCCTCGTTCGAGGCCCCTGGACGGGATGGTGCGGGGCTCACTCAATACCAGTGGTCTATACCAGTCAAGACTTTCGGTGCGATTGCCTGTGTGCGTCGGAACGGCTGCGTCCCGCAAGACCGTTGGTTGCGGTCGTGCGGGACGCGGGGTGGTGCGGTGTGTCTACCGGGTCCGATGCGGCAACCGCGGCGGGCGGGGGGTTACAGCGCGCCGCACTGGTCGGACTTCGGTCCGGAGACCTTGTTGGGGATACCGCCGTTGATGGGGGGTGGGGTGTTGAGGCGGCAACTCAGCGGGCCGGCGACGGTGTTGCCGGCGACTACCGTGATGCCCCGGTTGAGGCTCAGGTCGGCCGGGCCGCCGAGCCCGGACCACAGGAGCATGACCGGGCCGGTGCTGCCGCCGGCCGCGACCGGGCCGCCGACGGTGGTGTCGGTCAGGACGAGGACGGTCGCGCCCCGGGAGGAAATCGGCCCGGTGACGGTGGAGTTGGTGGCGATGAGGCCGGCGCCGGGCTGCACCAGGATCGGGCCCTTGACCGTGGCGTTGTCCAGGCAGGTGATGCCCGACGTGACGGCCAGGGGCTTGGCGGTGCTGCCGCGGATCGTGGTGGTGCAGGCGGCCGGGTCGAAGTCGCCGACCTTGACCGGCTGTTCGGCCTTGCCGCCGCCGACCGTGACGGTGAGTGTGGCCACGCCGGGGCGCAGGCCGGTCAGGGTGCCGTAGGCCGGGTCGTAGGCCGCGATCGCGCCGCGCGGCGCGGAAGCCGGCGAGCCGATGTGTACGCCGGTGCCGCCCCACTGGGCGGTGACCGGCCAGGCGACCGGGACGGTACGGCCGTCCTGGGCCATCGTGGTGGTGACCGGTTGGGTGTTCAGCACGCCGAGTGTGGCCGGGGCCTTGAGGGCGACCGACTCCGCGTACGGCTTGACCTCGGCGCGCAGCCACGCGGCGTCGTCGGTCGGCACCGCGAACGGGTCGGTGACGCGGCCCTTGGCGGGGTCGATGCCGAGCATGGTCCAGCCGACGAAGCCGCCGCGGTCGGGCTCGGCGGCCGGGCCCTTGCTCGAGTTGCCGTTGATCAGGTACGGGACGCCGTCGACGCTCGCGGCGTGGAACGCGCCGACGTGGCCGCTGACCATCGCCGCCGACTTGCCGCTGTCCGCCCGGAACGCGCCGAGCCACTGCTCGACCATGCGGGCTTCCTTGCGGTCGCCGAGTTGGCTGCCCTTGTCCGGCAAGGGGTCGTTGGTGGGGTGGTGGTCGAACAGCAGCAGGCCGGTGATGTTCGGGTCCTTCGCCGCATCGTCCAGCGCTTTGCGCAGCCCGGCGACCTGCTCGAAGCCGCCGCCGCGCAGCGTGCCCATGGAGCTGTCCACGGTGACGAAGCGGGTGCCCTTGTGGTCGAACACCTTCGAGGTCTCGCCGAAGGCGGCCTTGAAGTTGGCGATGTTTCCGGGGCCCATCACCTCGTGGTTGCCCGGCACGTAGTGCCACGGGATGGTGCGGTTGGTGTACTGGTCGAACTCGTCGAGCAGCGTGCGGGCGAGCGCGAAGTCCTCGGGTGCGGCCTCGTCCACGAAGTCGCCGGTGATCACCATGAACTCCGGCTTGGCCGCGGCCACTTCGCGCAGCGTGCGGCGCGCGTCCCGCACCCGGTCGCTGTTCGGGTCGCGGGCCACGAACTGGGCGTCGGACATCACCGCCACGCGCAGCGGCTTGGCGTCGACGGTGCCGTTGGTGAGGATCACCGGGTCCTTGACGTACGGCTGCTTGGGCAGTTGTACGTCCGGCGGCACCTGGACCCGCAGGTCGCTCAGGCCGAGCCGGCCGGTGTACTGGCGGTCCGCGTTGGTCTCCATCAGCCGGAACCGCTGGAAGGTGAGCGGGTATTGCACCCCGGCCGGGACCGGGAACTCGACCTTTTGCCAGCCCTTCCAGGTGACCATCGGGGCGTCGAGGTTGGACACCACGCCCGCCGCCGTCCGGTACTGGATGCGCGGCCAGGCGCCGTTGCCGTCGCCCTCGATCCACATCGTGAGCGCGCGCGGCTGGCCGGGCAGGACGATGCCCTCGGGCGCGATGGCGTACTGGCCGCGCGTGCCGGTCGACTTGGTGAAGTCGTAGGCCAGGGACAGACCCGGCTTGCCGTCGGGCCCGGGCGCGGGGGCGACCGCGCCGCCGGGGGCACGGTCGTTGCCCGACTTCCAGGCGGCGGCGTTCGAGAAGTCGGCGAAGGACTTTTCGGTCATGCCGACGGTGACCGCGACGGCGGTCTCCAGTTTGCCGACGGTGAGCTTGAGGGTGGCCGAGCGGCCGTCGGTAAGCGCCTTGAGATTCAGCGTGCCGTCGGGGGCGGGGGTGACCTCGACGATGCCCTCGCCCCCGGTGACCTTGACGTCGGCGGCCTCGACGGGCGCCGCGTGGCCGGTGGCGTCGTAGCCGGTGACCGCCAGGTGCGCGGAGGCGCCGGGGGCGGCCAGGCCGACCGGGTCGTCGCCGGCGGTGACGCGCACGGGCTCGCCGAGCACGGTCAGCGGCAACTTCGCGTCCTCGGCGCCCTTGGCCTTGATCGTCACCGACGCCGGGCCGGGGGCGCGACCGGTCACCACCGCGTCGGTGCCGTTGCCGGCCACGGTCAGCTTCGCGGCGGTGTCCGTCGACCACTTGGGCTTGGGTACCGCGCCTTTGACCGCGCCGAACGACTCGTCGTGCGGCAGCGCGCGTACGGTCCGGTGCAGCCCGGGGAACACCCGTACGCCCGTGTCGAGCGTCGGGACCGGACGCAGCCGGAAGCCGCGCGTCTCGCCGGAGCCCGGGGTGGTGAACAGGCCCAGGCCGTTCGCCACCGGACGTTCGCCGCCGTTGTCCGACGGGCTGCTGATCACACCGGACTGCGCCTGTCCGGGCAGTCGCGCGACCATGTCGGCGGAGCCGCCGCCGTCCATGTTGAGCGCGTTGTGCGCGCCCATGTCCCGCATCAACACGGCCAGGTTGCTCAGGTTGATGCCCGGGCTGTCGGCCTGGCGACCGTCGATGGTGACCAGGTACATGCGCCTGCCGTCGGCGGAGAAGCCCACGGCGGTGCGGGCGTTGGGTTCGTTGCCGTCGTTCTCGCCGGACTCGGTCGCGACTCCGTCGCGGACCAGGACCTGGTAGCCGCCGACCGCGACCGCGACCTCGCCGAACGAGGCGCGCGGCTTGTAGCCGATGCCGACCGGGTCGCCGGCCTTCAGCTCGCGCAGCCGGTCGGCGCCGCCGTCGCGGCCGACCAGCAGCGTGGTGCCGTCGGCGATCGGCCCGCCGCCGAGCCGGTCGCGCACCGCGACGACGCGGCCCTCGCGGATCTCGACCTCGACCACGTTGCCCGAGCCGCCCGCGACATGCGCCAGGGACGCGTTGCCCCACGCCGAGGTGAACACGCCGACGCCGCCCTCGGGCAGGCCGTAGGTGTTGACGCCCGACAGCGGCACCTCTCGGCCGCCGGGCAGTGTGGCGTTGCCCTCCAGGAACACCTGTGCCATCCGGGCCAGTCCGTCGGTACCGACGGTCACGGCCTGGTTCCAGCCCTCGATCGGCGCGTGGATCAGGCCCTTGTCGCGCGAGACGCCGGCGCCGAGCGGGGCCTCGGAGGCATTCATGTCGAAGTAGTCGCCGTTGATGGCGGCCACCGCGCCCGCGTTGTGGGCCTGCTCGGACACGGTCTGCCGGGTCGTCACCTTGCCCGAGGACAGGTAGTCGACGCTCAGGCCCTTGGTGGTCAGGTCGGCGACCAAAACGTTTCCGCGGATCCAGCCGGCCCGGCCGATGCGGTCGAAGGACGTCCGGGTCAGGCCGGGCGCGATCGGGGTGACCTCACGGCGGGTGACGACGGACTCGCCGGGACGGTCGAGCACGAGGCCGTCGGCGGCGCCGCCGCCGCCCGCCTGCGGCTTGGCGGCGGTCTGCGGCGCCTCGTCGGCCAGGGCGGCGGGGGCGGCCGCGGTGAGGCCGGCGACGAGCAGGGTGGTCAGGGCGAGCGCGGCCGCCGCGGGGCGGGGGAGGGCGGGGCGTACGCCCATGCGGGGTGGTGACACGGGGACTTCAGCTCCTCAACGCATGCGAGGATCCACCGATCGGAGCACGGCGGCGTGGCCTCGCGCAATGGCTCGGCCCGGTCGGAAGCACCGGGCCACAGGCAGCCAATCGCGGTCGAGGGACCCGAATGCCACGTTCCGGTTAACCGGTTGTCGCCCGAGGGAGAACACCGTCCGCGACTCCGCAGGAATGGGGCGGATCGGGTGGAGCCGGGGGCGAGGGCGAGGGCGAGGGCCGGGGCGTCGGGAGTCGGGTGGGGCGTGGGCGGGTGGCGTGGGAGCGGGCGGGGGCGGGTCAGGAGTCGGGTTCGGTCGTTCGCTCGGGGTGATCGGGGGCGGGGAGTTCGTTCACAAGTTCCTGGAAGACGGTGATGTGCAGGTCGGCGGGTGCGTCGAGCCTGGAGTTCAGGGACTGCCACGGCGTGACGGTCGGGGGCGCGACCGGGGTGGCGCCCGCGTCGACGAGGCGATCGGTCACGGCCCGGCTGTCGGCGACCTCGAAGGCGACCCGGATCCGGGGCGCGACCTGGCGGCCGACCTCGACGTCGTCGATCATCCGCTTCTGCTGCGGGTTCGCGATCTCCAAGGTGGCCCGACCGGCGTCGAGGATCGCGACACGGGCTCCGCCGTCCCCGGAATAGGCCGCCTCCTCGGGCAGGCCGAGGGCGTCACGGTAGAAGGCGAGCGCGGCGTCGAAGTCCTCGGCCTCGACTACGAGACGCAGTTGGCGTACGGGGTGTGATGGGGCCGGGGCCGGGGCCGGGGCCGGGGCCGGGGTCGGTTCCGGTGGCTGCGGGGCTTCGGGGTGGGGCATGGTCGTTCTCTCCCGGGGTGGACATGGGCCGAACGACCCCACTATTCCGACAGCCGCCCCGAAAGCCCCGGCAACGCGCCCGAAAAATCGGATCGTCATCACGGGGTGTGCGTGTATGTCGGGTGTCTCGAGTCTTGACCGGCCTTTTGCGCGCGGCCTAGCTTGTTTGGCGCCAAACAATCCTCGGAGGAGAACGAACGCCAAGGAGAGCGGTATGGATCTGCGCCACTGGCTCGAGGCCGCCGTGACATCCAACGAGCACTGGGCGGCGGGGTTCGGGTCCTACCGGGGCCATCCGGCCCTGGACGTGGACGACGAACGGTTCGCCGAGGTCTTCGCCACGTTCACCGAGCGGCTGACGGACAACTACCCCTTCTTCCATCCGCGTTACGCCGGCCAGATGCTCAAGCCGCCGCATCCGGCGGCGGTCGTGGGTTACCTCGCCGCGATGCTGATCAACCCCAACAACCACGCCCTGGACGGGGGACCCGCGACCGCCGAGATGGAACGCGAGGTCGTACAGCAGCTCGCCGACATGTTCGGGTACGACACCCACCTCGGGCACCTCACCACCAGCGGGACCATCGCCAACCTCGAAGCGCTCTTCGTGGCGCGCGAACTCCATCCCGGGAAGGGCATCGCATACAGCACCGAGGCCCACTACACCCACGGGCGCATGTGCGGCGTGCTCGGCGTGGGGGGACACTCCGTACCGGTGGACGACCTCGGCCGCATGGACCTCGACGCGCTGGAGGAACTACTGCGGACCGGACGGGTCGGCACGGTCGTACTCACCGCCGGCACCACCGGCCTCGGCGCCGTCGAACCGATCCACGAGGCATTGGAGTTGCGCGAGCGGTACGGCGTACGGATCCATGTCGATGCCGCCTACGGAGGATTCTTCACCCTGCTCGCCGGGTTGGACGGCCCGGAGGGGCTGCCGGCCGCGCCGTGGCGGGCGATCGCCGAGTGCGACTCGATCGTGGTGGACCCGCACAAGCACGCCCTCCAGCCGTACGGGTGCGGTGCCGTGTTGTTCCGCGACCCCTCGGTCGGCCGGTTCTACCTGCACGACTCGCCCTATACCTACTTCACCTCCGACGAACTGCACCTCGGCGAGATCAGCCTGGAGTGCTCACGCGCCGGCGCGGCGGCGGCCGCCCTGTGGCTGACCTTCCAACTGCTGCCGCCCACCCGGGAAGGGCTGGGTCGGACACTGGCGGCCGGTCGGCGTGCGGCGTTGCGGTGGGCGGAGTTGATCGAGGGGTCCGACCGGCTGGAGCTGTACCAACCCCCGGAGTTGGACATCGTGAGCTACTTCCCGATCACCTCGCCGTACACCCTCGCCCGAATCGACGAGGCCGCCGCCCGCGTTCTGCACGAGGGCATGCGCGACAGCGACGACCCGATCTTCCTGAGCACACTCCGAATAGACGCCGCCCGCCTGACCACCCGCCACCCGAAACTCACCGCCGACGCGGACGGCGCCCGAATCCTCCGCAGCGTACTGATGAAGCCGGAGTCGGAGGACTACGTAGCCCACCTCCACAACCGCGTGGAGCAACTCACGGTCCGGTGAGGGGATATGGGGCGGGGACCGCACCGGGCGTGGTCGCTCGGGGCGGGGCGGGTCCGGTCGGGTCGGTCGGGTCGATCCTTCGGCAGGGCTTTCCCGAGTGGGCCGGGTGGTTTCGGCACGGTTGAGCTCTTGGTTGCGGGTGGCTGGTGCGGGGCTGGTCGGAGTCGGTGGTGGGCCGCCGCCGGCGTGCGGGGCTCCGAGACCTGGGCCTCCCGACGAGACAGGCGTGTTGGTCGGCGGAAAAAGCGACCAGCAGCGGCGGGCGGGGTGGGTGCTGGGGTTGGGTTCCCCGGGAGTGCGTTCCCGAGTGGGTCGGGTGTTTTCGGCGGGGGTTGCGCTTGTGGTTGCGGGTGGCCGGTGCGGGGCTGGTCGGAGTCGGCGGGTGGGCCGGCGCCGGCGTGCGGGGCTCCGAGGCTCGAAGCTCGCGGCGAGATGGGTGTGTTGGTCGGCGGAAGAGCGGCCGGCAGCGGCGGGCAGGGAGGGCGCTCGGGTCGGGCTCGCCGGGCGTGCGTTCCCGAGTGGGCCGGGTACTTCCGGCGGGCGTCGCGCTTTGGGCTGCGGGTCTGGCTGGTGCGGGGCTGGTCGGAGTCGGTGGGTGGGCCGCCGCCGGCGTGCGGGGCTCCGAGGCCCGTAGCTCACGGCGAGATGGGTGGGTTGGTCGACGAAAAACCGGCCGGCAGCGGGGGAGCGGGTCGGGTCGAGTTTTGTGGAGCCTTCCCTGGTGGGCCGGGAGTTTTCGGCGGGTGGTTGGCGTGTGGGTGGCGAGGGTTCACAGAACCGGACGGCGTGAGGTGCTGGAGCCTCCGTGCGAGAGAAAACCGCAGGTCAGTGTGAAGGGAAGCCGAGTGGAGCGCCTCGGGATCCGGTTTCGGCCCTCAGTGGGCACTTTCGGTCCCTCGACGGCTTTTGTGAGGCCGAAGCACGCGAAGTCGGCTTCGAGTGCGCAGTTTCGGTCTTCACAGCGGCGTTGAGGGGGTCTGAGCGCACGAAACCGGCACTCGACGCCCGACTTTCCGCCTCGACACCACAAAACCGCAGGTCACCGAAGCTCGAAGCCCACGACCACCCAACGCGATCCGGTTTCGAACCCCAGTTCCTCTCCAACCACCCCAAACCGCCCCAAACTCACTCGGGAAGGCTCCTCGACGAACGCGACCCCACCACCCTCCCTGCGCCGGCCCCCGCAGCTCAAGGCGCAACTCTCGCCGCCACCAGCCGACCCACTCGGGAAGGCCACTCAGGGAACCCGACCCGAGCCCCCTCCCGCTCCCCGCTGCCGGCTGGTTTTTCGCCGACCAACGCGCCTGTCTCGTCGGGAGCCATGCGTCTTGGAGCCCCGCACGCCGGCGGCGGTTCACCACCGACTCTGGCCAGCCCCGGACCAGCCACCCGCAGCCCAAAGTGCGACGCTTGCCGGAAGTACCCGGCCCACTCGGGAACGCACGCCCGGCGAACCCCACCCGAGCACCCACCCCGCCCGCCGCTGCCGGTCGCTTTTTCACCGACCAACACACCCCTCTCGCCGTGAGCTTCGAGTCTCGGAGCCCCGCACGCCGGCGGCGGCCCACCCACCGACCCTGGCCAGCCCCGCACCAGCCAGACCCGCAGCCCAAAGCGCGACGCCCGCCGGAAGTACCCGGCCCATTCGGGAACGCACGCCCGGCGAGCCCGACCCGAGCGCCCTCCCTGCCCGCCGCTGCCGGCCGCTTTTTCACCGACCAACGCGCCCGTATCGTCGGGAGCCATGCGTCTTGGAGCCCCGCACGCCGGGGGCGGCCCACCCACCGACTCTGACCAGCCCCGCACCAGCTACCCGCAACCACAAGCGCGACGCCCGCCGGAAGCACCCGACCCACTCGGGAACGCACGCCCGGCGAACCCCACCCGAGCACCCACTTCGCCCGCCGCTGCCGGCCGCTTTTCCGCCGACCAACACACCCATCTCGCCGTGAGCTTCGAGTCTTGGAGCCCCGCACGTCGGCGGCGGCCCACCCGCCGACTCTGGCCAGCCCCGGACCGGGCACCCGCACCCCGAGGCGCAACGCCCGCCGGAAGTACCCGGCGCACTCGGGAACGCACGCCCGGCGAACCCAACCCCAGCACCCACCCGCCCCCTGCTGTCGGCCGGGTTCCCGGCGCTCTGCTCGGCTGTGTGGGTGGGTTACTTGTTGAAGGCCCTGCGGAGGTTGGCCAGTTCGTGGGACAGGATGTCCTGGTCGGTCAGGGGGCCGCCGGTGGCCAGGGTTTCTGGGTCGATGTGTTGGAATTCGGGCATTTGCATGGTGCCGCAGCAGGTGGATCGGTCCTGGTTCGCGCGTAGGCTCGGGGAGTTTTGGTTTGCCGGGTCGACGGTCGTTGCCTCGTGGGTGCCGTCGCCCGTGTAGTTGGGGTCGGTCAGGTTGAGGCGGCCCTCCAGTACCGCGTCGAGTGGGGTTGGGGAGACGACGACCTCGCGGAGGGCGAATCTGTTGCGCAGGAACGTGCGGTGGTTGGCCGGGTCGTTGCGTTCGGCGGACAGGCGCAACATCTGGTTGACCACGTCGGCGTAGGTCGCGTCGGTTGCGGGTGCGGCCACGATTGCGTCGAACAACAGTTTGCAGAGGTGGTCGGCGACCTCGATGAGGACGATCGTGGGGTCCTTGGTCCGGGCCTGGCGGATGCGCTCGAACGCGTAGATGTCGGCGAGTGTGTCGTAGATTCCGCCGGTGAACACCTGGGAGATCGCGTGTACTTCGTTGCCGACCTCGCTGAGCTTGAGGTCGTTGTCGGCGTTGCGTAGTCCGAACGGGAGTCCGAGGGCCTGGCCGAACTGTTCGGCGAGGGCGGACAGGAACTGGCGGGCGTGCAGGTCGGCCTTGGCGAGTGCGACCAGGGCCTCGGCCTGGTCCGGTTGGGACAGGGCGAGGAAGATCGCGGTGAGGTCGCCGAAGGACTCGTGCAGGCCGCCGGTCTGTGGGGTATTGCCGCTGCTCAGCCAGCCGGGCTTGAGGCCGTCGAGGATGGAGTGCCCGGTCTCGTGCGCGACGATGTCCAGGGACCGGCACGTGAAGACGGGCGAAGTGCCGCCCTGGGGTGTGAAGAACAGGAACTTCAGTGCCTTGGCCGCCCGGCTGTAGAAGGCGTTGGCTCCGGATCCGGCTCGGGGGAAGACGGTCAGCCGGTCGATGTTGCCGCCGACGTTCCAGGCGAACGGGATCGGCGCGCCGTCGTTGTGTCGCTCGTACATCGACACGGTCTCGTGCACCACCGCGAACGCGTGTGCGCAGTCGAACTCGGCGGTGCCCGGGTCGAATTCGAAGTCGCCGGTGGTGTTCCTGGCGACCGGGGTCACCCCGGGAAGCTCGGTCGAGACGCGGGCGTCGGTGGGGCCGTTGAGCACGACCGTGGGTATGAAGACCGAGCGCACGGCCGGGTCGGCGACCGTCGGGTCCTGCTTGAAGATCCGGAAACGGTGACCGGGAACCGGCGGCACTGGTACCGGAATCGGGCGCGGCGCGGGGATGGAGTCGGTGAGAACCGCGCCGTGGACGCTCCGGAGATTCGGCATGTATCCCATCCCGCCTTTCTGCAACGCGACACGGCGCGTTGCCGCGTGTCGGTGAGGGTGACCACGGAGAGCGAAGAGCAAAGGGCCAAGAGCGAAAAGGGAGTAGCGCAGAGCGAGAAAGCGCGGAGCGAAGGGCGCAGAGCGGCGTTGCTCGCCGCCGTCGTGGTACACCCGGATACCCAGCAGAGTCCGCCGGGTTTGCCGGATGGTCAATACACCGATTTGCGGTTGATCGGGGCATTGTCGGCGAAGCCGAATTCGCCCTGGTTACACCCCTGTTGCGCCGGTCGTGCTGCCGATGCGGGCGGCCAGGCCGTCGAGGATAAGTCGTACGCCGTAGCGGAAACGCTCTGCGGAGTCGGTGGCCGTCAGGGCGTCGAGGGCGGGGCCGACGTCGGGGTATTCGCGCGCGTCGATGTCGACGGTGTGCTCCTGCCAGGCGCCCCGGGCGACGAGTTCGTCCCGCGCCTGCTCCTCGATGGTGTGGCCGAACACGAAGTGGAGCAGGGCGAACGCGGCCAGGGCGGCCTCTTCCCGCGGTGCCCCGGCGGCGATGACCGCCTGGATGGCGACCTGGCCGACCCGCAGCGTGTTGGGTTCGCGCACGTAGGTGCCGGAGACGACCCGGGCGCCGTCGCGGTGGGACATCAGCGCGGTGCGCAGTCGCCAGGCCAACTCCGCGAGCCGATCCAGGCCCGGTTGGTCGGGATCGACGTCGCCGACGCCCTCCATCAGCCGCTCGGACATCGCGTCCAACAGTGCCTGCTTGTGCGCGAAGTGCCAGTAGAGGGCGCTCGGTTGCACGTTGAGCACACCGGCGAGCCGACGCATCGTCAGCTTGTCGAGGCCGTCCGTTTCGAGCATGGCCATGGCCCCCGCGAGCACGTCCGAGCGGTGTAGGCGCACGCCGTCGATCCCTTCGTCACCGTGTTGACACGTACCGCCACCCTACCTAACCTGAACAGTGTTCTACATGAACACCGTTCAGGTTGTGTTCGGGAAGAGAACGAGGAGTAATCGTGGAGAACCGCAACGTGCTCGTCGTCGGTGCGAGTGTGGCCGGGCCCGCGCTCGCCTACTGGCTGCATCGATACGGCTTCGACGTCACCGTCGCCGAGCGGGCGCCGGCGCTGCGGCTGGGTGGGCAGGCCGTGGACATCCGGGGCGTCGCCCGGGAGGCCGTCGAGCGGATGGGTCTGGCCGCCGAGATCCGCCGTGCCCATACCGGCGCACGTGGCCTGGCCTTCGTCGACGCCGCGGGGCGTAGTACCGCCACCGTGCCGGTCGACCTGCTCGGCCACTCCGGTGGCGCGGTCGCCGAGATCGAGATCACCCGCGGCGACCTGGTTCGTATCCTGCACGAAGCCACCCGCGCGGACACCGAATACGTCTTCGGCGACGGCGTGATCGGCCTCGACCAGGACGACGACGGCGTCACGGCGCACTTCGTCGGCGGCGCCGATCGCAGGTTCGATCTGGTCGTGGGCGCCGACGGGCTGCATTCCGGGGTGCGGGCCGCCGTCTTCGGCCCGGAAGCGTCGTACGTGCGACCGCTCGGCTCACACCTCGCGATCTTCGCCACGCGCAGCCCCGTGCCGCTCGACGGCTGGTGGAAGTTGTACAGCGACCCGGTTCGCGGCGGGGCGCGGACGGCGGGGCTGTACCCGATCGGCGTCGACGGCGAGGCTCGGGCGATGTTCTTCTTCGACGCGCCGCCCACGGAGTTCGACCGGCACGATCCGGTGGCCGGCCGGGAGTTCGTCGCCGATCGTTTCCGAGGCGCGGGCTGGGTCGTACCCGAGCTGTTGGAGGCCATGTGGGACGTGCCGGACTTCCATCTCGACGCGGCGAGCCAGGTACACATGCAGCGCTGGTCGAAGGGCCGCGTCGTGCTGGCCGGCGACGCGGCGCACTGTCCCGCGCCGCTTTCCGGCATGGGTACCAGCCTCGCGCTGGTCGGCGCGTACGTGCTGGCCGGCGAACTCGCGAGCGCGGGCGACGAGTACCGCACGGCGTTCGCCCGCTACCGACACGAGATGGCCGACTACGTCGAGCGGTGCCAACGCCTCGCGCTCGACAACACGCCGGCGATCCTGCCCGGGAGCCGGGCCGCGGTGTGGGTGCGCGATCGCACCACGCGCATGTTGCCGTGGACGCGGCACCTGCCGCGCCTGCCGTGGGCGAGCGGCGACGGAACGGACGAGGCCGCGAGCGCGCTCACGCTCCGGGACTACGCGGCCCGCGCGAGTTCGGTCGAGCGGATGGGCTGAACCGCGCGGGGTGGAACGCCCGATTCGGTCTCCGGCCGGTCAGGGGGTGGCAGGGCGGGCGTGGCGGTCGAGGAAGGCGTCGACGAGGGCGTCGGTGTAGGGGGTGTCGATCGGCTCGTCGGTGACCAGGACGCGGTAGTAGAGCGGGCCCACCAGTCGGTCGGTCTCGCCGGCGATGTCGAGGTCGGCGGACAACCGGCCGTCGGCGATGGCGCGTTCCAGGGCGAGGCGGTCGCGTCGGCGCTGCGCGTCGAGCCACTTGGCGCGGAAGTCGCGGCCGAACGCCGGATCGTGCTGGGCCTGGGCGATCAGCGCGCGGAAGACGGCGCCGGAGTCGGACTTCGCGAGGAAGTACGCGAGCCGGCGCAGGTAGTCGCGCAGGTCGTGGGCGAGGTCTCCGGAGTCGGGCATCGTCAGGTCCTCGGCGGCGTCCTCGAGGAAGGCGTCCATCAGTACGTCGGTCTTGGTGCTCCACCACCGGTAGATGGTCTGCTTGGCCACCCCGGCGCGGGCGGCGATGCCCTCCATCGTGACGCCGGCGAAGCCCTTCTCGACGAGCAGGTCGTCGGCCGCCTCGATCACCGCCAGGCGGGCCTGTTCGCTGCGCCCGTGTCGGTTGCCGTGGTGCTGTCGAGCCGATCCGCCGGGGGCGTCCGATCCGCCGACGGTGGGGGTGGTGCGGGCGTCGGCGCCCGGTGTCCTCGATGTCATCTCGCCTCCTCGGGTCGAGGGTATTGCATCCGGGAAAAGCCGCTAGCGTAGACGCGACGTTGCGTCTACGCTAGCGGCCATGACATTCACTCACACGCTTGCCGACCCCCGCATCCGCACCGCCCTCGACCGGATGTTCGCCCTGGCCGAGCGCGACGACGCCATCGCCGCGACACTGCCCGCCGGCTACGCCTCGATGTCGGCCCACGAGAAGGCCGACGCCGCGGCGGGGATCCACATGCCGATCTCCGCCGCGGGCGGTGTGCTGCTCTACAACCTGGTCCGGGCCACGCGCCCGACGACGGTGGTCGAGTTCGGCATGTCGTTCGGGATCTCCACGCTGCACCTGGCCGCGGCCCTGCGGGACAACGGCGCGGGCCGCGTGTTCACCACGGAACTCAGCAAGGAGAAGATCGCCGCGGCCCGCGGCACCTTCGCCGAAACCGGCGTGGACGACCTGATCACCGTGCTGGAGGGGGACGCCCTCGACACCCTCGCCGCACTGGACGCACCCGCCGACTTCGTACTGCTCGACGGCTGGAAGGACCTGTGCCTGCCGGTGTTGCGCCTGCTGGAGCCGCGCCTGCGGCCGGGCACGCTCGTGGTGGCCGACGACATCGACCAGAGCTCGATGCAGCCGTACCTCGACTACGTACGTGACTCGGGCAACGGCTACGAGAGTGTGAGCTTCCCGGTCGAGGACGGGATGGAGATCAGTTGTCGCCTGTGACGAGGCGGGGCCGGGTGCGGCGGCCGGGGTCGAAGGTCAGGGGTCAGCCGAATCGCGTGCGAGGGGTGGGTCGCCGCGCGTGATTCGGCCTATCGGTCACGCCGGGTGGTTTCTAGACTCCCCATGGGTTCCACCGGGATCGTGGGGCGTCGGGCCGATATCCGGCCCCGGCCCCGGGCGTCGACGCGGGTGTTCGACCCGTTCATTCGCCATGCCATCCAGGGGGACACCGTGCGCGTCCGGAGGTCGGATCGCACGTCCCGACGGGCGTTCGCGCCGCCGCCGATCCCGCTCGCACCGGGAACACCGGCGGAGGAGCGCGAGCCCTTCGGGTACGGCGGGCCCGTGGCTCCCGATGAATGGGGCCGCCACGGCGGGGACTTCGTCGATCGGGAGCGGGGGTCTCGGGGGAGGCTCGTGCTCGCGGCGTTGCTCCTGGTCGCCGGCGCCGTCGTCGCCACCGTCCTGTTGACCGG
>NZ_JBSHGZ010000076.1:0-15428 GCF_053618075.1 Embleya sp. NPDC055664
CCACCGTCCTGTTGACCGGTGGCGACGACGGCGCCGACGCGGCGGCGCCACCCGGACCGGGCACCTCGGGGGCGCCCGGCCCGGGGGCGTCCGGCAGCGTGATTCCGGTGACCGGCGAACTGCTTGCCGCCTATCGGCCGCAGCAGGTGACCAGACAGGCCGTCGAGGGCGGGATCCGGGTGACCTGGCGAGCGCCCGCGCGCACCGACGGGATCGCGGGATACCTGGCCATTGCGCAAAGTCCGTCCGGCACCTACCAAAAGACAGCGTTCCCGGCGGCGAACACGATGGACGCCGTGCTCTCGGGGGATCCCGTGACCGCCGATTCGTGCGTGATCGTGGTGACGGTGATCGACGGAACACCCGGGATGAAGGTGGCGCCGGGCGGCCTGGTGTGCGCGACGGGCGGGCCGGGGGCGCCCGGATCGATGCCGCCGTCCGCCGCGACGAGGAAGCCGGAATCGAAGCCCTGACCGAAATCGCAACCGAAGCCGAAGCCGAAGCCGAGGTCGACGCCGCGTCGCCATCGTTATCGCCGACGCCGACGCCGACGCCGACGCCGACGCCGACGCCGACGCCGACGCCGACGCCGACGCCGACGCCGACGCCCGGATCGGGCCCGCCGGACCGGGCCGCCCGAGCCGTCCGTCCGTGCCGCGCCCCGTGCTTCGCCCGACCGAAGGAGCCGTCGTGACCAGTTCTTCCACTCCTTCCATGGTGCCTGCGTGGCCCGTCGTCCGCATCGAACTGTCGACGGACGGCAGGGTCCGGGTGGACGGCACCGAGGTTCCGGTACCGCCGGGCGTCGACCCCCGCGCGACCGCGGTGGAGGCCGCCGCGGCGACCGCACGCCTCCTGCGCCGTCCGGTGCGGGTCGCCGCCGTCGAGCCGGACGGCACCCTGTTCCCGCTGATCGTCGCCGAGAACGGCGAGGTGGCCGCGGCGAACGACCCGGTCGCCCCACCACACAAGCGGCGCACGCGCCCCGGCCGACGCAAGCGCGACCCGGAGGCCACCACCTCACCGGTCCGGCGGTTCGGCGAACCGAGCGGACCGACGGCCGCGTTCGACGCTCCCGAAGCCCCGCGGGGGCCTTCGGCCGGGCGGGGAGAGGGACCGACGCCCGTACCAACGGCCCCGGAGGAACTCGCGCCACCGACGAGGGACCTCCGGCCGCCGGAGTCGGAGACCGCACCGACGGCGATGCCCGCGCCCGCGTCCGCGACGGTGACGCCCGCGCCCATGCCTGCGCCGACGCCCGCGCCCGCCACGGGGAAGTCTGTGTCGACGTCCGAGCCGATGGTGGCGCCTATGCCCACACCGGCGGCGACGCCCGCGCCGACGTCGCTCACGCCGACGGGGACGTCGGCGCCCACACCAACGCCCGCGGCCGCGACGGGAATGTCCGCGCCGGCGGGGGGTGGGCGGGCAGGGTCGGTGGTCGGCTCGGGGTCGGGCGACGGTTCGGCTTCGCCTGAGGCATCTGCGTCCGCGTCCGCCTCGGCTTCGGCGTCCGCCTCGGCTTCGGTGGCCGCTTCGGGGGCGGGGGCGGCCTTGGCTTCGGGGTTGCCCGAGGCGTCCGCGCCTGCGCTTTCGCACGTTCCGGTGCCCGTCTCAGGCTCCGCCGAGGGAGTCTCGACCGGTTCGGGGGCGCCCTCCTGGCAGCCGCCGGGGCGGCGTCCCGCGCCTGTGTCGGTGGGCGCGGAAGCCGGCGTCGAGCCGGCCGTGTTGCAACCGCCCGCGTCCGGAGCGGCGGGTGCGCCGGAGCCGACCGTCGAACAGGCCCGGGCCGTTGCCGAGATCGCGCGGGCGCTGCAAGCCGGCGATGGTGAGCGGGCGATGACGCTGGCCGCCGCCCTCGATGCGGCCGTCGAGGCGGGGGGCGATCATCGGGCCGTGCCCGCCGCGCGTGAGGTGCACGCGTATGTGGCGCTGATGACCGATCGGCCGGGACTCGCGGTGGAGTTGTACGCCGATGCCGCACCGGCCTGGGCCGGCCGGCCCGAGGAGAGCGCCCGGATGGCCAGGAACGCGCACTATTCGTGGTTGCGCGTTGCCGAGCCGCGGTCCGCGTACGATCTCGGCCCGGTCGTACTGCGCGCGTACGCGACCGTGCCCGAGGACCCCGGGCGGGAGGCGGTTCGCGACCGGATGCGCTCGTTGCGCGCGCGGCTGTCCGACGGCCGGCCCGCAGGCGCTCTCGAAGGCGTCCCCGGAACCTCTCCGGAACACCTCGGCGCGGCCCCGGAGTTCGCGTCGTCCCGATTGCGTGACGGCGATGATCCGGATTGCGATCGCAAACCCGGGGCTACCCACGGGTAACGGGGTGGGGAGGAGCCGGAACCCCTGCGCTAGGGTGACGCCGTGCCTTCACCGCTCGCCGGCCGCTTCACCCTCGTCGACCCGGTTGGGACCGGAATGTCCGGCTCGGTATGGCGGGCGTTCGACCATCGGTTGGACGGCTACTGTGCCGCCAAGCTGGTGCGTCCGGCCGACGCGGGTCTACTGCTGCGTGTGGTTCGCGAACAGGGCTTCCGGATGGAGCACCGGCACGTCGCGTCGCCCTACACGTGGGTGGCCGACGGCGACGTACTGATCGCCATGGAGCTGTTCGCCGGCGGATCGCTCGCGTCGTTGATCCGCGACTACGGCGCGTTGCCGAAGTCGTACGCGGCGGTGATTCTCGGCCAACTCCTCGACGCCCTGGACCACGTGCACACGGTCGGCCTCCTGCATCGCGACGTCAAACCGGCGAACGTGCTGCTCGACGTGACCGGTCACGACATGCCCCGCTGTCTGCTGGGCGACTTCGGCCTGGCGCTGTCCCAGGAGGGACCCAGGCTGACCGAGTCCGGTCACGTCGTGGGCACTCCGGGCTACCTGCCGCCGGAGGCGTCGCTCGGCGCGGCGCCGGACGTGCGGCGCGACCTGTACGCGCTGGGCGTGCTGGCGTGGCAACTGCTCACCGGCCACGAGGATCCTCCCGACGAGCCGCCGACCGTGCCGGTGGGAGCCGATCCGCTGTGGGACCTGGTGGGTGCGATGACGTCCGCCGACCCGTACGAGCGGCCCGAGAGCGCCGCGCGGGCGCTGGCCCGGTTGCGGCAGATCCAGGGAAGCGCCGGGGAACGCGAGCCGGTGGTACCCGCGTTCACCGCCGACGGGGAGCCGATCGAGGTCTTCGACGTGCTCGGTCCGCTCCCCGGGCACGCTCCGGCGGGGCCGGTCCTGCGGGGCGTGCCGCGCGACCCGGAGATCCGGATGGACGGCGGGCCGAGCGCGCGGGGGAGCGCCGCGCTGCGCTTCGTGCCGCTGCCCGGGCCGATGCCCGAACCCCTGCCGAGGCCCACCGGCGAACCAGGACCCGGGCCCACGGCCGCGCCCATCCCCGGACCCGCGGCCGCACCCGCCCCCGGGCCCGCACCCACGCCCGCACCGCCGACCCACGCGCCGCCGCGCCACAACCCCGGCGCTCCCGAAGCTCTTTGGGCCACGCCCGCGCCGGTCTCGCGGCCGGCCGGAAATCCACGTCCGTCGACACGTGTCGTGAGGCGGCGCGGCCTGCTGCTCCTGGGCGGCCTGGTCGCCGTGGGGGCGACCACGGCGTGGCTGACCATCGGCGGGGACCCGGCCGACCCGCCCACCCCGAAGTCGCCGCCGCGGACGACGGGCTCCACGGTGACGGGGGCGGTTTCCCCCGGCACCGACCCGGTACCCACGCCCTCCGGCACCACCCGGCCCCCGGCGCCCGTCGCGGGCGACACCCCCTGCCAGTGGTACGAGGTGATGACCGAGGCGCGGACCACGTCCGGCACGCGGGTGCGCTGCACCTATCGCGACGACGGCTCGTATCGCTGGACCCCGCTCGGGACGGGGTGAAGCGAGCCGGGGCCGACGCGATTCCCGGCTCTGTGCCGAAGGCCACGCGAGAACCCGCCGGCGGACCCGAAATTGCAATTGCAAACGCGTCGTTCGAGCGGCATCATGCGACGATGACGAAGGCACCGGGGGACGAGGAAGCGATCGCGCGCAACCGCGCGCGGCAAACCCAGTGGTACGGCGAGCCGTTGCAGGATCGCTTCCGCCGGCTCCTGGGACGCCTGGGCGCGTCGCAGTTGGAACTCGCCGCCGTGCTGGGCCTGTCCGCGCCGATGCTCTCCCAACTGATGTCCGGGCAGCGGGCCAAGATCGGCAACCCGGCCGTGTTGTCCCGACTCCAGGAGATCGAGGCGCTGGTCGCCTCCGCCGACTTCGAGCGCCTGCCGGACGCCGACCGGGCCGTCGCGTTGGAGCGGATCAGGTCGCATCAGCCCAGTACCCGTACCGCGTTGCGACTGAACGGGCCGGAGGTGCTGACCGGGCCGGCCGCCGATCCGGCCGTCTCGGTGCAGGCCGTGTTGCGGGCTGCGGCCTCGGCCGCCGAGATCGAGGCCGCGGCCGAACTGCTCGCGGCGGAGTACCCGGGCCTGGCCGAGGTGTTGCGCGTATATGGCAACGGGCGCACCGCCGATGCGCGCGAGCACTTCCGGGCCACGGTGCCGCTTCCGTCGTGGTGAACCGGCGGCCGGCGACGCCGCCGACCGCCGGCTCGCGCCCGCCTCATCCCGCGGCGCGCGACACCTTGTCCTCGGCAGCCCCGTGTCGCAGGGTGTACGACGGCAACTGCCCATAGGTTTCGCGGTACATCGACCCGAAGCGTCCGAGGTGGCCGAAGCCCCAGCGCAGGGCGATGTCGGTCACGGTGTCCCGGGACCTGCCCTCGGCCACGTTGATCAGGTCGGCGTGCGCGCCCGCAAGACGCACCCGGCGCAGATGGCCGACGGGGGTCACGCCCAGGTGCACGCGGAACTTCTCCTGGAGGGTGCGCACGCTCATCCCGGCCGCCGCGGCCACGGCGCCGACCGAGATCGGCTCCCCGGCGTGTTCGGCGCAGTACGCCAACGCCCGGCGCAGCCCGTTCGGTTCGTCGGCCCCCGAGCCGGTCCGCAGCGGACCGGCGCCGTGGGCGGGCGCGCAGGAGAGCAGGCCGTGTACGAGGACCTGCTCGAAGTGCCGGGTGGCCGTGCGCGAACCGACCAGGTGCCCGCCGCCGGAGTCGACCATCGTGGCGAAGTCGCGGGCCAGGGAGAGCCACTGCCGTACGCCGAGGTCGCCGGCGTCCAGGTAGGGCCCCAACTCGCGAGAGCCCCAGGGCGAGCGGACCACACCGTTGCCCATCGCGCGCTGCATCACCTCGCCGGGGATGCGCAGGAGCACCACGGACGTGTCGGGTTCCCAGGACAGACGCGACGGGCGGTCGGGGCCCAGGACGCAGGGGGAGAGCGTGTTCTCCGTGCCGTCGATCAGCACCCGGCCCCAACCGCGGTGACGGATGGGGATCAGGTAGTCCGGCGAGCTGCCGTCGAGGTATACGTCGGCCCGAGCGCCGTAGGCGAGTTCGTGGATCGTGACGATGCCCTCGTGCAGGGCTCGGAAGGTGGCGTTGATCCGACCGCCGGGCACGCGCAGGCGGTGCGGGCCCAGACGGGACGCGACCGCCGCATGCACCGCGGCCGGGTCGGTACCGCGGTAGAGCACACGTCGGTGGGGGCCGGCATCGGTCGGCCGGGGGCGCGGTATCGCGGGCGCGGACCCGGGGCCGCCCTGCTTCCGCTCGACCAGGACGGGTCGGAAGTCTGTCGATGCGGACATGATCTCCTGGCTTTTCACGTCGCGGGGACGGTTCACGGGGGATACGGTGCGCCCGTCGTCGCGGCGCGGCGGGTGCACCGACGCGACGGACGGGTCCCGGATCGGCGACCCGGCGACCGGGCCGTGGGCAGCGTCGCGGCTGCCCGTGGGCGGGAGAATCGGGCGCCGGTGATACGTACCCGTCGGCCCTATTTGCCCGTCCCGCATTGCGTCCGCCGATCGTTTGGGACATTCGAATGTCACGGACCGCGTTCGATTGAACGCCGGTTTGTAGATTGTGTATCGGAGCGGGAATCGACATAAGGTCGAGGACGTTACCTAGGACTGGTAAATTCACCGGTAACTACGTGGGCCGCGTAGGGTCGGCTCAGTCACGGGGGCTCAGAATGTCGAAAATTGAAGACCGAAACCCGCTGCCTACCGCGTTGTTGGCCACCCCGGCCATGATCAGGGCCTGCGCCGACCGCGATCTGGGGGCCATATTCCGGCTCGCCCAGGAAGACCTCGGATTTACTCTGAGCAAATTGGCGCGGCTGTGCGAGATGACGCCGAGCCGCGTCGCCGATTACGTCAAGGGAAGGGCTCAGGTCCGCCAACAGCACGTGGTCGAGCGTGTTTCCCAGGGCCTGCGCATTCCCGGCGAGATGCTGGGTCTGGCCCCGCAGCCGTGGGAGGAGGACGTGCCCGCGCAGTCGCCCGACCCGGTCGCGCCCGGGGTCCGGCCCCCCGCGCCGCGCAGCGCCGGCACCGACCGGCGCGAGCCCGGGCAGCGCGGCGCAGCCGACTACTGGGAGCCGGCCCCCCGGGATGCTTCCCCGCACGCGCCGCACCCGTTCGGCGACGCGGTCGAACTCTCGCTCGACGTGGACATCGTGGTGGACCGGGACGGGCACGTGCGGCTGACCTACCGCCAGGTGGTGCTCAACCTGACCGGCCGCCCGCTCACCCGGATGGTCCGGGAGTTGTGGTTCGAGCGCACCCGCGGCCGGCTCACCATCACCCCCACCGACGCCTGCGACCGACAGATCGCGATCCAGCGGCTGTACGACACCACGGGGCTGACCAAGTTCGCCTGCCAGATCTCGCCCCCGGTGCCGCCCGGGGAGACTACCGTCATCGAATACGTTTGCGAGGGAGGGTTGTTCGTGGATGCGACGTACTGGCACCAGGCCATCGCGCGGCCTACGCGGCAGTTCTCCCTGAGCGTGACCCATCACGGTGTCGCCGAGTTCCGCGGGTGCGGCGCGGTCGAGGAACATCCGGACGGCTCGGAGAACTCGATCACCCAGCACACCCGCTGGAGCCTCGACGAGGACCGACTGCACGTGACGCTCTCCAGGCAGGACCTGGTCGCCAACGAATATGTGACGCTGCGTTGGGATGTGGTTCATGACAGTGCGTGACGAGGTCGAGGCGGCGATCCGCGCCTGGCACCGCTTCGAGATCGAGCGGGGCGGTGCCGCGATCATCGAATTCGACTTCTTTCCGCCGGCCGATCCGGTGCCGGCCGCGGGCAGCCGGCTGGAGGTGTACGCGCGGCTGAGCGCGCTCGCGGCGGCGCCGGAGGTGGCCGAAGTGCCCGGCCTGGCCGGCCGGCTGGCCGCCGATCTCGCCTACCTGGGAACGCAGTTGGGCGAACGGCCGGCGCTCGGTCCGTACGTGCGGGCCACCCAGGGATGCGCGGTCGCGGGCTGGTCGGCCGACTACGTCGGCGAACGCGGCCTGCTGGCCCAGCGACTCCTGGACAAGCTGGGCATCGGCTGGCACGGGGCCACCGATCGGGACCTGCGCGTCCTGGAGGAGCCGGTGGCCCCCGAGGAGGTGTCCGCCGAGATCCGGGCGGCCGCCGCCGCGTACGAGCCGGCCGTCCGTGCGCTCACCGGCGCGCACGCGGCGTACGAACTGAGCATCGAATGTGTCGACGTCGACGCCTACTGGGCCTACTGGCTCGACGGCGCCGGGCTGAACGTGCGGCTGCGGCTCAATCCGCGCAACGCCCGCTTCACCCGGGCCGGCACCCGGCAGTTCGCCCTGCACGAAGTGCTCGGCCACGGCCTGCAGGCGGCGAGCTTCGCGGACCGCTGCGGCAGCGAGGACGTGCCGTGGGTGCGGGTGTTGTCCGTACACGGGCCCACCCAGGTGGTCCTGGAGGGCCTGGCCCAGGCGATGCCGCTGCTCGTGGCACCCGACGACGACGTGCTGATCGCCCGCGTACGCCTCGACCACTATCTGCAACTGGTGCGCAGCGAACTGCACCTGGCGATCAATCGGGGCGTCGGCGCCGGCGCGTGTGCGGCGCACGCCCGCGCGCGGGTGCCGTTCTGGGACGACCAGCAGATCGCCGACCTGATCGGCGACCGGGGGGCCAACCCGCTCCTGCGCTCCTACCTGTGGGCGTATCCCGCCGGATTCGACTGGTTCGTCCGACTGATCGAGGAGGGCGGCCCGGTGGCTCACGAGGTGGTGCGCGCGGCCTACCGTAGCCCGCTGAACCCCGACGACCTGCACCACCTCTGGGCCGCGGGACCGCGCGTCGGCGGCAGCGGAAACCCGTCGCCGCCGCGCCCGCTCGCCTAGGGCGGGGCGGCGAGGTGCGGTGCCGGGCGTCGTGGAGCCCGACGGGAGATTGAAGACACGCCCTGGCCCTGACCCCGTCGCACCGGGCCCGGTCGGCCGCTCAGGAGCCGGCCCGCGCCGCCGTCAGCCGCCGCCGCGCCGCGCGCGCCCCCGGCGAATCCGCGACCCCGCCGACGGCGTACGCGTGCAGCACCAACGCGCCCGCCGCGTCCGCCGCGACCGGGTCGGTCACGCGCAGCCAGCAAAAGTGCGCGTTGGCGGCCATCCGGGCCGGCGCATCCCCGGCCCCGCCGTCACCGAGTGTGGCCGCCTCGGCGTACAACCGCACCGCCACCTCGGGGTGCCCGGTGGCCAGCGCCACGTATCCGTAGACCTCGCGCGCGGCCAATCGCTCCGCCGCACCGGCCGCCGTCGTCCCCGTGCGGGAGTCCAACTCGGCGGCCAGCGTCAACGCGCCGGCGTGGTCTCCCGTGCCCATCGCCGACCGGATCAGGTCGAGCAGTCGGCGCTGTTCGGCGCCGGGCGTCGGCACGCCGCCGCCGAAGGTGTGCGCCGTGGGGACCGGCGGATGCGCGTTCGCGGCCGGCCGCGGCGGGGTCCACGACGGGGTCGCCACGTCGGCCCCGGCCATGGCCGGCGGCGCCACGGCGACCGGTGCCGCGGTCACCGGCGGCGCGCCCTCGGTCGGCGTCGGCTCGGCGCCCGAAGGGGACCCGGGTCGCCGCAGGCCGAATATGCCGCGCCGACGCGCGGCCGGGATCGGCGCCCCCGCCTCGGCGATCGAACGATCCGCGTACACGTCCAACGGGAAGATCGTGCCGTCCGCCTCCCGCGCGTGCACCCGCACCGGCTGCCCGAGCAACCGCGCCCGCTCGGCGACCACGGCCAGCGCCGCCCCGCGCGGATCGTCCCCCGGGGCCACGACGACCACCTCGCCGGCCACGCGCACGGAGTGATCGGCCGAGATCTCGACGAGGACGACGGGTCGGTCGGCTGCGACGTCAATTGCCACGGGGGCTCCTCGATATCAGGAATCGGCACTTACGCGACATGGGGGTGACGCGCAGTGGAAATCCGGTTACGGCGCCGATCGACGGAGGGTGGCGATCGAATGCCCCCGGCGCCGCGTCGATGCGCGGACCGGCCGGAATGAAACGGGACGGAACTGAGCGGAACTGAATCGGAGCATACATAGGAGAGCGTTCGACGAACAGCGGCAGGACCTCGAACGGCGCAACAGTTCGACGTCGAACTCTTGGGTTCCGATATTTCCCGGCGACCGAATCACGGCATCGATGTTTCCGGCGTATTACCATCCTTCGACACCGCCGGACCGCCGACCGTCGGGGGCGAGCCGGCGGCCGGGGTCCGCAATGTCCCGCATTCCCTGCGGTTACCTTTCGGTTTACCGAGAACGGGTAACCGTGGCGACCTTTGCGCACCCGCCGCGCGCCGGGATCCTGGCAACCGCCAGGCACGATCTCGCATCGGCGGAGAGACGACGCATGAAACTCACGAACAAGGTCGACGTTCTCGGCGGGCCCAGGGACACGATCGAGTTCCCGTCCCCGGCCCGGACGGCGGCGGCGATCCGGCGGCTCGCGGCGGTGTACCCGCACACCGCCCTGCCGAGCATCCACGAGGAACTGGTCGCCGTCCGGCGACACGCCACCACCCTGCGGGCACCGGGCGACCCCGACGACTCGCGCGTCGACCCGCTGACCAAGGCGCTGGCGCGCGGCGTGTCCGCGTGGGCCCTGCACGACCTCGGCGACACGCGCGAGGCACTGGCGATGGCCCAGGCCGGACTGCTCGACGCGGTCGTGGAGGCGCGCGACCCCAGCGCCGAGGTCTGGCTGCGCGGCGTCCAGTCGCTGATCGCCTACCGCGCCGGCTGGGTCCACGAATCACTGCGCTACGCCCGACTCGGCGCCTCCGTACGCGACATGGGGGTCGGTACCGCATCGGTCTGGCTGCACTCCCTGGTCGCCCTCACCCAGGCCACCCTCGGCGACGCCCTCGCCGCCTCGGCGGCACTGCGCGCCGCGACCGACGCCCGCAAATTGGCCCGCCGCGACGAACTGGACGAGATCGGCGGTCTGCTCACCTTCGACCCGGCCGAACAAAGCGCCTACGAGGCACTGACCCGGGTCTTCATCCCCGGCGCCGAACGCCGCGCGATCGAATGCGGCGAGACCGCGCTCGGCATGTACGCCGCGATCACGCCCGAACGTTATTCGAGCACCGACGAGATGATCGCCCGGGTATCCATCGCACTCGCCTACGCGAACCTGGACGAGATCGACGCGACCGCCGAGGCACTACGCCCCGTGCTGCGCATCGAACCGTCCTGGCGCGTCGACGGATTGCGCTCCCTTGTCATGCTGGTGCACGAGCGCCTTCGTCGGCCGATGCGGGTGCGCGAGACGCGGGTGCGCGAACTCCAGGAGGAGATCGAGACCTTCTGCCAGATGCCGCTGTCCGTGGACAGCCACACCTGAGCCCGATGAATTCCCGGGAACCTCGCCGGCGGCACTGCAAGAGCCCGCCGCGTACGCCGACGGGTGAACCCGGACCCGGAGTTCGCGCCGCGACACCACGGTCAGGAGGCCACCCGTCCCTTCAGCCGCATCGCCGCCAGGACCCGCTCCTGCGCCAACGCGCGGGCGGCCTCGTGCGACGTGACCCCACGGCGCGCGCTCTCCTCGTACACCCGCACCGCGTTCTCCCGCAACTTCGTGGACACGCTCGCCCGGATCACCTCCGCGTCGGGCCGGAACGCGGAATACCGCGCGTCCATCGCGAACCCGGCGGCCACCACGCCACCCGCGTTCGCGATGAAGTCGGGCACCACCACGACCCCGCGCTCCGCGAGGACGCGCTGCGCGCCCGGCGAGGTGGGCAGGTTGGCACCCTCCACCACCAGACGGGCGGTGATGCGATCGGCCACCCCCTCGTCGATCACGTCCTGCAGCGCCGCCGGGACCAACACCTCCGCCGGCACCACCAGTTCGGAACCCAACGCCTGCACCACCCCGCCGGCGTACTCCTTGACCGCGAGATCGCCGAACTCCGCATGCAGGCGCGACAGGCGCTCGACGTCCAGACCGGCCGGGTCGTACAACGCCCCGTGCACGGAGGAGACCGCGACCACCGTCGCACCCAGCTCGGCGAACCGGCGCACCGCCGCCGAACCGACCGCGCCCAGCCCCTGGATCGCCACCCGCGCCCCGGCCAGGGGCAGGCCGATGCGCGCGGCCAGCGCGTCGGCCACCTCCGCGACCCCGTACCCGGTCACCCCGAGTCGGTCGTACGGCACCCCGCCCAGCACGGAATCGGTGCCCACCGCGGCCCCGCGGTCGCCCAGTTCGTCCTGGATGATCGCGGCATCGTCCTCGGTCAACCCCATGTCCAGGCCGAACACGTACTCGGCGGGCACCTCGTTCGACAACGCCCGGGCGAACGCCCGCAGTACGGCCTCCTTGTCCCGACCGGTGGGATCGCCGACGATCCCGGCCTTGGCGCCTCCGTAGAAGAGGTCGACCGCGGCCCACTTCCACGTCATCACCCGGGCCAACCGGGCCACTTCACCGGTGGTCACCGTCGGGGACATCCGGGTACCGCCCTTGCCCATCCCACGGGCGGTGTTGTCGATGACCAACACGCCCTTCATACCGGTTCGGGTGTGTGACACGGAGACGACCTTCTCCGGCCCCCACTGATCCATCAGCGACAGGACATCCGACATGGCGAAGCACTCCTCGAGGCCCAACGATCGATTCGGTCGACGTGCTTCAACAGCGTCGTGGTCGGCACCACGGGTGCCAAGGTCCGCCAGACCGCGACCTCTTTCGAGTCAGGGCAAGGAACTCTGATGCTCAACCCCCGTTCCAGCCAGGCCAAGGACATGTGATGCTCAACCCCCTGCATCTGCGCACGCTCGTCGAGGTGGTGGTCACCGGATCGTTCGCCCGCGCCGCACGCCGCACCGGATACACGGCCTCCGCCGTGTCCCAACAGATCGCCGCACTGGAACGGGCGGTGGGCACACCGCTGTTCGAGCGCGAGGCGCACGGGATCCGGCCGACCGGGATGGCCTTCACGATCGCCGAGCGGGCCCGCGAGTCGATCGCGGTACTGGACAGCCTGGAACGCGACATCCGCGACGTGGTCCAGGGCCGCAGCGGGCGCCTGCGCCTGGGTGCCTTCCCGACCGCCGGGGAACGCCTGGTCCCGTCGGCGGTGGCGGAGTTGACCCGTTCCCACCCCGGCGCGGAGATCCTGCTCGACGAGGCCGAGCCCGACGACCTGCTGCCGCAGGTGCAAAAGGGCGAACTGGACCTGACCCTGGTCTTCGCCTACGACCTGGTGCCGCGGGTGTGGCCCGTCGAACTCACGGTGTTCCCGCTCATCGAGGAGACGCTGGTCGTGGTGGTACCGGCCGGGCATCACGCGCTGCGCCGCGCCGACGGGATCGACCTCGCCGACCTGGCCGACGAGCGCTGGGTGGCCAGCAGGCCGGGAACCGCGGGCGCCACCAGCCTGTTCCGGATCTGCGCGGCGCACATGTTCGCTCCCAGGGTGGCCTTCCGGAGCAACGACTACGACGTGGTCCAGGGCCTGGTCGCGGCCGGCGCGGGGGTGGCCATCGTGCCCGGTCTGGCCTACCAGCCCCGGGACGGCATGGTCGCCATACCGCTGGCGCAGACCCCGTCGCACCGCCGGGTGTTCGCGCTGTATCGCACCGCCAACCACAACCCGCTCCTGAAGGCCGCCCTGGACGCGTTCGTGCTCGCCGGGCGATGCCTCCAGGGCCGTTTCGTGCGCGCCGACGAGTCGATCCGATCGACGTCCGAAGAAGAGGACGAGGCGCCGCCGACCGAACTCGATGAGGCGGTTTGATCGGCGTGTGACAGTTCACCGAAAGCGGGTTTCCGATTTCCGCTGCACGGTCGGTATTTTGATATTCGAGGCGGCGGTCCGGCAGGTGCCGTGATCGCCGATTCGAAATGTCTCGGGAAATAGGGCGTGGCTCCCCGGTGGCCGGCCCCGGGGGACGGTGGGAGGTGTGTGCCGGCGTCACAACGGATGAAGAATGGGAAGAAAACGGGAGTAAATCGGACTGATCGACCCGGCGATGCGACCCCGACATGCTCGCTCGTGGGTGTCGCTCCACCCTGGGCACAGGCTGTCGCGAGCCGGGCGATCCGGTGCCCGGGCCCGGGGGGAGAGGGGCGGTTCCGCATTACCGATCCATTCGCCCGCCTCAGTGAAGCAAAGGGCGGATCCCGACGTCAAGGACACCGGGCGAATATCCATTGTGCGCGACCGGCGCCTACCGGCGGCATTTCGATTTCCGCACGGAAATGCGCGTCCATCGGCGTGGATGGCCCTATGGTGTCCCCGATGCGCGTGCGCCGACTCGCGCCGTCGGACGCGCGGGGAGGTCTCGATCGAGACCGCACGACGCGGGCGCGGCGCGTCGAGGATCCAGGGGAGGCGCACATGATCGACCCGGCTTCGGTGCCGGCTTCACCGGTGATCGTGATCGAGATGACCGCGCGGGGCGAGACGGTGGTGGACGGTGTACTCGTGCCCGCACCGGCGGAGTTCGCCCGCGCGGAGGCGATCCGTCGGGTCTCGGTCAAGGCGCTGAGCCTGGGCCGGGCGGTGCGGACCGTGGCGGTGGAGGCGGACGGCACCCGATGGCCGCTGATCGTCGACGTGGACGGCGAGGTGACGGCCGTGGACGCGCACCCGGCCCCGGACCCCCGGCCCCGGCTGCCGCGACCGGTACTCGTCGAGGAACCGCCCGCGCGGCCGACCGCCGGGCAACCCGCCGCGCCGGTGCGGTTCGAGACGGTCGAGGCCCCGCGCGCGACCGCCGTCGAGCCCGTCGACGCGCCCGTCCCCGACCCGACCCCGGACCCAATCCTCGATGCCTCCGCGGCCGAGCGCCGACACGCCCTGCTCGTGCGCATCCATACCGCCGTGGCGGCCGAGGACTGGACCGAGGCGCGCACCCGTGCCGTGCAGCTCACCGCGGACGACCCCCATCCCCCGCGGGGCGCCCGGGAAGTGCGCGCCTACGTCGCCGCCCTGACCGGGGAACCGGAACTGGCCGCGCGGATCTACGCGGACCTGGTCCTCGAACCCGAGGCGGACGCCGAGTCGGACGCGGCGCTTCGGCAACTCGCGGACAACGCGTACACCAGTTGGCGCCGCGTGGCGCGGCGGCGGGCCAGACTCGACGTCGGCCCCTCGGTGCTCCGGGCCCAGGTACGGGCACGCGGCACCGACGACCCCGCGACGCAGGCCGCGCGACGTTGGTTGGAAGAGCTGCGCCTGTTGGACTGACGGGCCGGGCGCCGGCTTGCCCCGGTGCCGGTCGGCAAGCGCCAGAGCCGCTTGTCCTTCACGCCATATTCCTTCAGCCTGTGGGCACTTGGCCGGATGCCCGCCATGGCGCAGGCTGGTCGCATCGAAGGGCTCGACCCCGACTGCAGCGGATGCTCACCTTCGATGCGAACCCTACGGGTCTCTCGACTCAACCCTCGCCATCCTTCGGGAACGGAAGGAAATCTGACATGATTTGCTCTGCTTCGTCCATTGGTGGAGGCCACGGAGGCCGCGGTGGCGGCACCCGAGGCGGAACTCGCACCGGCGGCACGAAGCCTCCGCAGAGCGTGCACTGGTCGGTCGAGTTCTGCGACCGGTCGGCCGACCACCCGACGTCCGCCGAGGCGGCTTCAGGGAACTGAGCGGCGCGGGCTCGGGCGACAGCCGGGCGTTCCCCCTCAATGGCGCGGGGAGACGTACCCTCTCGGCACGCGCCGCCCGAGCCCGCACCGCCCGTACCCGTACGGCATTCGGAGTCCCACCCCCACCGATCCCGTACGCGTCCGCGACGGCCCGGATGCGCGACCCCCATCGCGCACCCGGGCCGTCGTGTTTGTGCGTCGTGGACCGGGCCCGGCGTCAAAGTCCGTGCGGCGCGAGGTTGTCGACGACGTTCCGAGAGCGTCCCGAACAGGCGGCGGGGGCGGGGCCCGCGGGGCCCCCCCCCCCCCCGCGGGAACCCCCCCCGGGGGCCGGCGGCCGCGCCCGGGCCGCCCCCGGCCGGGGCCCGGGGGGCCGGCTACCAGGAGGGATTTAAAAAA
>NZ_JBSHGZ010000077.1:0-11463 GCF_053618075.1 Embleya sp. NPDC055664
CGGCGCACCCGCGCCGCCCGCACCACCCGCGCCGGGCCCACCCCCGAGGCGCCCCGCCCACCCCTGGTTCGGCCCCGGTATACCGGAAGAGTCGTCGCCCGCCGGGCGCGGACCCGGAGCCGGGGCCTGCCTCCGGTCCGCCGTCTGCCCCGACGGGCCGGGTCGGCCGCTGGGCGAGTCGCCCGAGTCGCGCCGCGCGCCCGCCTCACGCGGTGCGCCCGCGCGCAGCCACGAGGCGGTCGACGGCACCAGCCGGTGATACGCGGCCACCGCCCCCACGGGCATCACCCGCGCGTAGAGCCCGGCGAGGATCTTCGGTCCGCCGCGCGCGTCCGCCTCCGGGTCGGCCAGGAATCGGCCCAGCGACTGGAAGAAGCGGGCCCGCTCCGCCAGCGCGTCCGGCTGCATCGACAACGTCCAGGCGGACACGTCCGAGATGGTGCCCTCCACCGATGCGGCGACCTCGGGCAGCTCGCTCAGCTTGACGTGGCGCAGCACGTTCTCGCTCGGCCAGGCCCACTGGACCGCGCCCCAGACCGGGTGGATCGGCAGCTCCCGCCGTCCCGGGGTGGCCTTGCCGACCCCGATCAGGCTCCACAACGTCCAGCCGTCGGCGGTTCGCTCCGGCACCGGCGGCAGTGCCACCGACTCCATGGTGATCCAGCCGCGCAGCTCGTCGCTGCGGTGGATCCCGCTCAACAGACCCGCGACGCCCGGACGGCGGCGTGGTTGTACCTGCGCGGCCTGGCGCAGCACGTGTTCACGATCGAACGACATGTGTGGTCCCTACTCCCGTCGAATGTGTGCTGGTGTCGAACGATCAGGCGTGCGTGGGGTGGGCCACGATCATCGTGGTGTCCCGGTCCTGCCACGCGTTGACGAAGTCGGCGAGCGGAATCGGCTCGACCTTGCCGAACGGCGCGCCCGGGTCGTTGAGCAGCACGTACGTCGACCCGTCGGGCCGGGTGTCGACGCCGGTCACCCACACCGCGTGTCCCATCGTGGGGTCCTGCTCCAGCGGCGCGCCGGTGGTCGCGTCGTGCAGCGGCGACCAGATCTCCTGCGCGTCGAGGGCGACGATCACCTGGTCGCCCTTCTGCAGTGCGTCGAGCATTTGGCGCATGTCGGCGCCCGGGACCATGTCGGTGTCCACGCCGTGCATTTCGAGCAGCTTGCCGATGTCGCCGGTCATGGTGCCGTTGGCGGGGTCGTAGATGCCCGCCTGCTGAGCCTCGGTCACCAGCGCGTTCTCGTCCATCGGGATGCCGGTGAGCTTCTCCAGGATCATGCCCTGGGAGACCACCGCGCAGCTGGTGTTGCCGGCCTGCTGGTGCCAGTACTTGGCGTCGCCGACCGGGTCGCCGGTGCCATGGAACTGCTCCGGAGCCCAGTCCGGCGCGTGGTAGGTCCAGTTGCCCTGGTCGTCGTAGACCGCGCCCCATGAAGCGGGCGTCGCCTCGGCGTAGGTGCTCGGGTCGTACGAGGCCGGGTCGGCGTACGGGTCGGTGCCGTAGGGGTCGCCGTACGGATCGCCGTACGGGTCGCTGCCGTACGGGTCGCCGTAGGGATCCGTGAACGGGTCGCCGTACGGGTCCAGGTACGGGTTGTTGACCTGGTCGTCGTGCCACTGCTGACTGGGCGTGGGCTGGTTGCCGTCGGTCGGGTCGAACGCCTTCGGGTCCCACGCGTCGACCTTGCCGTCGCCGTCGCTGTCCGCCTGGAACGGGTCGTAGTTGGGGTCGTGCAGCGGGTCGAAGTTGGGATCCGTGTACGGAAGGGTGGAGTTCGGGTAGGTGCCGATGGATCCGCCGTTCGCGTCGGTCTCCCACAGTGGTGCCGCCCCGACGCTTCCCCCGTCGGCGGTGTCCACTGTGTCGATGGTGTCGTCGGAGACCACCGCGAACAGGTCGTCGTCGTGCGTGTAGTCGCTCATCTGCCGAAATCCCCCCGGTGCGTGAGGCGTTCGCGTTGGCTGTTCACCGTGGCGCGACGCCGTTCCGTCTGCCTGTCCGCGTCCTGCAACAGGTTTCTGCGAGCCGCGAGAATATCCTCACGGCGTTGATGTTCGGCCACCAGTTCGGCGACCGTCGCCTCGTAGGTGGCCCGGTAGCGGTCCACGTGTTGCGAGACGTCCTGCGAGTAGTGCGTGGTGGCCGTGCGCACGGCCTCGTCGATCTGTCCGGACAAACCGTCCGCGACGGTTCGCAGTGTCTGATGCATTTCGGTGCGCGCGTGGTTCCGCAGGGCCGTCATGTCGGTGGATGACAACGAACCGGCCACTTTGGCAATGAATCCGCCGAATCCGATCCGTCCGGGAGGGGCGCCCTGGGAGCCGTTGCGGGTGCCGCCGAACCACTGGTCCAGAGCGCCGCCGATCCGCGCGCCCGGGGTTTTGGGCGCGGTCGGGTCGAGTCGGACGGCCCGGATCTGCTGGGTCACCCCTGTGACGGAGTTCTCGTACGCCCGCATCGCCGCGTCCGCGAGTTGATGCCCGGTCAGCACCGTGACCGCCTCCGATCCGGCCGGTCGGGCCACCGCGCCGAGGCGGGCGTAGGCGGCGGCGAACGCGGTGTCGGCGGCGGCGCGCGCGGTCTCGGCCGCGGTCGACAGTGCGCCGGTGACCGCCTGTTGCACGATGTCGCCGATCCGGGGCAGGCCGCGCCGGATCAGTTCGGGGGCCTGTTCGGCGAGCACCGCGCGCAGTTCGTCGGGGGTGTTCGCGCGCTCCAGGGCCCGATCGATCTCGTCCCGGGTGTAGCCCCACCACTGCGGGGCCATGCCGCCGACCGCCTGCTGGGCGCGCTGGGCGCCGGCGCCGAGCAGGCGCGCGGTCTCGCCGTGTTGGGCTCGGACGAAGGCGGCCATGTCGGCGATCCGCGCCTCGGCCAGCTCCGCCTCCTCGGCGTCGAGCCGCTGTTCGGCCAGCGTCACCTCGCGGCGCAACTCGTCGAGCAGGTCCTCGAGGAGTCGCAGCAGGTGGTCGGAGACCGCGACGATGCGCTGGCGCTGCATCAGGTCGCGCAGCCGGGCCAAGGTGCGCGGAAACTCCTCCGCCCAGTGCTCCTGTTCGGGGCCGCGCAGCGGCCGTCCGGTGGCCAGTCGCACCACCGGTTCGGCGGCGACCGGTTCCAGGACCGGGTCGGGCACACCGAGCATCCGGGCGAACCGCTGTCGGACGTGGGCGAGCAGATCGTCCCGTTCGTCCTCGTCGATGTGATCCATCTTGGTGACGAGGATGATGCAGCGGCGCAATTGCCCCGGATCGAGCGCATCGGTGAGGAATTCGGTCAGCGACACCGGCGACGGCGACGTGGACGCGGTCAGTACTGCCGCCACGTCGGCGACGTCGCGCATCACCGCGCGCGTGATCTCCGTGTGACCTGCCCGAGCGTTGGTTCCGGGCGTGTCGATGATCACCAGGCCGTCGCGCAGCGCCGGCGCGGGGTGGCGGACCTCCAGGCTCTGCACCCGCGGGGCGATTGCCTCGTCGGCGGTGAGCAGGCGCAGGATGCCGGCGGTGTCCTCGGGGATCGGGGTGTCCGGCGCGAGGTGCGCGAGCATCCGGCCGAGCGGGCTGTCCGCCCCGGTGTAGCGCCCGGAGGGGTACACGTAGCGGATCCCGTGGCCGGTGAATCGCACCTCGACGGAGAACTCCTCCCCGTGGGTGATCCTGGTCGCGGCGCCGGTGGTCGGCAATGCCGAGGTGGGCAGCAGGTCGTCGGCCAGCAGCGCGTTGACGAAGGTGCTCTTGCCGGCCGAGAACTCGCCGATCACCGCGAGGTAGTAGCGGTCGTCCCGGAGCCGGGTCTCGATCTCGCGGATGCGGGCGGTCAGTTCCCCGAGCCGTTCCTGGTCGCCGACGATGCGGCGGACCATCGCCAGTGCGAAGTCGAGATGGTCGGAGGTCTCGGTGAGTGCCTCGACCACCTCGCGTCGCCTCGCCCGATCCCCGGCGATGCCCTGTGAATCCACCACCGCGCGCCCCCTCTCGACGGTGCCCTCCCCGATGTACGGGCGATCCTGTCACGCGGGCGGGAATCCCGTCTCGATCTGTGGACGGTGCATTTGGTGCGGCCGTCTGCACTCCTGTGCCCCTTGTGTGACGCCCGTCCGGATGATGCGATAAAGGCGTCGAGGCGATCCCTCGCAGCTGATTTCCGTTGCCGTGGCCCCCGACCCGATCGGTCTGAAAGGCATGAAAACGGCGCATACTGGTTGCGTGGGTGCCGCGACTTGTCCGGCGAGTCGATTCCGATGCGATCAGGAGATGGCATGTTCGAGGAGGCCCAGTATCTGGCCCCGGTCACCCGTAGGGCCGACGGCGGAGTCGAGGTCGAGCTGTCCCGCAGCCACCCGGGGTTCGCGGACGAGGTATACCGCGAACGCCGGAACCGGATCGCGGCGCTGGCGCTGGACCACCACCGCGGCGACCCGATCCCGGAGGTCGAGTACACCGACGAGGAGCACGAGGTCTGGCGCCTGGTCTCCCGCGAGTTGTCCGCCTCGCACGCGGAGTACGCGGTCGCCGACTACCTGGACGGCGCCGCGCGCCTGAAGCTGCCGACCGAGCGGATCCCCCAGTTGGAGGAGGTCAGCGAGGCGCTGCAGCCGCTCACCGGCTTTCGCTACCTGCCCGCGGCCGGCCTGGTTCCGCTGCGCGACTTCTACGGGTCGCTGGCCGACTCCTACTTCCACTCCACGCAGTACATCCGCCACCACAGCGTGCCGCTGTACACCCCCGAGCCGGACGTCGTGCACGAGGTGATCGGCCACGCCAACATGCTCGCCTCGGACCGCTTCGCGGCGCTGTACCGGGTCGCGGGCGAGGCGGCCCGCCGGGTGGAGAGCCGCGAGGCGCTGGAGTTCGTTTCCAAGGTCTTCTGGTTCACCCTCGAATTCGGCGTCATGCACGAGGGCGGCGCGCTCAAGGCCTACGGCGCCGGGATCCTGTCCTCCTACGGCGAGATCCGCGAGTTCCGCACGGTCGACATCCGCGACTTGGACCTGGTCGCGATGGGCACGATGCAATACGACATCACGCACTACCAGGACATCCTGTACGCCGCCCACTCGATGACCCAGTTGGAAGAGGTCGTCGGCACCTTCTGGGCGGACTGCACCGACGACTCCATCGCCGCCCTGTCGGCCTCGGCGAAGGCCCCGTAACGCCGCTTCACGTAGTCGTTCACCCGTGCGGGTGACCGGAACGGAAACGTTCGGTCACCCGCACGACGCGTCCCTATGCTCGCCTCGACTACGGAAGGGGTTGAGAATGTCTGTCATGGCACACGAGATCCCCGCGCAGGAAGACGTCATGCTCGACGGCTTCCTGGCGTTGGACACCCCCTTGGGCTTCCGCGCCGAGTTCATCGAGGGGGACATCGTCGTGACACCACCGCCGATGGGGAATCACGAGCGCATCATCAGTGCCGTGGTTCGCCAGATCCTCAGCGGATCGGCCGTGCCGATGGATTTCTCCGGCGGCAAGGGATTGGTGGTGGCCACCGGTGGGGGACTCGCCCGCAACCACGTCATCCCGGACGGCACGTTCGCGCCCGAGGACCTGGACCTGTTCCTGGACGCCGAATCGTGGATGCCGTGCGCCGGGGTTGCCCTGGTCCTGGAGGTGACGTCGTATCGCGCCGGTTTCGATCGTGAACAGAAACGACGGGCCTATGCCCGCAGCGGCATTCCGCTGTACCTGCTGGTGGATCGAGAGCAGAGCAAGGTCACGCTCTTCCTGACGCCGAAGGGTGACGACTACCTGGAGGGTCACACCGGTCCCTTCGGTAAGCAGATCGATCTTCCAGCGCCGTTCTCGATGACGTTGAGCACCAGCAGATTCGTCTGACGAACCATGGGCTCGGGCGTCACCGTTCGAGTGGCGCCGTGTCGAAGCCGACGGGTTGTTCGGCGCGCCCGGGCGGATGCCCTACACCCGGCGGACGAAGACCCGGCCGAAGTCGCCGCCCGTGGCCAGGAGGGTGCCGTCGGCGGAGAAGGCCAGGCGGCGGACGCGTTGTTCGTCGTGGCCGGGGAGGGCGACGGCGTCGCGCTCGCGCAGATCCGCGTCGTACACGCGCAGGGCGCTCGTACGATGACCGCCCACCGCGATCCGCCGGCCGTCCGGCGAGTAGGCCCACGCGTAACAGGTCGCCCAACCGTTCGGGTGGTGCGGATCGGCGAGGTGCCAGGCCGGCTCGCCGGTGTCGATCGAGATCGCGAACGGCCCGTGCACCCGGCCCCGGTTGACCAGGAGCAACGTCTCGCTCGGATCGAAGCCGAGGTCGCCGATCTCCCACTCCAGCGGCACCCGCGCGACCGGGCGGCCGGCCTCCACGTCCCACACCTCGACCTCGTTGGTCGGATCGGCGCTCGCGTCGCGGTGCCCGTACACCAGCCCGCGACTGACCCGCCACACCGCGAGCAACCGACCCGAGGGGGACAGCGCGGCGCCCCGGCACTCGGTGGTCGGCGATCGGGTGGACACCTCGCAGACCGGGGCGCCGGCCGCGTCCAGGACCCGCACCCGGTCGTCGGCGTCGAAGACGACCAGGCGCCGCCGGGCCGCGTCCCAGGCCGGCTGCACGGTGTGCGGATTGAACAGGGCGTTCTCGAACTGCCGGTAATCGGCCAGCGGTTCCTCGTGCAGCGTGCCCAGGTCCAGTCGCCGGGTCGAGCCGCCGACGGTGTAGACCACGGCCGATCCGGTCGCGTCGAACAGCGCGGTGTCGATGCCGGTCAGCCGCTCGGCCGCGGGCACCGCGTGCACGGTGCGGCGGACCCCGGTCGCCACGTCCACGAGCCGGATCGCGCCGTCGTAGGCGATCAGCACGGTGCGGCCGTCCGGATGCAGGTCCATGGCCCGGGACGAGGTCTTGTCCGGCGGCATGAACTCCAGCACCACCGGGTCCTCGGCCCCGCCCAGGCGCACGAACCCGGCGCGCATCGCCTTGCCCACCTCCCGGCGCAGCGCGATCACGGCGGCGGCCGGGTCGGCGAAGTCCTTGCGCGTCTCCCGGGCCGCCCCGTCACCCGAGCGGGCGGACCGGACGAACGTGGTGTCGAAGACGCCGAACGTCCGAAACTTCGGTCCGGCCGAGTCCGGCAATACGAGGGTGATCTCTTCCTGCGCCATCGCCGTACGGTAGCGCCGCAGGTCGCGCGGTGAGGGCCGGCCATCGCGTCGACCGGGGCCTCACCCCTCGGGCGGCGCCGTCACGAAGTCGATGAGTTCCTCGACCCGCCCGAGCAGGGCCGGTTCCAGGTCGCGGTACGAGTCCACCGCCGCGAGGATGCGGCGCCAGGCCGCGGGCGGGTTCACCGGCCAGCCGAGGGCCGCGCAGACGCCCTCCTTCCACGGGACACCGCGCGGGACGTCCGGCCAGGCCGCGATGCCGACGGAGGCGGGGCGTACCGCCTGCCAGACGTCGATATAGGGGTGTCCCACCACCAGCACGTGGTCGCCGCTCACCCGGCCCGCGATCCGGCTCTCCTTGGAACCCGGCACCAGGTGGTCGACCAGCACGCCCAGGCGGCGACCCGGGCCCGGCGCGAACTCGCGGATCACGTCCGGGAGATCGTCGACGCCCTCCAGATACTCCACGACCACGCCCTCGATCCGCAGGTCGTCGCCCCACACCCGCTCGACCAACTCGGCGTCGTGGCGGCCCTCGACGTAGATCCGCCCGGCGCGGGCGACCCGGGCCCGGGTGCCCGGTACCGCGATCGAGCCCGACGCGGTGCGCCCCGGGGCACGGGCCGGACCGGGGGCGGTCGGTCGGACCAGGGTGACCACCTCGCCGTCGATCAGGAACCCGCGCGGATCCATCGGGAACACCCGCAGCCGCCCGTGCCGATCCTCCAGCGTGACGGTGAAGCCCTCGGGGGTCTTCTCCACCCGGACCACCGCGCCGCAGAAGCCGGTGGACGCCTCCTCCACCACCAGATCGCGGTCGGCCGCGACCTCCGGGACGGGCTTGTCCTTCTTCCATCCCGGGATCAGCGACTCGGGTCCATAACTGCGCATGACCACGACGCTAGCCGGGTGACGGTACGTCAGTCCGGTACGACGCGCCCGGCGGCCACCTCGGCCAGCCAACGGTTTTGCCGGATCACGAACTCCTCGTCGACCACCGCGCCGTGTCCGGGCAGCCAGACACTGGCGTCCAACGCCCGCACCCGGGCCAGCGAATCGCTCCACTCGGCGGCGAACGCGTCCGAGCCGAAGACCGGCGGCCCGCTCTCCTCCACCATGTCCCCGGCGATCAGCACGCCGCAGTCCGGTACGTGGACGACCACATCGTGGTCGGTGTGTCCACGACCGGGCGCGAACAGCACCACCTCGCGCCCGCCCAGATCCACCGTCACCGGCGTGCCCGTGGACACCGGTCGGGTCGGCGGCACGATCCGCGCCGCGCGCATCAGCTCCGGGTCGAACCCGTGCGCGACGCCGCTCGCCCGACCGGCCTCGGCCCACCGCTCCAGATACCGCGGCAGGTCCGCGTGTCCCCAGATCTCCGCGTCGGGGAAGGCGCGCAGCACCTCGTCGTTGCCGTAGCAGTGGTCGAAGTGACCGTGGGTGTTCACCACCGCGACCACCCGGTCGGGCAATCCGTGCCCGGGCAGTTCGCGGGCCAGCGAGGCCAGGATGTCGGCGGCCTCGTGGTCGTGCGAACCGGTGTCCACGAGCAGGATCCCCTCCCGCCCCGTGACGACCGCCACATTCAGTTCGAGGCCGGGCAACCGACGACGCAGTACGCCCGGCCCGATCGGCTCCCATGTGGCGTGTTTCGGCTGTTCGGCGCGTAGCATGCGTCAACCTTGGCACGGACTCAGGGGTACGGTCCGGATCGGGTGACCCGTACACTGGCACTCGGCGGGACGGAGTGCCAACCAGTGGGACGAACCACCGCCTACGCGACACGGCAACGGGTGGAAGAACGGGTCAGGGAGGTGCGCACCATGCTCGACGATCGGAAACAGGACGTGCTGCGTGCCATCGTGCAGGACTACGTGGCGACCCAGGAGCCGGTCGGCTCCAAGGCGCTCGCGGACCGACACAACCTCGGGGTCTCCCCGGCCACCATTCGCAACGACATGGCCGCGCTGGAGGAGGAGGGCTACATCACGCAGCCCCACACCAGCGCCGGCCGGGTGCCCACCGACAAGGGCTACCGGTTGTTCGTCGACCGCCTTGCGGGCGTCAAGCCGCTGTCCGGCGCCGAGCGCCGGGCGATCCAGACCTTCCTGGCCGGCGCGGTCGACCTGGACGACGTGGTGGGCCGTACGGTCCGGCTGCTCGCGCAGCTGACCCATCAGGTCGCCGTCGTGCAATACCCCTCGCTGACCCGCTCGACGATCCGGCACGTCGAGCTGCTCACCCTCGCGCCCACCCGGGTCATGTTGGTGCTGATCACCAGCACGGGCCGGGTTGAGCAGCGGGTGATGGACACGCCGGGCCCGGTCGGCGAAAACCTGCTCGCCGACGTCCGGGCGCGGCTGAACAGCCGCATCACCGGCAAGCGGTTCGCCGATGTGCCGTTGCTGGTCCAGGATCTCGCCGAGCCGTTCACCGCCGAGGAACGGCCGATCGTGGCGGGCATCCTGGCCACCCTGCTCGACACCCTGGTCGAGCACAAGGAAGAGAAGGTCGTCCTGGCCGGGACGGCCAACCTGACCCGTTTCGGCATGGACTTCCCGAACACGATCCGCCCGGTCCTGGAAGCGCTCGAGGAACACGTCGTATTGCTGCGGCTGTTGGGCGAGGCGACCGACCCGGGCATGGTCGTGCGGATCGGACACGAGAACATGCACGAAGGACTGGCCGCGACCTCGGTGGTCGCCGTCGGATACGGCAGTGGGCAGGAAACACTGGCGAAGCTCGGGGTACTCGGGCCGACCCGGATGGACTACCCCGGAACGATGGGAGCGGTGCGCGCCGTGGCACGGTACGTCGGACAGATCCTCGCGGAGTCGTAGAGTTGGCTACCGATTACTACGAGGTCCTCGGGGTACGGCGCGACGCCACCCCGGAGGAAATCAAGAAGGCCTTCCGCCGGCTCGCTCGGGAGCTGCACCCGGACGTCAATCCGGACCCGAAGACGCAGGACCGGTTCAAGGAGATCAACAACGCCTACGAGGTCCTTTCGGACCCGCAGAAGCGTCAGATGTACGACCTCGGCGGCGACCCGCTGTCCTCCGGGGGCGGCGGGGGCGGTGGTGGCTTCGGCCAGGCCGGCTTCGGGTTCAGCGACATCATGGACGCGTTCTTCGGCCAGGCCAGCCAGCGCGGACCGCGCTCGCGCACGCGCCGCGGCCAGGACGCGATGATCCGGATCGAGATCACCCTCGAAGAGGCCGCGTTCGGCACCACCCGGGAGATCCAGGTGGACACCGCCGTCACGTGCAACACGTGCAACGGCGAGGGCGCGGCCCCGGGCACCACGGCGCAGACCTGCGACATGTGCCGCGGGCGGGGCGAGGTCAGCCAGGTCACCAAGTCGTTCCTGGGCCAGGTCATGACGTCGCGGCCGTGTCCGCAGTGTCAGGGCTTCGGCACCGTGGTCCCGCACCCGTGCCCCGAGTGCGCGGGCGACGGCCGCATCCGCGCGCGGCGCACGCTCACCGTCAAGATCCCGGCGGGCGTGGACAGCGGTACGCGGATCCAGCTCGCGGGCGAGGGCGAGGTCGGCCCCGGCGGCGGCCCGGCGGGCGATCTCTACGTGGAGATCGTCGAGGTCGCGCACGCCACCTTCCAGCGGCGCGGCGACGACCTGCACTGCACGGTCACCATCCCGATGACGGCGGCGTCGCTCGGTACGAAGGTGCCGCTGCAGACGCTGGACGGCACGGAGGAGATCGACATCCGCCCGGGCACCCAGTCGGGCCAGTCGATCCCGCTGCACGGGCGGGGCATCACCCACCTGCGCGGCGGCGGCCGAGGCGACCTGGTCGTGCACGTCGAGGTGCAAACGCCGAACAAGCTCGACCCCGAGCAGGAGGAACTGCTCCGCCGCCTGGCCAAGCTGCGCGGCGAGGAACGCCCGTCGGGACAATTCACGCCGGGCCAACAGGGCCTGTTCTCGCGCCTGAAGGACGCCTTCAACGGCCGGTAGCGGGCGGGCGCGGCGGCGCGTCGTGACGTCGTCCTCAGGCGCCGGACGGGCTGCGATTCGGCCGCGTCCGGCGCCCGATCGCGCCCTCGGGCCGCCTGCGGCGAGCGCCCTCGAACGCCGGACGGGCTGCATCCGACCGCGCCCGACAACGCGAAGCGGTCACCGTACGCCTTGACCGAGTGACGCCGAGGCCGCCCCGAGCCGTGGGCTGAGCCGCCGCCGGCCGGCGTGCGGGGCTCGGGTCGGGTTCGCCGGGCGTGCGTTCCCGGGTGGGCCGGGTCTTTTCGGCGCGCGTTGTGCCTTGGGTTGCGGGTGTGGCCGGTGCGAGGACGGTCCGAGTCGGTGG
>NZ_JBSHGZ010000078.1:0-10596 GCF_053618075.1 Embleya sp. NPDC055664
GCCTCCGAGACCCTATTGGTGGTCTCGGAGGCCGACGTCGTCACGTGCGCGTGCGGGGTACCGCTCAGCAGGGTTGGTCGATGTGGTCCGCGTGGAAGTGCACGGCTCCCAGCACCTGCGGGTCGAACACGTCCAGGAGCCCGCGCAGCGGCTCGTCGGGCTGGTCGGGGCCCCAGAGTTCCAGGGCCATCTCGCCGTGGTAGAGCATCGGCCAGCGCACGTAGTGGCGGGTGTCCTCGGGATCGTGCAGCGCCCGCGAGTCGGCCAGCGTGGAGCGGGCCACGTCGATCATCAGGTCGGTGCCACAGCCGAACCCGTACGGATAGCGGTCCCGGTCCGGCGGGATGCTCTCGATCAGCGCCGGGTCGGCGTACGAGACACCGACGTGCGCGTGCAGGCCCGCCCGAATGGCCGGCACCTCGCGGGTACCGTTCGGATCCCACTGCCAGTGCCCCGCCGCGTTTTTGCCGACCCGTACGGTGGGCGCCGCCTCGAACAGCGCGCAGACCTCCCACGCCTCCACCGACGGTGCCATCGGCTGCATGCCCTCGGGCGCCAGGACGCGCACCCGGCCCCGGTCCAAATGATGGTCGACGGCCACGAGGTCGCCGGTGGACAGGTCGCGTTTGTCGACCCCCCAGCGTCCGGACGCGGTGACCACGAGCGCGTCGAGGTCGGGATCGAACGCGAAGAGCATGCCCTCGCTGAAGCCCTGGAGGTTGAGATACATCGCGTAGGTGCGGCTCAGCCGGGGCGAGACGAAGTCGCGCATCGCGTGCGGCGCGGGTAGCAGCCCGAGGTCCCCCATCCGGGTCCCGGCCGCCACCAGGCTTCGCGGTGCGCGGGCCGCGGCCCACGCCTCGGCGGTGATCGCGTCGCGCACCACGTCGTGCCGGCCCGCCACCTCGTGCGCACACGCCGCGGCGACCAGCCGATCGCAGATGCCCTGGGCGACGTGCTCGGTCTCGGTGGGGTGGCCGCCCTCCATCGTGCACAGCGTCGCCTCGGCGACCTCCCCGGGCAGCGTGCCCGGGGTGATGAACACGACGGTGAACACGCCGACCCTGGCCATCAGGATCCGGGCGACGCGCACCACCTCGGGGTGCGCCATCTCGCTCATCCGCTCGGGCACTTCCGCGACCGCGACCAGTCGCCCGACCATGCCCTGCCGACCCTGGTCCTTGCGGAGCCTGAGCAGCAGCGGAGTGGGTTCCTCCACGATCCGGTCGGCCAGCGGGGCGGGGCCATCGGGTACGGACACGCCCACCAGGACCACGTCGAGCCGGGTCTCGCGATCCGCCGACGGGATCAGCCGGTGCCCGCCGCGGACGAACGCCGCCGTCAGGTCGTCCAGGAACGACCGCACCACGCCGGAGAGTTCGGGGGCCGGGTCGACGACCCGGACACTGCACGAACGCCACCAGTCCAACTCTTCCAACCGCCGCCCGGAGGCCGGGGCGGCGCAGTACGCCGACGTTGTTTCCGCTCGGGTCACGGTCATGCGGGGGCTCCTGAGGTTGCTGCGCGGAAGGCGAGGACGGCGTTTTGGCCGCCGAACGCGACCGAGGTGGAGATCGCGGTGTTCAGGCGAGTGGGGCGGCGCGGGGCCTTGGCAACCACGTCCAGATCGATGTCGGGGTCGGTGCGATGGTGATTGGCCGTGGGTGGGATGCTCCCGTGTTCGAGGGTCAGGACGGTGACGGCCGCCTCGATCGCGCCGCCCGCGCCCCCGGAGTGGCCCAGGACGCTCTTCACGGCGGTGACCGGCGGGCAGCGGTCGAAGGTGGCCGCGAGGAAGCGGGCCTCGGCGGCGTCGTTGAGGACCGTGCCGGTGCCGTGCGCGTTGACGTGGTCGACGTCGCCCGGGCCCCAGTCGGCGTCGGCCAGCGCCGCGCGCGTGGCGAGTCGGGCGCCGCGGCCGTCGGGGTGCGGCGCGGTGACGTGGTGGGCGTCGTTGGCCGAGCCGTACCCGGACAGCAGGGCCCGCACTCGGGCCCGACGGGCACGTGCGTGCTCCAGCCGCTCCAGGACCAGGACGCCGATGCCCTCGCCCAGCACGAAGCCGTCGCGGTCGGCGTCGAACGGCCGACACGCCTGCTCCGGGTCGCCGGACCGGGTGGACAGCGCGCCCAGTTGGGCGAAGGAGGCCGCCGTGATGCGGTTGCACATCGTGTCGGCGCCGCCGGCGAAGACGACGTCCAGGGTGCCCGCGCGCACCAGGTCGCGGGCGACACCCAGCGCGGTCGCGCCCGACGCGCAGCCGGCCGCGGGCGCGAAGTTGGTGCCCTGGGCGCCCAGGTCGAGGGCGACCTCGGTGGCCGGGTTGTTCGGCAGGGAACGGGGCAGCGCGGCGGGGGAGATGGTGGTGGCCCGATCCGCGGTCAGTCTCGCGATGGCCTCCGTCAGGGACTCCATGCCCGGACCGCCCGAGCCGATGATCACGCCGACGCGGGTGGGGTCCCAGGCACCCGGGTCCAGGGCGGCGTCGGTCAGGGCCTCGCGCGCGGCGGCGACGGTCATGCGAGCCGTGCGATCCATGCGACGGGACAACCGTCGACCCAGGAGGGCGTCCCCGTCGAAGTCGGGGACGCTACAGGAGACGTCGACGGCCAGGCCGGCGAGGACCGGGTCGCGGCGGGCCGTGGAAACGCCCGCACACAGGGTCCGCCAGGTGGCTTCGACGCCGATCCCGCCGGCGGTGACCAGGCCCAGACCGGTGACCGCGACCTCGACCGAGGCCACCTCAGCCCTCCGAGGACGGGGCACCCGCAACGGAGGCCGAGCCGGAGGGAACGCCGGCGCCACCGGGTGCGTCTGACGGGGCCGCGGCGCCGCGAGCGCCCGGGACGACCGCCTCGCAACGCGGGGCCGCCTCGAACGCCGCGGCGGCCTCGATCAACGTGGTGTCCTTGTCCAGGTTGCCGAGCCCGCGGAAGTCCTTGTCCGTCCGGTCCGCGACGATGACCGCCAGCTCCGCCAGTGACAGCGAGTCCAACTCCAGCGTGGCGAAAGTCGCTTCGGGAACGATATCTGCGGCGTCGATGCCGAACTCCTCGACCAGCAACTCACACAGCATCGCGTACACGGGGAATGCCTTCCTGCTCGGTCGGACCGGGCACACCCGGCGGCGCGTCGCCGTACAGCAACCCCGATCGGGTATGCGATCGAGCATCTTGTGTATCGGTGACGAGGTCGGGGGCAAAACTCCCGCGCGACCGCCCCCGCACCCCCGAACCGGCCCTTCACCTGGGGCGATGCATTTGGAACGGCACCGAGAGCCCGCCCGGATGTTCACCCGCAAGTACGCAACCATCAGGGCCGCGAACGCACGACCGCGGACGTGGCGTGACCTTTGCCGAGTCCGTGCGGTTAACCGGCCCGTACGAGGTGCGCTCGCTCGTCCCTCCGCACCCGAGGACGTCCCCCGGGGTGCCGGGCGGTTCGCTTCCGCCCGTTTCGAGAAGGAGGCAGTAATGTCCACGGCCCTGGTCACCGGCGCCAGTTGTGGCCTCGGCGCCGACCTCGCCCGCGCCCTCGCCGCCCGCGGCCACGATCTGATCCTGGTCGCCCGCAGCGCCGAACCCCTCGACCGCCTCGCGAGCGAACTGGCCGCCGAACACGACGTCGAGGCCCGCGCGTTGCCCGCCGACCTGACCGTCGAGGGCGACCTCGAACGGGTGGCCGAGGCGGCGTGCGGCAGCGACATCCTGATCAACAACGCCGGCGCCGCCCTGGGCACACCCTTCGACCGCACCACGTGGGCGGACGAGCAGCGCATGCTCGCGCTCAACGTCGTCGCCCCGTCGCGGCTCGTCCACGCCGCGCTGCCGCACATGCTCCGGCGCGGCTTCGGCCGGATCCTGGTCGTCTCCTCGGTGGCCGCGCTCGGGCCCGCCTGGCAGGGCACCGCGTACGGCGCGACCAAGTCGTACGAGTTGGCCATGACCCAATCGCTGGCCTACTCCCGTCGCATCCGCACCTCGCCCGTCGCGCTCACCGCACTCGTACTCGGCTACACCGCATCGCAGTTCCACGTGCGGGCCGGCATCACCGCACCACCCCCCTCGCTCACGCTCGCATCGGCCTACGTGGCGAAGCAGGCGGTACGGGCCATCCATCGGCGACGTCCGCCGGTGGTATGCGTCCCGAGCCTGCGCTACCGGGTGCTGGCCGGGCTTTTGCGCCATGCCCCGTACCGGTCGCTGACCGTCCCCGGCTTCGCCAAGGACTTCACCGCCGGCCCGGCCGAACTCGGCGGCCCCGACGCCGGTCGGGTGGTGTCGCCCCGCGACGAAGGCGCCGACGAGGTAACCGCCGTCGAGGGCCGCCGGGACGGCCGGGCTCGATCCTGAGGGGTGCTACTGCGCCGAACGAGCGACCGCCAATCAGGCGATCATCACGCCCCGGAACTCGGCTCTCGTCGATAAGCCCTGGTCAGGCGCGTGCGCACGATGACTCGTGGGCATTTCCCGTGCGCCGCGCCCGGTAGCCTGCCCGGTCTGCGACGTGGCCGCGGCCGGTGGACGGAAATGCCGTCACCGCCGGAACCGCCCCGTCGCGGCGCGCACATCGTTGACTCACAGGAGGTTCGGTCCGGTGTTCAGTCGTGTTGCCATCGTCAACCGTGGAGAGGCCGCGATGCGGTTGATCCACGCCGTCCGGGAGCTGGCTGCGGAAACGGGGATCCGGATCGAGACGGTCGCTCTGTACACCGACGTCGACCGTACGGCCACCTTCGTGCGCGAGGCCGATCTGTCGTTTGACCTGGGGCCGGCGTCGGCGCGCCCGTATCTGGACCTGAAGGCCCTGGAGCGCGCGTTGGTGGCCACCGGCGCGGACGCCGCGTGGGTCGGGTGGGGTTTCGTCGCGGAGGATCCGGCGTTCGCCGAGTTGTGCCGGGAGTTGGGCGTGGCCTTCGTCGGCCCGGGCGCCGAGGCCATGCGCAAGCTGGGCGACAAGATCGGCTCGAAGCTGATCGCGGAGGAGGTCGGTGTCCCCGTCGCCCCGTGGAGCCGCGGCGCGGTGGAGACCCTGGATGCGGCCCTGGCCGCCGCGGCCGAGATCGGCTACCCGCTGATGCTCAAGGCGACCGCCGGCGGCGGCGGACGCGGCATCCGGGTGATCCGGGACGACGCGGAGTTGGTCGACGCCTACGAGCGCACCAGCCAGGAGGCGGCGCGCGCGTTCGGCAGCGGCATCGTGTTCCTGGAGCGCCTGGTCACCGGCGCTCGCCACGTCGAGGTCCAGGTGATCGCCGACGGCCAGGGCACCGCGTGGGCGCTGGGTGTGCGCGACTGCTCGATCCAGCGACGCAACCAGAAGGTCGTCGAGGAGTCCGCCTCCCCCGTCCTGGCGCCGGACCAGGTGGCCGAACTCAAGGCGTCCGCCGAACGTTTGGCGCTGGCCGTCGGCTACCGCGGCGCCGCCACCGTCGAGTTCCTCTACCACCCGGGGGAGCGGCGGTTCGCGTTCCTGGAGGTCAACACCCGGCTCCAGGTCGAGCACCCGATCACCGAGTCCACCACCGGATTCGACCTGGTCAAGGCGCAGTTGCGGGTGGCGGCGGGGGAGCGGCTGGACGGCACGCCGCCCGCGGAGCGCGGGCATGCGATCGAGGCCCGGCTGAACGCGGAGGACCCCGACCGCGACTTTGCCCCCTCCCCGGGTCGGATCGCCCGCCTGGACCTGCCGGCCGGGCCCGGCATCCGCGTGGACACCGGCGTCAGCGAGGGCGACACCATCCCCGCCGACTTCGACTCGATGATCGCCAAGATCATCGCGTACGGGCACGACCGCGACGAGGCGTTGGGCCGGTTGCGGCGGGCGATGGCGCAGACCACGGTGATCATCGAGGGCGGCGCCACCAACAAGAGCTTCGTGCTCGACCTGCTGGACCAGCCCGAGCTGATCGACGGCAGCGCCGACACCGGTTGGATCGACCGCGTGCGCGGCGAGGGCCGACTCGTCTCGCACCGCCACTCCGCCGTCGCACTCGCCGCCGCCGCCATCGAGGCGTACGAGGAGGAGGAACACGCCGAGCGGCAGCGGCTGTTGTCCACCGCCGCGGGCGGGCGACCACAGGTGCGGCACGAGAGCGGTCGCCCCCTGGACCTGAAGCTGCGCGGTGTGGGCTACCGCGTGCGGGTGGCGCGGGTGAGCCCGCACCGCTTCCGGGTCGGCATCGAGGCGGGCGAGGTGGTGCGTACCGCCGATGTCGAGCTCGACCGGTTCGACCGGCACACCGGCCAGATCGTGGTCAACGGCACCCGCTACCGGCTGCTCACCGCCACGCACGGGCCGACCCATCTGGTCGAGGTCGACGGCGTCACCCACCGGGTCGGCCGCGACGAGGGCGGCGTCGTACGCTCCCCCGCCCCCGCCCTGGTCGTCGCCACCCCCCTGGCGGTCGGCGACGAGGTCGAGGCCGGCGCACCGGTCCTGGTGCTGGAGAGCATGAAGATGGAAACGGTGCTGCGCGCACCGTTCCGGGCGCGGTTGAAGGAATGTGCCGTGTCGGTGGGCAGTCAGGTCGACGTCGGAGCGGCGTTGTTGCGCCTGGAACCGCTCGCCGCCGCCGAAGCCGAAGCCGAGGACACCGCGTCCGTCGAGCTGGACCTGCCGGCCGCGCCGGAGGCGATCCCGACCCGGGAGCGCGCCGCACGCGGCCGGGAAAACCTGCGCGGCCTGCTGCTGGGCTTCGACGTGGATCCGCACGACGAGCGTCGGGTGCTCGACGACTACCTCGCCGCGCGCCGGGCGGCGCTGTCGGACGGCGACGAACGGCCGCTGGCCCACGAGCTCGAACTGGTCGAGATGTTCACCGACCTCGCCGAACTGGGCCGCAACCGCCCGGCGGGCGAGGACGTGGGTGGTGAGGGGCACGTGCACAGCGCCCGTGAACACTTCCACACCTACTTGCAGAGCCTCGACGTCGAACGGGCCGGGTTGCCCCAGGCGTTCCGGGCCAAGCTGGCCAAGGCCTTGGCCCACTACGGCGTCACCGAGCCGGAGCCGTGCCCGGAGCTCGAAGCCGCGGTGTTCCGGATCTTCCTCGGCCGGCAACGCGCATCCGCCGATGCCGCGGTCGTCTCGGCGCTGCTGCGGGTGTGGTTGCGCGAGGCGCCGCCGGACGCGACGTTGCGCGAGCCGGTCGGCCTCGCCCTGGAGCGCCTGGTCGCGGCGACCCAGGTGCGCTTCCCGGTGGTCGCCGACCTCGCGCGCGGGCTGGTGTTCGCGTGGCTGGCCCAGCCGTTGTTGCGCCGCAACCGGGCCCGGGTCTACACCGACGTCCGTCGGCATCTGCGGCATCTGGACGCGCACCCGGACACCCCGGACCGCGCCGAGCGCATCGCGTCGATGGTGCGCAGCACCGAACCGCTGGTGTGCCTGCTCGGCCGGCGGCTCGTCCGCGACGGTCTGGACAACACGACCATGCTGGAGGTGCTGACCCGCCGGTACTACGGCAACAAGGGCCTCACCGGCGTGCGTTCGAGCGAGGTCGCCGGCTGCACGTTCGTGGTCGCCGAGCGGGCGGCCACGCGCCTGGTCTCCGCGGCGGTGCGGTTCGACGAACTCGGCGGCGCGTTGCGCGGGCTCGCGGAACTCGCGGACGGCGAGGGCGCGGTCGAGGCGGACATCTATCTCGCGTGGGAGAAGCAGCCGGCGAACCCGAACGCGATGGCCGCCGCGCTGCACGAGGTCGTGGACACCCACTCGTTGGCACACCGGGTGCGCCGACTGACCACCACGGTGGCCGGTCGCGGCGGCGCGGTGATGCACCACCACTTCACGTTCCGCCCGTCGGACACCGGGATGGTCGAGGAGCGGTTGATCCGGGGCCTGCACCCGTACATCGCGCAGCGTATGCAGTTGGAGCGGCTGAGCAAGTTCGACCTCACCCGGCTGCCGTCCTCGGACGAGGAGGTCTACCTCTTCCAGTGCGTCGCCCGGGAAAACCCCGCCGACGACCGCCTGGTCGCCTTCGCCCAGGTCCGCGACCTCACCGAACTCCGGGACCACGAGGGTAGGTTGGTCGCACTGCCGACCGCCGAGAACGTCGTCGCCACGTGCCTCGACTCGATCCGCCGCGCCCAGTCCCGGCGACCCGGGCGGGGGTACGCCGACACGAACCGGATCGTGATCTACGTCTGGCCGCCGACCGAGATCACCCGTGCCGAGTTGGAAACGCTCGTCGACCGCGTATTGCCGACGACCGAGGGCGCCGGTCTGGAGGAGATCCTGGTCATCGCTCGGATGCGCAGCCGGCACACCGGTGAACTGGACAAGATCGCCGTACGGATCTCCATGGACGCCTCCGGCGGTACCGAACTCACCGTCGGCGAACGCTCGTTCGAACCCGTCGAGCCGATCGACGAATACCGGCGCAAGGTGCTCCGCGCGGCTGCGCGCAATACCGTCTACCCGTATGAACTGGTGCGTCTGCTCGGCGACTTCGTCGAGTACGACCTCGACGACGAGCACGTCCTGGCGCCGGTCGACCGACCGAGGGGCACCAACACGGCGGCGATCGTGGCGGGCGTGGTCACCACGCCGACCGAGCTGCACCCGCAGGGCATCGACCGGGTCGTCCTGCTCGGCGACCCGACGAAGTCGCTCGGGGCGCTGTCCGAGCCGGAGTGCCGTCGGGTGATCGCGGCGCTGGACCTGGCGGAGCGCATGCGGGTGCCGGTGGAGTGGTACGCGCTCTCGTCGGGTGCGCGGATCTCGATGGAGTCGGGCACGGAGAACATGGACTGGGTGGCCGCCGCGCTCAAGCGCATCGTCACGTTCACCCAGGACGGCGGCGAGATCAACATCGTGGTCGCGGGCATCAACGTCGGCGCACAGCCGTACTGGAACGCCGAGGCCACCATGCTCATGCACACCAAGGGCATCCTCGTGATGACCCCCGACTCGGCCATGGTGCTCACCGGCAAGCAGTCGTTGGACTTCTCCGGGGGCGTGTCGGCCGAGGACAACTTCGGCATCGGCGGCTACGACCGGGTGATGGGCCCGAACGGGCAGGCGCAGTACTGGGCGCCGAACCTGGGCGCCGCGCGGGATGTGTTGATGGAGCACTACGACCGGACCCACGTGGTACCCGGCGAGACGATGCCGCGACGGGCGCCGACGAGCGACCCCGTCGACCGGGACGTGCGCGACTTCCCGCACACGTGGGCGGGCAGCGACTTCACCACCGTCGGTGAGATCTTCTCCGCGGAGCACAACCCGGACCGCAAGAAGCCGTTCGACATTCGCACCGTGATGCGCGCGCTGTCCGACCGGGATCACCCCGCGTCGGAGCGCTGGGCGGGCATGGCCGACGCGGACACCGCCGCGGTGCAGGACGTGCGCTTGGGCGGTGTGCCGGTGTGCCTGATCGGGATCGAGTCGCGAGCGGTGCCGCGTTTGGGATTCCCGCCCACGGACGGCCCCGACACCTACACCGCCGGTACGTTGTTCCCGCAGTCGTCGAAAAAGGTCGCGCGGGCGATCAACGCCGCGTCGGGCAACCGGCCGCTGGTGGTGTTGGCGAACCTGTCCGGGTTCGACGGCTCGCCCGAGTCGATGCGGAAGTTGCAACTGGAGTACGGCGCGGAGATCGGCCGGGCGGTCGTGAACTTCCGCGGGCCGATCGTGTTCTGCGTGATCTCGCGCTACCACGGCGGCGCGTTCGTGGTGTTCTCCAAGGCGCTGAACCCGAACATGACCGTGCTTGCGCTGGAGGGTTCCTTCGCCTCGGTCCTGGGCGGCGCACCCGCCGCCGCGGTGGTGTTCGCGGGCGATGTGCGGGCCCGGACGATCGCCGACTCGCGGGTGCGGGCGCAGGAGGCGCATGTCGCGACCGTCTTCGGCGTGGAGCGCGCCGCGGCGAAGGCGGCGCTCGACGAGATCCGCGCGACGGTGCGAGCGGAGAAACTCGGCGAGGTGGCAGCGGAGTTCGACCGGGTGCACGACATTCGGCGAGCCGTCGAGGTCGGCTCCGTCGACGCCGTCATCCGCGCCGAGGAACTGCGCCCGCGGATCATCGAGGCCATCGAACGCGGGTTGCGCCGACCGACCGACGACGACCGGTCCTCGTCACCGATCGCCCGAATGCAGCAGTGCGGAGCGCGTCCGTAGGGGTGGTTTCGAAAATCGCCGACATGCGTCGTGAGCAGCGACGATGCCGGAAGTCTCGGTATTCGTCGGGTTATTCGAGGCGGTTCGGATGCCCGCCGCACGCGGATCCGCGTTCAGGATGAACCCGACCGCCTCGGGCGAGGTGGTCTCTTCGAAGAGAAGGGGATCTCATGCGTAGGATCACGCGCGCTTCCGGCACCGTTGCCGCCGCGCTGCTCATGGCGGGTGTGGCCGCCGGCCCGGCGTTCGCCCTGACGGCGCACGCCGACCACGCGGCGCCGGCGTCGGTTCCGCAGGACGGCGGCTGGGGTGGTGGCGGCGGCCTGGGCGGCTGGGGCTACGGCGGCGGTGACGAGCACGGCGGCGGCGGTGGCGGCGGCTGGGGCCCGTTCGGCGGTGGCGGCGGCTGGAACGCCGCCGGCTAGGGCCGATGTGGTGGTCCGGGCGGACGCACGGCCGGGCGCGACCCGGCCG
>NZ_JBSHGZ010000079.1:0-9768 GCF_053618075.1 Embleya sp. NPDC055664
ACCCCTGGGGGGGGGGGGGGGTGGGGGCCCGTGGGGGTGGGGGGGCGGGGGGGGCGGGTGGGGGGGCCCGGGCGCGGGGGGGGATGGGGGGGGCGGGGGCGTGCCGTGGGGCCCGCCCGCGCCGCCGAAGCCTGCCGATGCGGGATCAGCAGTCGCGCAGGGTCGGTGACTGGTTGAGCAACTGGCCGCGGATCGAGGTGAACTTCGCGTACCGGTCCGCGTCCAGGCCCTCGATCGGGAAGACCGCGACCCGGTGGCAGTTCTGGAACGCGAGTTTGACCCCGAAGTGCCGTTCCATCGAGCCGCGGATCGCGTCCGAGGCCAGGGCGCGCAGCAGTTGTCCACGCTCGGTCTCGGTGGCGGGCGGCACCTGGTTGTCCGCGAACGCGCCGCCATCCACCCGCAGTTGTGTCGCCAGGGCGGCGACGAGATTCCAGGCGTAGGGCAGCGAGTCACGCACGCAGTCGACGAACTCCGCCTCGTCGACCTCACCCTGTTCGGCCTGCTCCAACAGCTTCGGAGGCACATCGAGCGACATCGGTGCTCCTTCCGGCCGGGACGTACGCAAGTTCGCCCGGCGGTTCGGGTCGTGTCTCGTACGTGGCAGTGGCTGGTGGCACCCGTGCATAGCCCACGGCACGCCCCGAACGCGCATCCGCCCGGCCCGCACCGTCTCCGGACTCACCGTAAGTCATCGCCTACGCATTGCTCCAGAGCGAACCGGAGGTGAACGCGGTTCGGGAGAGGGCATGCGCCCGGCGGGCCGCTCCCCCGTTCGATCATCGCGCCGTGTCCGCGACGGCGGTCATGCGCGGTGTTCGACGTGGTCGAAGGTCGGCACGATGAGGTGCGTCACACGGGGTGCGGCCGGAGCCGGGGGATGGCCGGGGGAGGGGCTTCGGAGGCGGTAGCGTCGGGGCATGCGTCTCGTCATCGCCCGTTGCTCCGTGGACTACGTCGGGCGACTCACCGCCCACCTGCCGTCCGCCCCTCGGCTCATTCTGGTCAAGTCGGACGGGAGCGTGTCCATTCACGCCGACGACCGCGCGTACAAGCCGCTGAACTGGATGAGTCCGCCGTGCACCCTCAAGGAGGGGGACGGGGTGTGGACGGTGATCAACAAGGGCGGCGAGAAGCTGATCATCACGATCGAGGAAGTCCTCCACGACACCTCGCACGAGCTGGGTATCGACCCCGGCCTGGTCAAGGACGGCGTCGAGGCGCACCTCCAGGAACTGCTGGCCGACCGCCTCGACGCGCTCGGCGCGGGCTGGACGCTGATCCGCCGCGAATACCCCACCCCGATCGGCCCGGTGGACATCCTGTGCCGGGACGCGGACGGCACCACCGTGGCGGTGGAGATCAAGCGCCGGGGCGAGATCGACGGCGTCGAACAACTCACCCGCTACCTCGAACTCCTCAACCGGGACACGCTGATCGCCCCGGTCAAGGGCGTCTTCGCGGCCCAGGAGATCAAGCCCCAGGCGAGGGTCCTGGCGGTCGACCGGGGCATCACGTGCGTAACGCTGGACTACAACGCGCTGCGCGGCACCGAGGACGACAAGCTGAAGCTGTTCTGAGCGCGGGCGGGGCCTCGCCCGCCGGCGCGTCATGCCTGTGAGGTTCGACCGGCGGGTGGCTCCTGAAGGCTGCCGCCCGCCGATGCCCTCGGCCGGGCCAGGCACGGGCCGGCGACCATGATCATCACTTCCTCCGCCGATGCCGTCGATTGCAAAGTAATCGAGAATCCATCCGCGGGCTTCATCGCCGTCAGGTTGCCCGCACCTTTTCCGGCGGCCGTCGCCGTCTCGAATTTTCGGATTCGGAATCCCATTTCTTCGATGGTGGCGCGAGCCCGCCGGAATACCGACTCCTGCTGCTGTGAAGGCACCGTGATGTTTTGGATGCGCAGTGCGGTGAAGGTCTTCTCGATGGAATCCTCCCCGCTCATCACCTCTCCGCACGGGGATACATTGAACGACGGCGCACGATCGACGACGGGAGCCCTGATTCCCTCGATGACCAGCCGCGTGTATTCCTCGGCGGTGGCCCCGGCCTGATCCTCGGACATTTCGGGGACTTTGACGTCCTGCTTGTTCATGGAATCTCCACATCCCGAAGCCAGAATCAATACCAACACCGCAGACAAGGCCGCGGCTATACCGGACAGGCGGTGTGCGATCACGATGTGCGCCCTACTTGACGTGGGGTCGGTTCAGCGGATTCGGATCGTTGTACATACCCGCCACGATCTTGCCCTGGTTGAGCAGGCTTTCGCCGCCGGTATCCCAATAGCCGCTGTGGCCGTCGGCATCGCCTTGCAGGCGCTTCCCGCCGAACGCCTCGTCCGTCGGGCTGACCCGGTCGTCGCTGCCGATGGCGGCGTCGGCGGCCATGTCGAATAGGCTCGGCTCCTTGTCGGTGCCGTGTTTTGCGCTTCCCAGGTCGACGACGGCCTGGTCTTCGTCGAGCTTTACCGGTGAGCGGTCCGCCCACACGTGGCCCGGGTCGATTTTCAGGTCCTCCGCGTGCTTGACGTGTATTCCGGGACTGCCCAGGGCGACGATGTCGTCGGCTGCCAGTCCACCGGTCTTTGCCGCGTCGCCGACGAGTGCGGTTCCGTAACTGTGGCCGATGACCGTGATGTGATGATCGTTGCCTTGGGCGCGGACTCCACCGACGAAGGAGTGCAACCGTGGCGCCCCCTCCTCGGAGCGCGCCCATCCGGCCATGCTGCCGATCCCCTTTTTCTCGGGTGCGTCGTAGTCGAGCCAGAAGACCGACGCCACACCGCTTTTTCCGTCCGTCAAACCCACCGCGGTGTCCCGGATCCTGTCCGCCCGGGTAATCCCGCCCGCGAGATTGTCGGCCACCGTGGCGCCGGTCCCGGGAACCAGCACGGCGACGTGCTTTGCCTTGTCGGGATCGCCGACGGACATGATCACCTGGCCGTCGAGGAATTTGTCCCCGAACTTCAGCAGCATCAATTCCTTGCCGGGCGGTCGAGCGTATCCGGCGACCAACACCTTCTTGATCTTCGTGAGGTTTTCCCACTCGCGTTTGTCGTGGTCGGGGGATCTGCCGCCGGCCAGTGCCGGGGCGAGTTCGGTCAGACGTTGGTCCAGGGCGGTGCGGTTGGCCGTGTCGCGAACGGCTGCCGGGAGGCCGTCCATGCTGCCGAGTCGGCGCGGATATGCGGCCAGGTACAGGGCCCGCTGTTCCTCGGACAGGCCGCGCCACCAGGCCGCCGCCTGCGTGGGATCCAGGTTCGGGACCGGGCCCACGCCGTACAGGCCGGCCACGCGCCGGGTGTCCTCGACGCTGTTCTGCCAGGAGTCCGGCCGGGTTTCCGCGACGTCGGCCGGCATCAGCGTGGTCAGTGTCGCGGCGAATTTGGCGTCGGCCTCGCTCGCCTGGCGAAGCAGTGTGTCGAAGCGGGCCACGAAGCCGTCGATGGTGCTCTGTTGCCGTGCCGCATCCGCCGGAGTGGGATTGCCGGTCGCGGCGGGCGGGGCGGCGGCCTGCACGGTGTATCCGCCCGGGGTTTCCACGATCCGGAGACCGGAGGTCTCGGCCTCCTGGATGGCCGCGCGGAACGTGGTCTGAATCGCGGGCAGTTCGGATGCCGCACGTTCGGCCGCGATACCGATGGTCTGCGCCTGGCTTGCGGAGACGGCGATCTGTCGAACCGTCACTTCGAGATCCCGGTCGGCCGTTCCGGCGGCCTGCCCCCTCCATCCGGCCGCCGCCACACCGTCGTTGACCCCGGTCCGGAACGTGTTCTCCAGTTCGGCGAGTTTGCCGGCGGTGGTCCTCCAGGTGCGGGCGGCTTCCCGCCAGCTCTCGAAGTTCGCGGCCCTCAGCTCGGTGAAGCCGACCATGGTTACGACCCCGCCGTGAAGTCGGTGGCGACGTTCGTCTCGGTTTGGGCGTACTTCGTTCGCGTGCGGTAGATCCTGTCGGCCCCCGCCTGCGCCCGGTCGGCGAGGTGGGCGATCGCGCCGCCCCACTCGCGGCTCAGCTCGCCCAGTTGGAAACCGGTCATGAACCCCGGTGTTCCCGCCGGCGGGCCGTGGTTGATGTCCGCGCTCAGACTCCTCAGTTCCATGGCTACCGAGACCGCCTTGCCGGCGGCCGGGGCCAACTCTTCGATTTTGACCCGGAAGGAGGAATCCGAGGGTGCCGCCAAGGTGGCGTGAGAGGGCTCCGCCGGCGGAATGATGCTGCTCTTCAGGGCGCCGCTCATCGGATCGGCACGAAAATACTCCGGCGACAGGGCTCGATTTACGGCTGTGTCGGCGATTTCCTGCTCGGGCATGCCGGTATTCTCCCGCGTGCCCTCCGTGTGGATTTGTCAGTAAATCCGACAATTCAGCGGAAGATGTGTCGGTCGAGTATGCGACGGCGCCGCCGGGGCGGCGTCGGAGCCCGACCGGTGTTGACCTTCGAGTCGGATGAAGCCCAAGGATGTCGGGATGCCGGATACCGAGTTGATGCCGATCGGGGCCTTCGCCCGACACAGTGGTCTGACCTCGAGTGCGCTGCGGTTCCATGCGGACTCCGGGTTGCTGCACCCTGCCGAGGTCGATCCCGTCTCGGGCTACCGCTACTACAGCGCCGACCAGGTGGCGCGGGCCACGGCGCTGCGCCGACTGCGTGAGATCGCGATGCCGCTTGCCGAGGTCGACGCCGTCCTCGACGCCGGACCCGTGGAGGCGTCGCGGCTGATCGACGAGCATGTCGCCAGGGTGCTCGCGGATGCGGATGCGGATGCGGATGCGGATGCGGAGGCGGAGGCGGCACGGCGCAAGGCCGCCGTGGTCAAGTCCTCGTTGGCCGGGGCGCCGGCCGGTGTGCCGATCGCCGCCCTGAAGGGGCCGGTACTGGCCGACGCGATCGAACAAGTCCTGACCGCGACCGTACGGGAGCCGGGCGTGCCGGTACTCGGCGGAGTGCGCGTCGAGGCGACCGCGCAGGGGATGTGGCTACGGCCGGCGGGCCGTGAGGACCGGCATTGCCGGTTGTTGTCCAACGCTCGCGGGCCACCGCGCGGCACGACGAGCCGCGAGCGGCCGTCGCCACGGCCATGCGGCGCACGGTCGAACTGTGGAACGCGCACGGCACGGTCATGCGCACCGCGATCGACCTGTCGTTGACTGTGCCCGAGATCGGCGAACTGTGGAGTCACACCGCCGACTTGTTCATCGAGGCGATCACCGCCGTCCTGGAACGCGCCGGTGTGCCGGCCGGCACCGAACCGCAACAGGCCTCGGCGATGGCGCGCGCCCTGTGCTGGATGATCGAGCGCACCTTCTATCACGCCTCGCGGGAGTCTTTGGACAAGTTGCCGGAGGTCGCCGCGACCTGCGAGCACATCTGGCTGATCAGCGCCGGCCTGAGCGGCTGAGGAGGCGGCCGGCGCGGCGGGTGCCCAACCTTTTCCGGCCGGTGACCATGTACGCGACAGCATCGACCCGGCCACCATGGAGGGGGCCGCCGAAAGCGGGCGCGCGGCGGCCGACGCGGCGTTGCGCGCGGCGGGTTCGAGTGCCCCGCCGGCCACCGAGTTCTACCTCGTCCGGCCGTATCGGCCCTGACGTCAAGGGGGTTCGCGATGCCGGGGACGGTGATCATCGGGGCCGGGTTCGCCGGGATCTGCATGGCGATCCGGCTGCGCCGCGCCGGCATCGAGGACTTCACCGTCTACGAGAAGGCCGACGACCTCGGCGGCGTCTGGCGCGACAACACCTATCCGGGCGCGGGTTGCGACATCCCGTCGATGTTGTACTCGTACTCGTTCGCGCAACGGGCCGACTGGTCCCGGGTGTTCCCCGAGCAACACGAGATCCTGCGCTATCTGCACGAGTGCGCCCGGACGTTCGGTATCCGGGCCCACCTGGCACTCGGTACCGAGGTGAACGCCGCGCGCTGGGACGAGACGGCCGCGGTGTGGCGGATCGAGACCTCGCGCGGGTCGGCGACCGCCCGGGTGCTGGTCTCGGCCGTGGGCCAGCTCAACCGGCCGCGCTATCCCGACCTGCCCGGCCTGGACTCGTTCGCCGGCACCGCGTTCCACTCCTCGCGGTGGCGGCACGACCACGACCTGAACGACCGCACCGTTGCGGTGATCGGCACCGGGCCCAGCGCGGTGCAGTTCGTGCCGCGCATCGCCGCGCGGGTGCGCCGGCTGTACGTCTTCCAGCGGTCCGCGAACTGGGTGGTGCCCAAGCCGGATCGGGCCTACGGGCGGATCGCGCACCGGGTCTTCCGCCGGTTCCCGCCGGCTCGGACCGCGGTGCGCGCGGCGACCTATCTGCGCGGCGAGACCGCGGTCTACTGGGCGGTGCGCGGCAACGTCGGCGCCCGCCTGGCCCGGCACGCGGCACGCCGGCACCTGGCCGCGCAGATCGCCGATCCGGCGCTGCGGGCCCGGTTGACCCCGGACTTCCCGATCGGCTGCAAACGCATCCTGATCTCGGCCGACTTCTACCCGACCCTGACCCGGGACAACGTGGAACTGGTCACCGACCCGATCACCGAGATCACCCCGAGCGGACCGCGCACCGCCGCGCGGGACTACCCCGTGGACACCCTGATCCACGGCACCGGGTTCCTGGCCACCGAATTCCTGCGGCCGATGGACATCGTCGGGCGCGACGGCGTGCGGCTGCAGGACGTGTGGCGGGAGGGGGCGGCGGCCCGACTGGGGATGACCGTGCCGCGCTTCCCGAACCTGTTCCTGCTGTACGGGCCGGGGACGAACCTGGGCCACAACTCGATCATCTACATGATCGAGAGTCAGGTGGCGTACGTGGTGCGCAGGATCCGCGACGGCCGGGTCCACGAGGTGGGCGCGGCCGAGTACGAGGCGGACCGGCGGGCGCTCGCGGCCGGCGTGGCGGGCACCGTGTTCGAGGCGGGCTGTACGAGCTGGTACAAGGGCGCCGACGGGCAGGTGACCACCAACTGGCCCTGGCACACCTACCGATACCGGTGGGCCACCCGACGCGCTTGACCACCACGACCCGACACCGCCGGCCGTTCGGCGGGCCCGAACCCGCCGCGCTCAGTCGGCGTAGTAGTCGGCCATCAACTCGCTCGACCACGCCGCCTGGCGAAGCTCGCCGCGCGGGCCGAACTCGGCGAGGTAGGGCTTGAGATCGAGCACCGGCGTGCCGTCGACCGCGTCGAGGCCGCGCACGTGGACGTCCAGGCCGTCCACCCGCTCCAGCGCACACCGGGAGACGGCGAGACGGTTCGGGCGGTTCTTGCCGCGCTGGGCGAAGATGCCGACGAGCGGCCAGGCCGGATTGCCGCGCGGCCGGCGGGCGCCGGTCTCGACGGCGGTGTCCGGGACCCGGTGGAAGTGGAAGACCACCTCCAGGTGGGAGAAGTCGTCAAGACCGAACAGCGCCTCGGGGCCGAAGCGTTCCCCGTCCAGGCGGATCACCGAGGACACGTTCCCCCAGTGATCGTCCACGAGTTCCACGCGCGGGGCGGACACCCGCCCGATCGCACGCAGGGTGACATCGGGCAGCGGCTCCACGGGTGTGCTCCCTCCCGTTACGGTGTCAGGTCCATGGCGTGCACGACCAACTCGGCCAGCGCGTTCACCGCGCTCTCCCGGTCCCGCGCGTCACATTCGGTCATCGGCGTGCGTGGGCCGATCGACAACGCGTCGCGCAGGTCCTCCTCCGGATAGCGCGGCGCGCCGTCGAAGAGATTGACCGCGACCACGAACGGGATCCCGGACCGCTCGAAGTAGTCCACCGCCGGGAAACTGTCCTCCAGTCGGCGGGTGTCCACCAGGACGATCGCGCCCACCGCGCCGCGCACCAGGTCGTCCCACATGAACCAGAACCGGTTCTGCCCCGGGGTACCGAACAGGTAGAGCACCAGGTCGGCTTCCAGGGTGATCCGGCCGAAGTCCATCGCGACCGTGGTGGTGCGCTTCTCCGGCAGACCGGACAGGTCGTCGACGTCCTCGCTCATCACCGTCATGACCGACTCGGTGGTCAACGGCGGGATCTCCGACACGGCGGCCACCAGTGTGGTCTTGCCGACGCCGAAACCGCCCGCGACCACGATCTTGGTCGAGGTGATCGGCGGCCCCTCGCCGATCCGCCGACCGGACGCGCCCGCGGCCGGCATCGGGATGGCCGGGACCTCGTCGCCGAGGCCGCCGACACCGCCGAGGTCAAATCTTGCGTAGTCCACCGAGCACCCTCTCCAGCAGCGCACGATCGGGTCGGCCGGCCTCGTGCTCGGCCTGGTACACACTGATCCGGCCCTGCGAGGCCAGGTCGCTGATCAACACCCGGACCACGCCGAGCGGCATGTGCAGGATCGCCGCCACCTCCGCCACCGACCGCACGCCGCGGCACAGGTGCACGATGCGGGCCACCTCGGGCATGTCGCCGGTCTCGTCCTGCGGGCAGTCCAGGGTGGTGACGAGCGTTTCGACCAGCAGCACGTGGCCGTAGCGGGTCCGGCCGCGGGTCAGCGTGTAGGGACGCACGCGCGAGGTGCGACCGCCCGGTTCGGGACGGGCCGGAAAACCCCCTGCGTCGTCGTAGTCGGAATAACCGCCGTCAGGAGCCAACGCGACCACCTCCACGGTCCTGGTGCATCTGTGCGCGCAGGGCCGGCGTCAGGACGTGGCCGGCGCGCCGAACGAACGAGGTCATCTGGTAGGCGATCACGCCCAGATCGGCGGACCCGCCCGCGTGCACGCCCAGACAGGAGCCGTCGCTGATCGACATCGCCACGACGTAGCCCTCGGCCATCGTGACGATCTCCTGGCGGACCGCGCCCATGTCGAGCACCCGCGAGGTGCCCTCCGCCAGGGCCACCAGGCCGCTGACGATCGCGCCGAGTTGCTCCTCGGCGTCACCGGCGGCGCCGGCCGCCTCCGGGCCGCGCGCGCTGGCCAGCATCAGGCCGTCGGAGGAGACCAGGACGACCTCGCGGACCCCCGGGACGTCCCCGGCCAGCCCGGCCACCAGCCAGTCGACATCGCGGGCCGTGGTGCCATTCGATCCGGTCACCGGTCTCCACCTCCTGTCTCCTCCCGCACGTCCGGCGGGAAGGTGGGTTCTTCGTCGGTCGACACGATCGGCCCGGACGGGCGGATCGGACCGGTCGGTTCGTCCTCCCGGCGGGCTGCCTCCAGACCTTCCTGAAAGCCCGTCAGCCGTCGGCGCAGTTCGGCGGCCGAGAGCGTTCCGGTGTCCCGGGCGGGGTCCGCGGCGGGCGGGATCGCGAACGCGCCGCTGTCGTCGCCCGCCGTCAGTCGCTTGGGCAGACCACGCCGGGTACGACCGACCGCGGAGGCCGCGGGGCCCGTGCCGTCCCCGCCGATCGCCGGCCGTGGCGCGACGGGCGGCGTCGCGGCGGCGGTCTTCGCCGTCGCGCCCTTCACCGTCGCACTCTTCGGCGCCACGCTCTTCGCCGCCGTGCCCTTGCCCGCCGCGGTCCCCGCCGCCGCGCTTTTCGCCGCAGCGGTCCTCGGCGCCGCGGCCGCGTTGGCCACCGGCGCCGGGTTCGCGCGACGCGCGGGCGGCGCGACCTCGGGGCGTGCCGTCGACCCGGTCGCCTCGAACAGCGCGCCCGGCGCGACCAGTTTCGCGGCCGGCGCCTCCGGGGCGGGCGGATTGGCCGCCGGGGTGCGCTTGGGCAGGCCCTTGGGCGTCTTGACCGGCGGCGCGGCGTCCTCGCGGGGCACGATCGGCCCACGCGGCGCGGCGGCCGCGGACCGGGGGCGTTCGG
>NZ_JBSHGZ010000080.1:0-9685 GCF_053618075.1 Embleya sp. NPDC055664
CCGGCACTCGGCCCGCCGCGCCCCGCCCGCATGCCCGCCCGCACAAGTGCGGCACACTCACCCCGAACCGCGCCCGCGCCCGCGCCCCCCTCGCGCACCCTCACGTTCGGCGGCGTCGAAGCGGGCAAGCGCGCCGGCTCCCGGCTCCAACGCCCGAGTCAGGCTTCGCAGTTGCGTATCCGACAGGCCGCCCACCTCGTCGGCGATCTCCTCCGCCGCGTCGCGGGAGATCTCCTCGGCCACCGCGTCGAGGGCCGCCCGGGGCCCGAGTTTGCTCACCGCCGCAGCCGCGCGGGTCGGCGTCAGGAGCGTCGCCGCTCGGACCAGCAACCACGCCGGCACCCCGGCGGCGCCCTCCGGCGGGGCCAGGTACGGCCGGGAGCCGGCGAAGCGGCGGTCCTCGGCGAAGCCGTCCTGCTTCACCTTGACCACCGGGCGGGCCCCATCGTGCTCCCACCACTCCCCGGCCGGCTTGAGCACATACCCCTCGGCGAGGTTGTCCTCGATGCGCGGCAGCCCGAGCAGGCCCGGAACCAGGCTCGCGAACTCACACGACAGATCCCCGAGCGAGTGCGCCGAGCCGTGCCCGAGCGCCGGCACACAGCGCAGCCCCGCGCAGGCCGCGCCCGCCCGCAACGCGCGGTCCGCGATCCAGCACCGCCCGTCCGCCGTCTCCACCGCCGCGTCGAACACCAACCAGTGCAGGTCGGGCGCGTACCAGATGCCGGTCTGCACCGGCTCGCAGGCGGGATCGGCCGGGACGTCCGGATGCGGGTAGCACCCACCGGCCAGCTCGCCGTACACGGTCACCGAGGCCGTCTCACCCCACGCCGCCCGCAACACGGCGGCGAACCGCGCCGCGCCCACGGCCAACCCGGGCCAGATCCTGGCGACCCCGAAGAAGTCGTCCAGCAGTTCGTCGGACAGCAGTTCGCGCCGCTTGGCCGGTCGCACCCCGGAGCCGTCGCACACCACCGCGAAATGCGCTCCGTGGACCTTCTCCGCCGCCACCCACTCGCGCCCGCCGCCCGCCCCGGGCCGCGCCTTCGCGGACATCTTCGGGTACGGCCGCAACGCGGAACCCCCGGACCTGGCCTGTGACATGGCGAAATCCTCCGCCGCCCGCACCGCGCCCGGCAACCGGGTTTACGGCCGGTACAAGCCCGACGCCGCCGCCCTCGTCAAAGTCGCGCCCGCAACGTGCCCCGTTCCAGGCCGAGTTCGCGTTCCGCCGTGCTGATCGCCATGTCGTCGAGCGCCGGGTGGTCGAGCTTGACGTCGGCGTCGGCGTTGGCGTAGGAGCCGAGGCCGTCGACGGTGACCAAGATGTGCAGGGCCGCACCGAGGGCGTCGTCGGTGTCGAACTCCCCCGCCGCGACGCCCGCTTCGATCAGGGCGGTGAGCGCGGTACGGGTCACCGTCTCCTGCGCGCCGACCGCGTCGCGCAGGCCCTCCTTGAATCGGCTGAGGTGACGGGCGTTCAGCCACAGCCGGCTCAGGTCGAGATACGTCCCGTCGGCCAGCCGGACCAGGAACCGGGCCAGCCGGTCGATCGGCGCCAGCCCCTCCTCGTCCGCCGGCAACAACGTGTCGCGCTCCTTCGTCGCCGCGTCCGTGAACGCCTCGACGACCAGGGTGTCCGCGGCCGGGAAGTAGTGGCCGATCAGCCCCGGCCGCACCCCCAACTCGTCGGCGACCCGGCGCAGCGTGATGCGTTCCAGGCCCTCTTCGAGGGCGATCCGAGCGGCGCTGCGCAGGATCTCCGCGCGGCGCTCGTCGGGCAGCTTGCGAACGCGGGTGGGTTGGGGTCTTGACGCCATGGCCCACAGCTTATTGGATGTGCGACCATTAGCCAGTTGGCCATGCGACCAATAACCGGCTCGGCCGGCCGACCCCGAGAGGCCCCCGATGACCACCACCAAGCCCACCCCCGACGCGAGACCGCAGGACATACCCGGTTCCGGATCCGCCGGGCACCGGGAAACGCGCGGCATCGACCAGGTCCCCGCCGACGAGCGCGGCGGGGATCCCCGCCGGCTGTTCGCGGTCTGGGCCGCCCCGAACGTGAGCTATCTGAGCTTTGTCGTCGGCGCCACGCTGATCATCATGGGCCTGTCCCTCGTCCAGGCGATCGGGCTCATCCTCGCCGGCAACCTGCTGTGGATCTGTACCGGCGTGATCGCCGCCTCCGGCCCCGTCGCCGGCACCAGCGGGTCGGTAATCTCACGCGCCATGTACGGCGTCCTGGGCAACAAGGTGGTCCTGGTCCTGACCGGATGGCTGATCGCCGCGGCCTACCTCGCGCTGAACTGGTCGGCCGCCTCGGTCGCCGGCATCGGCCTGGCCGCACGCTACGGTCTGCCCGACGACTCGGCCGTCGACGCCGCGGTGATCTGCGCCATCGCGGCCGGCACGATCCTGATCGCGATCTACGGATACGCCACGATCGTGCGCCTGTACTCCGGGCTCAGCGTGTTCCTGACCGTGGTGTTCGTCGTGGTGACGGGCTACGTGCTCGCCGAGACCGACTGGTCGTACACGCCGGCCGAACCGCTGCACGGCGCCGCCCTCGCCGCCGCGCTCGGCGCGGGGTTCACCATCATCGCCTCCACCCCACTGTCCTACGCCAACAGCCCCGACCTGGCCCGCTACCTGCCGCGCGACAGCAACCCGTACGCCATCGCCGGCTGGACCGCCGTCGGCGCGTACCTGCCCAGCGTCGTCTTCACCACCGTGGGCGCCCTCGCCGCCACCGGCCTGGACATGAGCGACCCCGAGGCCGCGTTGGAAAGCATCCTGCCGGGCTGGTTCATCCCCGTCTTCGTGATCGCGGTGGTGGTCAACACGATGACCAACAACGGCATGACCGCCTACAGCGCGAGCCTGTCCATCCAATCCGTCGGCGTCCGGCTCGCCCGCATCCCCGCCGTACTGATCATCGGCGTGCTCGGCACCGCCATGACGCTGTACGCGATCCTGGTCGTCGACTTCCTCGACAGCGTGCAGACGATGTTGCAACTCGTGGTCGTGGCGACCGGTCCGGCGATGGCGGTCGCGGTGACCGACCTGGTCCTGCGGCGCAATCGATACCACGGGGCCGACCTGCTCGAACAACGTCGCGGCGGGCCCTTCTGGTACCACCGCGGTGTGCACCCGGCGGGCGTACTCGCGCTGATCGGCGGCGGCCTCGTCTCCGCGATGTGGGTGAACACCAGCTTCTGGACCGGACCGATCGCCGCGGCGATGGCGGACGTGGACCTGGCCATCCCGTCCGGGATGATCACGGCCGCGGCGATCTACTGGGGCGTCGCCCGCGCGACCGGCACGATCCCCAAGGCGTGACCCCACCCGGAAGACACCGGGCACCCCACACAGCCCGGGCAACCCACACAGCCCGGGCAACCCACGCAACCCAGCACCCCGAGCACCCTGCAAGACCGAAGGAATCCGCGTGTACGCCGACGTCATCCTGTTCGCCCGGCACCTCGAACAGCCCACCGCCGCTCCCGCAGCCCCCGACCCACTCGACCGCGCCGACGCCGTGGCCATCACCGGCGACCGCATCCTCGCCGTCGGCCCCGCCGCCGACATCGCCGCGCTGCGCGGCCCCGACACCGTCGTCCACGACTTCCCGGGCGCGACCATCCTGCCCGGCCTCGTCGACGTGCACGCCCATCCGGTCTGGGGCTCGATCTCCATCGGCAGCGGCGTGGACCTGCTCGGCGCCGGCACCCTCGACCAAGTCTGCGAGCGACTGGCCGGTGCCGTGCGGGAGCGGCCCGCCGACGCCTGGATCACCGGCTACGACCTCGACGTGAACGTCTTCGCCGGCGACCCGACCGGACTCGTCCTCGGCGAACGATTCCCCGGTGTGCCCATCTCCCTGATGACCCGCGACGCACACGCCCTGGTCGTCAGCCCGCACGTGGTCGAGCTGATCGGCCTGACCGGCCGCGAGTCCTTCACCGACGCCTCGTCCGTCGAGGTCGACCCGGACGGGCGCCCGACCGGCTACATCGTCGAACTCCAGGCCATGGACCTGGTGTTCGCGCACTACCCCGAGGTACCCCTGGACACCGCCGCAGAGTTCGTCCGGGACCGGCTCGAACTGCTCGCCGCCGGCGGTCTGACCGGGCTGCACGCGCTCGACTTCGCCGACCCGTCCGAGGCGGTGTACCGGCACATCGAGGCCCACGGCGAGCTACCGCTGCGCATTCGCTGCTCCCCGCTCGTGCCGGCCGACTCCGGTCCGGACGTCTGGCAACACGTGGCCGACCTCCAGGGCCGCCGCGGTCGGCGCTGGCACGTGGCGGGGGCCAAGTTCATGCTCGACGGCACCGCCGACAACGGCACCGCGTGGTTCGACCACCCCGACACCCACGGCGAGAACCGCGAGCCGCTGTGGCGCGACGTCGACGCCTACCGCGCCGCGATGCGGTTCTTCACGCAGCGCGGCATCCCGACCGCGACCCACGCGATCGGCGACCGGGCGGTGCGCTTCGCCCTCGACGTGATCGAGGAGGTCGGTCCGGTCGACCAAGCCCCGCACCGCATCGAGCACATCGAGTCCATCCCCGACGACCTCCTCGGCCGCTTCGCCGAACTCGACGTGGTGGCAAGCCTCCAGCCCGCGCACGCCACCCGGCACACCCGCGCCGACGGGACCGACAACTGGTCGCGCCGGATCGGGCCGGACCGGGTCGCGCACGGCTGGCGTACCCGCGACCTGCTCGACCACGGCGCCGTGGTGGCACTCGGCTCGGACTGGCCGATCGGCCCCGGCGACCCGCGTATCGGCCTCGCCGACTGCCAACTGCGCCGCCCCGTCGAGGAGCCGAACTCGGCGCCCGTACAGCCCGATCAGGCGCTCACCGCCCGCGAGTGCTACGCCGGGATGACCGTCGCCGCCGCCCACGCCGCCGGGGCCGGCGCCGAACTCGGCCGCATAGCCCCGGACTTCCTCGCCGACCTCACCGTCTTCGCGGCCGATCCGCTCGCCCTCGCACCCGAGGCGCAGCCCGGAAACGCCGTGCTGGCCACCGTCGTCGGCGGCGAGGTCCGCCTCCACCCGCGCTCCCCGGAAGGACGCCCGTGACCACGCTCGAAGTCCCGCCATCCCCTCGCCCCCGTCGCCACGTGGCGGTCGCGGCCGCGGACCCGCACACGCGCGGCGTCGCGCGCGGCGAACGACTACGCGACGGCATCCCCGCCGCACTCGACGCGTACGACCGCCTGTTCGCGCTCGGCGGCATCACCCCGGACCGGGTGCGTGCCGACGCCGAACGTGCCCTCGACACGATCGGGAAGTTCCACGCCGGTGCCCGGGCCGAGATCGAGGGCATCGCGCACGGCGCCGGCCTCGACCCGTGGCGGGTGGCCGCGCTCAACGCGCGCACCGAGATCCTGGCCCGCAGCGCGGCCGTACCCCCGGGCGAGTGCACCACGATCGTGCGCCGCGTCCCGGGCGGGCCGGGGCGCGCGGCGCGGACGTTCGGCGTGCAGACCTGGGACTGGCACGTCGAACTGCGCGACCTGTGGCACACGGTGGAGTCGCGCGGCGGCCGGTACGACTTCGTCGGCATCACCGAACACGGCATCCTCGGCAAGATCGGCGTCAACAGTGCCGGGCTCGCCCTGCACTTCAACATCCTCGGCCACGAGCGCGACGGCGTCGGCGGCGTGCCGATGCACGTCCTGGCCGCGATCGTGCTCGGCGAGGCGGGCGGCGTCGCCGAGGCCGTCGAGATCATCCGCGGCGCGCCCGTCGCCTCGTCCGGGTCGTTCGCGCTCTTCGACGAGGGCGAGGCCGTGCTGCTCGATCTGAGCCCCGTCGGGGTGTTCGAGATCCGGCCGGAGTCGGCCGGGGGATACCTGCTGCGCACCAACCACTTCCTGACGCCGGTGCCCGCCGAGGCGGAGAAGTCCCGGCTGTACCAGCCCGATTCGGGGCAGCGCTACGACTTCGTCCGGGACCGGCTCGCCCGCACCGAGCCGCCCGCCACGCCGGCCGGGCTGGCCCGGCTCCTGGTGACCGGGCCGGGCGAGCCGCCGGTGACGTGCGTCCCGGATCCCGCCCAACCCCTCGGCGCGCGCTGGGCGAGCCTGGCCACCGTCACCCTGGAGCCCGCCGACCGCGCCGCCCACGTCCTCGACGGCACCCCGGCCGACGCGGACTCCCGTCCCTGGCGCCGCCTCACGGCGGCCTGAGCGGGTGGGTCGGGGCCGGCGGGGGACGGCCCCGACCCACCCGGGGGCGATCGGCTACTCGGTCGTGTCCCGAACCGGGTCGGGCATGGTCCAGCGGTGCTCACGCCTGGGGTACAGGTAGGCGTAGTAGTAGAGGTATCCCGCCGCGACCATGGCCACGGCGATGCCGGCCGGGCGCCAGTCGGCGTCGATCGACTCGTACAGGACGTAGGCCATCACGCCGATCGCGGCCACCGGGACCCACGGCCAGGCGGGCATCCGGTACGTCGCGTGGGCGGTCGCCCCGGAGATCCGGCCGTACAGCGCGGCGACGGCGACGAAGATGTACAGCAGCACCAGATTGGCGCCGGTGGCCAGGATCAGTTTGTCCAGCGGAACGAGCCAGGCGACGACGATCGCGGCGGCGCCCATGAGCAGGGTGGCCAGGACGGGAGTGCGCAGACGCGGGTGCACCGCGGCCAGCGGCCGGCCCACCACGTCGGGCCAGGCCCGGTCGCGGGCGGAGGAGTACACCAGTCGGCCGATCTGCAGCATGATCGCGATCACCGCGTTGACGATGGCGATCGCGATGCCCAGGCTGACCACGGTGTTGACCGTGTCGCCGCCGCGTTCGAGCAGGAAGTAGTTCATCGGGGACGGGGCCGCCATGAGTGCGCTCGTACTCGGCGTACCCAGGAGCACCGCCACCAGCGGCAGGCACTCCGCGACCACGGTGATCCCGAGCGACCACATCACGATCCTGCCGATCGAGGAGACCTGTCGGGTCTCCTCGGCGTAGTACACCGACGTGCCGTAGCCGTTGTAGGCGAACAGCGCGCTCGCGGCGAAGGACGAGACGAGCCCGGCCGAGGCGCCGACGAGCACGCCGTTCTCGCCGAGCGCGTGCGGCGTCCACAGGGTGGATATCGGTTGCTCGACGTTGACCAGACCCAGCCAGGCCAGTACGGCGATCGCGGCGAGTTCGACGGCCAGGAACACCCCGGTGACCCAGGCGTTGGTGCGGATGCCGAGCACCGAGACGAGCGAGGCCACCGCGATCACGGCCAGTCCGGTCTTCTTGCCGCCCAGCGAGTCCCAGACCACGCCCAGGTAGTCGCCGGTGCCCAGGGCGATCACCGCCACCGTCAGGACCCCGGCGAGCAGCGCCAGCGCGAACAGCGCGAAGCCCGTGGCGCGGCCCAGGGTACGTGCCGCGAAGGCGTATTCGCCGCCGGTGATCGGGAAGGCGCTGGACAACTCGGCGTAGCAGAAGGCCATCAGCATCCCGGCGACGGCCGCGAGCGCGAAGGCCAGTGCCGCCGCGCCGCCGAGTCCGCTGATCACCGACGGCATGATGATGAAGACGCTCGACGCGGGCGTGACGGCGGACAGCGTGATGAACATGTTCTCGCGCAGGCCCAGCGAACGGGACAGGTCCTGGGCGTAGGCCGGCGACTGCGGCGGCGGGGTGCCGGCGGGCGGCCGGCTGCCCTGGGTTTCGGCCATGTGGCTCCCTTGTCAGTTCTTTGACGCCGGAGTCAACGATATGAAAGAGTCCCACGTCAATGGGTTGACAATAATTTGGCACTGAAGACAAGGAATGGTGCATGGCACGTCCGAGGAATCAGACGGCGCGGCGCGAGCAGCTGGTTCACGCGGCCACCGAGGCGGTCGGCCGGCGCGGGCTGGCCCAGCTGCGGGTGGCCGACATCGCCGAGGTGGCGGGCGTCGCGCGAGGCTCGGTCAACTACTACTTCAGCGATCTCGGCGACCTGCTGCGGCAGGTCTACCGGCAGGCCGCGGACCGCTTCTACACCTCCCGCACGGACACCGCCTCCCGACTGCCCGACGCCCGGGACAAGCTGGTGGCCTGCGCCCGGCTCGGGCTGCCGGCCGGTCCGGAGGACGAACTCGCGCTGGTGCTGTACGAGTTCAGCGCCGCCGCCCGGGACGAGAGCGAATACGCCACGCTGGCGCAGAGCCTGTACGACCGTCAGGTCGCCATGTACGGCTCGATCCTGGAAATCGGGCGCGCCCAGGGCCACTTCCGGTTCACCGAGCCGATCCCGGACGTGGCCGCGAACCTGGTCACCCTGGAGGACGGTTACGGTCTGCACATCGTCGGCCGCAACTCCTCGCTGCCACCCGAGCGAGCCCTGGCCCTGATCCTGACCCACGCCCGCCAGGCCACGAACTGCCCCGACCTGCGGCCGGACCGGGTCGTCCCCGATCCCGAGGCGGCCGGTCCCGACACCGCTGCTCGGCACACCCCGGAAGGCACCACGTGAACGCCCCCGCCGCATCCCCCCGCACCGCCACCCCGTCGGGACGGCCCCGCGCCCGCGCCCTGGGCATCCACCTCGACGGCACACCCGGGCCGGCCAACGCGCTCACCGACGTCCCCGGCGTCGAGATCGGCTACACCACCCTCGTCGAGGGCACGTCGGTACGCACCGGCGTCACCGCCCTGTTGCCGCGCGGACGGGCCGGCGTGGGCCTGCCCTGTGCCGCCGGACGGTATGCGCTCAACGGCAACGGCGAGATGACCGGCAGCAGTTGGCTCGACGAGACGGGCAGCCTGGCGGGCCCGGTACTGATCACCAACACACACGCGGTGGGGCCCGTACACCGCGGCGTGATCGACTGGACCGTGGCCAACCGGCCCGACCTGGCCCGGCAGTGGCTGCTGCCCGTGGTCGCCGAGACCTGGGACGGCTACCTCAACGACATCAACGGCTCGCACGTCCGCCCCGAACACGCGGTCGCCGCGATCGACGCGGCCGTCCCGGGACCGGTCGAGGAGGGCTGCGTCGGCGGCGGCACCGGCATGAACTGCTATGGCTTCAAGGGCGGTTCGGGCACGGCCAGTCGGGTGGTCGAGTACGGCACGGCCCGCTACACGGTCGGGGCCTTCGTCCAGGCCAACTTCGGCGCGCGCCGCGAACTCGTCGTCGCGGGCGTGCCGGTCGGTCGCCGGATGACCGCGGACAACCCGATGGAGGACACCGACTGGTTCGCCCCCGGCGGGGCGGGCTCGGTCATCGTGGTGGTCGGCACGGACGCTCCCCTGCTCCCCGGCCAGTGCACGGCGCTGGCCCGCCGAGTCCCGATGGGCCTGGCCCGCACCGGCACCACCGGCAGCCACTTCTCCGGCGACATCTTCCTGGCCTTCTCCACCGCCAACCGTGGCGCCCTGGCCAGTGGCTTCCCGCAGTCCCCGGCCACGGACGAGGACTACGACACGCTGCGCCACATCCCGTGGGGCCGCATCGACCCGTTCTACACGGCCACCGTCCAGGCGGTCGAGGAGGCCGTCCTCAACGCCTTGGTCACCGCCGAGGAAACCGTCGGCCGCGAGGGCCACCGCACCCCGGCCCTCCCACACGCCCGCCTGCGCACACTGCTCGAAGAGCAGAGCCACCCCGCCGGCGACTGACCAGGCCACCCCGCGGGTGACGCCACCCGCGAAACGCCGCGCGGCGCCGACCCCGGGTGGGGC
>NZ_JBSHGZ010000081.1:0-8802 GCF_053618075.1 Embleya sp. NPDC055664
GGGTCTCGGCGCGCTCGGCCACGGTGCGGTGAACGGGGAAGGCGCGACCCAGTTGCAGCCCGTCCACGGCGGCCGCAAGTTCACCGGCGGCGGCGGCGGCGAGAACCGCATCGGTCCACGTGAACGGACCTCGGGGAGCGTCGTGCACGGATGCGTCGGCCACAATGGGCCGATGCACCGAATACCCGCCCCGTCCCAGATCTTGCCCTCGGGCGCCAACACGGTCGTGCCCACCGACGTCATGGACGTCACCCTGGCGTGGACGCCCGGGCCCGGCACGCCCGCTCTGGATCCGTGCGCGCTGCTGCTCGGCACCGATGGACGAGTGCGCTCGGACGCCGACTTCGTCTTCTACAACCAGCCGTCGGGCGCCGGTGGCGCGGTGCGCTGCATCGGCGCGTCGGGGGACGAAGGCCAAGGGGCGGGCGTGCGGATCTCGCTCGGCGACCTGCCGTCCGACGTCGAACGCGTGCTGGTGGCGGCGTCGACCGACGGCGGGCGATTCGGTGACGTCGGCGACCTGGTCACGTACGTCGCGTCGGCCGACGAGCAAAAGCCACCCGGCGCGGGCGCGTTCGCGGCGCGGTGCCCGGGCCCGGGGGGCGGCACGGAGACGCTGCTGGTCGTGGTCGAGTTCTATCGCCGCCAAGGCGGCTGGAAGCTACGGTCCGTCGGGCAGGGGTACGCCACCGGTCTGGCGGGCATGGCCACCGACTACGGGGTGGACGTCGCCGGCGAATCGGGAGAGTCGGAAGCCGCCCACACGGCCGCCGGCGCCGCGGTGCCGATCGCGGGCAAGCCCGCACCGGCGCCCGGTACGACGGTCGCGGATGCCGCCGGTGACACCTCGGCCCTGCCCGCCGATCTCGCTCGGCGGGTCGACCTGCGCAAGGAGCAGGTGGCCGTGTGTCTGGAGAAGAAGGGACTCGGCGGTGTCCGGGCACACGTGGTGCTCGTCCTGGACGCCTCCGGGTCCATGTACGACGTGTACGGAAACGGCACCGTCGCGCGCATGCTGGAGCGCCTGGCGCCGATCGCGGTTCGCCTCGACGACGACGGTGCCATGGACGTGTGGTTGTACGCCGACCGCGCCCGCCGGCTACGGGACCCGTTGCGCATACCCGAACTCAGGCGCTGGATAAGGCAGTTCCGCAAGTGGCCGGAGAGCGTCGGCGTGGGCAACGACGAACCCGTGGTGATGCGCGAGTTGGTGTCGACCTACCGCCGCCACGCCGACGGACTACCCACCCTCGTCCTGTTCGTGACCGACGGCGACGTGTGGGCCGACGAGGACATGGCCCGCATACTCACCTCCGCAGCCGAACACCCGGTGTTCTGGCAGTTCGTCGGGCTGGGGAGCAGCGAGTACGGCATCCTCGAACGCCTCGACACCCTGCCCGGCCGCATCGTCGACAACTGCAATTTCTTCGCCTTGGACGACGTCGACTCGGTCACCGACGACGACCTGTACGATCGCCTGCTCGGCGAGTTCCCCCGATGGCTCGTCGCCGCCCGCGCGGCACGGCTGCTCGGCTGAACGGCCGGCACGCCGCCCCCGTGCGAGCGACCGCGCCGCGTCCGGCCGGCTCGACACGGTCGGGGTGGGACGAGCCGAACGCTGCGCGGCGCGAGCAGTTCCGACTGCCCGCAGACCCCGTCGGCGCTCATGGGTCCGCAGCCGGCCCTGTCACTGACGTACTCCTCGCAGGCGGTAGACAGTCGAACGGCGATATCGAACAACCAGACCGGCTGGGTGGGTGACGGCTGGGAGCCGGCCAACAACTTCATCGAGCGCCGATACAAGGGATGCGCCGACGACATGGGTTCCGGTAGCGCCTATACGGCCAAATCCGGTGACCTGTGCTGGTTCAGCGACAACGCCGTCATGTCCCTGAACGGCACTACCACCGAACATTCGGCGAGGGGGCCACGAACGAGGACTCGGCCACACGCATCGCCGGCGTTCACGCATCTGTCCGACCAGGACGCCCTGTTCGCCGTCGCGCAGGCGCGACACGGTCCGGGTGGTGTCCTGGCCGCGTTGCCGTGCCTGCACGTGAACCATCCGCACGCGGCAACGGCCGCCTCGTACAAGCCGGTGGGCCTGGCCGCCGCCCTGCGCGTGGGCCTGACCGCGCCGCCGACTCTGATCACCTCGGATCCCGACGCGGCCGGGCGTTCGCGAAGCGGCACGGGCCGATCACCTACAAGGTGCTGCGAACCGTGCACTACCGCGACCCGGACGACCGGCCGCTGACGGTGTGGACCACGGAGGCGTTGCCGCGCCAATAGGCCAACAGCACCCGAATGTCCGGTGTGATCTCGAACCGGTCGCTGTCGCGGGCACCCGGCGAGACGATGGCGGCGGGTGTCGTGGTCGCGTCGGTCAGCCAACGCCACACCGTGCGCTCCGACACCTCCAGGCACTGCGCGGTGGTGTGGACGTGACCGGTGGTGAGGCGGCCGAGAGCCGGGCGCGAGACGCCCGCGACTCGCGCCGAGCCGAACGTCAGGCCCGCGCGGGAGGCCGTCGAGCCCGAACCTCGAACCCTCGGCACTCTCCCGAAAGATCGAGAGCGCCGCCGGTTCAAGATGCGATCGGCCGAGTGATGTCCTTTACAGCAGCGTCACCGGCTTCAAGAAGCTCAGCGCTTCATCAAGCAGGTGCAGGGCGAGCAGGACACTCACACCGACCGTGAGCGCGACGCCGACCGCCGGCGACCGATAGGCCGCGTATACCGCGACTCCCGAAACACCGAGCAACACCACGGTTCGAACGTCCAAGGGCCCTGAAGGGTCGCCTCCGGAGTGGTTCGTCCGGTTGGCTGGCATTGGGCCTCCACAGGTCCGGGCCCACCGCGTCGGAACTGGTCGCACAGAGCGTCGCGGCGGGCCGTCCAAGGGCTCACGCCGAACGACGAAAGCCCGGTCTTCTCCTTAAGGAGAAGACCGGGCTTCACAAAGCGAAGCTTTCCCAGTGGCGCCCGTGGTGGCAAGTTCGTTTGATCCCCATATCCATGGGAATCGCAGAAATCACGCCCGGAATAAAGTATTCGCATTGAACTCTCGACAAGGGTGCGCGGTCCTCGGCGGTGTCGCGGCAGGCTTGACGGCTCGCGAACGTCGGTTCCCGGTGCCGTGGTTACATCGGCTTCGTGTTGGCTCGGGCGCCGGTCCGGAGGCCGAGCCCCCTGTGTCGCAACGCACTTCGCGGGGCGGGAAACCGGACCCGTACGCCGCATCGTCCCGACGCACCCACCGGGTCCTCGCCGAACGCCGCGAGGTCCCCATCACGCACATCGTCGGCACGAGTCCGAACCGCCGTGAGCCCGTGGACCTGCCCTCGTGACCGGACACGGAGTGGTCGGCGGCCACGAGATCGACGCGACGCAACTCTTCCGGATCGCCCGGCCCACGCCCTGATCGTGATCCCCGACCGGGACTACCGCCGATCGCCCCTCCCTCGAGCGGCCCTCGCAGGTCCTCGAGGGCAGGTGACGCACCGGACGTTGACGCCGCCGACCCTCGACATACTCACGCGGCCGCCACGACACCCAACCGCAACTTCACAACCCGACCCGAAAGTCGTGAGGAAACCCGGACAGGAAAACACGACAGGAAACCGACAGGCACCGCGGGAACCGCCGACCACACGACGACGAACCCGCCAGACCACAGCGGGCCCGTCTGGCCTGGGATCGCCCACTGCGGGTGCAGGAGGAGACCGCCGGGCGGGGGTCGGCCGGGCCCGTTCGCTACCGGGGCAAGCATTCGCCAACTCCCGCGCACGCCGAAAGAGTTATTCGACAGGGACAATCTGACGTGCTATCGATTGATCCGGAACCCCGGGCAGGACCCGGGGCCTTCGGGTCAGGCATCCGAAGGTGCTACCTGGAGCAGCCGGCCCAGGACACCCGTCCGCAACGGCCGGGTCGAGGTTTGGGAAGCCGCAACGGCTTCATTTGGGTCCTCCCCGCGATGGGGCGGACGGCCCCTTGTGCAGACGGAGAGCGCAACGCTCCCCTACTCGGCAGGCGTTACCTGATCTCTCGCAGATCTCAACGAATACACCGCGATGGTGTGGCGCGGCCTCGGGCCCTGCGCCTTGACAGGTCACCTGTCGTCGTTGAGGTCCTGCTTCCGTGCCGGCCTCCTCGCACAGGTGACTCCGTACACCGTCGAGGAGAAACGTGATGTGGTCCGTTCTTGGGGAGCTTGTTTCCGCGTCCCCGTGGCTCGTACTGTTCCTGCTGTTCATCCTGGTGTTGGCTCTGGTCGCCTCCATGGCCCTGTGTTTGCGCGGCACTCGGGCGGTGGAGCGGCCGGCGATCATCCGCGCGCTCGCCGACCTGGTCCGCGCTCTACGGGGTGGGGCGCGTCGCTGACTCGGCTCGTCGGAGGCGGGCTCGCCCCACCCGTGGTGAGCCCGCCTTCGCTGTGCAGCCGATGATCGGGCTACGGCACTCGATCGGGACGGTGTCGCGCCGGATACCGCAGGGGCGGGCGATGCGTTCGCGGGTGCCGATGTTCCGGAAACCGGAGTGGGCGTACAGGGCGAGGGCGGCTGCCGCGACCCGGGGTCCGGGGGCCGACTGCTTGCCTCGACACGGCGCACCGCAGCTTGTTCACAGCGTCCAGGTGTACGCACGCCCGTCCGGTGCCGCGAGGCGGACGTGTTGGCCGCTCGATCTCACCTCGAGAGTGAACCACTCACGGCGCGGCCGATTCAGCTCCAGCCACAGCCGGTGTGCCCGCTCGATCGGCGCCCACGGGTCACCTCTGCCGCTCCACACGACCTCGGCGCCGCCGTCGGTCTCGGTGACGGTGGTCGCACGGCCGTCCGGAGTGCGCAGGGTGGTGATGTGGCGGCCTTCGGCATGGGTCAACACGTGGGTGGTGTCGGGTTCGAGGTGGAGCTGGGCGAAGAAGGAGAATGTCCAGTCGTCCAGGATCCTGGGCGTCAACGCCGAGATGCGGGTGCGGTTCGCGGTGTGGCCGGCGTCCGGGTGGGCGGGCCGTGGGCCCCCTTCGTCGACTTCGGTGTCGATGTCGGTGTCGGTGTCGGTGTCGGGCAGGAGTGGCATGAACGCGGCGGGGGTGGCATGAGGCGGCCCGCGGCGGTGCCGTCGGGGAGTTTCTTCAGCCAGGCGATCGACCCGCCCGCGAGGGTGCCCTTGAGCGGGACCACCACCGGCGTCCTGTACGGGGTCGCCTGCGCCGCCCCGCCCGTGCGACGTCGCCGTTCTGGGCCGCCTCGCGTAGGGCCGGCGCTGGGACGTGTACGTGATCACCACGCCCAGCGGTCGTGCAGCCGTGAGTGGTGCCGGGATCCCCCGGACACGACCTGGCGCGACGCGGCGCCGCATCCGGGCCGGGTGGCCGGGTGCGGCGCCGCGTGTGCGGGTGCGTGTGTGTGCGTGGCGGTCAGGAGACGTGGCGGGCGAGGAAGTTGCGGATCAGGGCGGCGATTTCCGGGGTGTGGGTGGCGAGGGCGAAGTGGCCGGCGTCGAGCAGGTGGATCTCCGCGTCGGGCAGGTCGCGGGCGAACGCGCGGGCCCCGTCCGGGCCGAAGATCTCGTCGCCCGCGCCCCACGCGACCAGGGTCGGCGGGCGGTGGGTGCGGAAGTACTCCTGGAAGGTCGGGTAGCCGTCGAGGTTGAACTGGTAGTCCCAGAACAGCTGCAGCTGGATTTCCTTGTTGCCGGGCCGGTCCAGGTATGCCTGGTCCAGGACCCAGGCGTCGGGGGCCACTCGGGGCAGGCGGTCTGCCGGGATGCCGTGTGTGTGCTGCCACTTGGTGGCCTCGGCGGTCAACAGCTCGCGCACTGCGGGCTCGTGCGTCTGGCGGTCCTTGGCGTGCGCGAACAGGATGTCCCAGAAGGGGGTGAAGCCCTCCAGGTAGGCGTTGCCGCTCTGGCTGATCAGCGCGGTGACCCGCTCGGGGTGCGCGGCGGCGATCCGCAGGCCGATGGGGGCGCCGTAGTCCTGGATGTACAGCGCGAACCGGTCCAGGCCGAGGTGGTCGACGAGCTTGAGGGTGACCTCGGTCAACTTGTCGAAGCTGTACGGGAAGGTGTCCACGGCCGGCGCGTCCGACTGTCCGAAACCGATGTGGTCGGGGGCCACCAGGTGGTATGCGTCGGCGAGTTCGCCGATCAGGTCGCGGTACATCGCGGAGCTGGACGGGAAGCCGTGCAGCAGGAGCAGCGTGGGGTTCGCCGGGTCGCCGGCCTCGCGGTAGAAGACGTTCAGTCCGTCGATCTGCACGGTGGCGTGGTGGATGGCGCGGTCGGCGGAGGTGGTGGGGGTGGCGGCGGTTGAGGGGGTGGCTTTGGCGTTCATGGGGATCGTCCCTTTCCGGGTCATGAGATGGATGCGGTTGATGGGGTGGATGCGAGGTGTGCGGTTGAGGTGGTGGTGCGCACGGCGGTACGGGTCGCGCTCTTGGTGGTCGAGGTCAGGACGGCGGCGAGCAGGCTGAGCCCGATGCCGGCCGCGAAGTAGGCGCGGTAGCCGCCGGTGGCGGCGTGTGCGGCGGCGGCCAGGGCGAGGCCGAGGCCGGCCGCGCCTTGGTGGACGATCCAGGCGGGGGCGAGCGTTCGGCCCAGGCGTGCCGGGTCGAGGCCGCGGGTGACGATCGCCATGGTCAGCGGGATCACCGTGAACGACGCGGCGCCGAACAGCACGGCGGCGAGGACGAGCAGCCGTGGGTCGGGGGCCGCCGCCGCGAGTACGAGGGAGGTGGCGCGCAGCATGTGCATGACGGGCAGCAGGCGTTCGGGCGCGGTGTGACCGACAAGGCGCGCGGTCACCGCGGACGACACCGCGGCAGCGGCGGCGGCCACCGCGACCAGACTGCCGCCGGCGGCGGCCGACCAGCCCAGTTCGACGGCGTGTTTGGGGAGCAGCAGGACCATCGCGTACAGGGTCGCGGCATGCAGACCGAACGCGGCGAGGATGCGGCCGCGGCCGCGCAGCGATTGCCGCTTCGGTAGACCCGGGCTCGCTCCCCCCGACGTGAGGGAAGCACCGGAAGCCCTTGGCACGGCTGCCACCTGACGGTCCTTCGGGACCGTCGCTGCGAGCACCGCGGTGGCGGCGAGCCCCGCCGCGCCGATCGCCACGTACGTACCGCGCGTCCCCAGCGGCCCGAACAGTCCGGCCGCCGCCCACGGGACGACCAGTTGCCCGAGGTTGATGCCGATGGCGGCGCGGGCCAACGCCGGTGCCGCGCGGTCGCCTTCGGCCCGGGCGATCAGGGTGCTGACGGCGAGGCTGGAGGACCCTGCGAAGCCAAGGCCGCCGAGCACCACGTACGCCGCCACGAACTGCCCGGCGCCGCGCGCCGCGCCGAGCGCCAGGTAGCTCGCCGACAGCAGCAGAAGCGCCGCGACGACCACCCGCTTCGCGCCGACCCGGTCGAGCAGGACGCCGACCAGCGGCTGGGCGGCGCCGGTGACCGCGGTGGACAGCGCCGCCGCGACCGCGAGGATCCCGGCGCCGATGCCGTAGTCCTCCGCGACCGGTGCGAAGAACACCCCGGCGGAGAAGTTCAGGCCGAACGACACGGTCATGGCCGCCAGTCCTGCCCTGGTACTGCCGATGCGCGGCACTACGGCCACCCCCTCGCTTCTAATGGATAGCTCGATGTCTAGACATTAGATAGTCGGGGTCTAACCTGTCAACACACATTCATCGGTTAGATTGATCGGCATGGACATCCGCCCGCTGACCGGAGAACCCCTGGCACTGGACCTCGCGAACACGCGTTGGCCGCTGCACGGCGCCCTCCACGACCACCTGGACGACCCGGCCCTGCTGCGGGCCTGGCTCGCCGAACACGCCTTGGACAACCGCCCCGACACCACGCCCGAGACGGACCTCGACGCGGTACGCGGTGCGCTCGTCGCCACCCGGGAGGCGATCCGCGCCGCATTGGAGGAAGGGGCGTACCAGGGCTTGGACGCGGTCCTCGCACGCGGGACGATCCGCCTCGGACTCGGCGCGCAGGGCCCGACCGAGCAGATCGACGTCGCCGACCCGGCATGGCGACCGGCCTGGGAAGCGGCGCGCGCCTACCTGGAGTTGCTCCGCACCGCCGATCCGGACCGCATCAGACGCTGCGCGAACCCGGAGTGCACACTCTGGTTCGCGGATGTATCCAAGAACGGACGACGCCGGTGGTGTTCGATGGCCGAATGCGGCAACCGCGCCAAGGCCCGAGCCCACTACACCCGGAGCCGGTGATCGCGAACCGATCCAGGCGCCCGAAACGGCCCGGACAACGCCGGGATGCGGCCGGAGATGACGTCGGCCGAGAGGAACGGAGCCACGGCTGCGGCAGGTCGTCGACTCCGCCGACGGCACCGGCCCGAACCACGTGGGACGGGCCGCGCCCGACCGCCTGGCCGCAGCCGCCATCACAGCCGCCGGCAGTCTCTTCGGGCAGTTGCTCGTCGGCTGCGGCGAGGGCGGAGTGCGGCGCGATGTGGACCACGTCCTGCGGGCGCCGTCGGGTGGGGACGGTTACCGGGCATCAACCCGGTCGGGGCGGGGCGGGCTGGCTCGGGGCGGTCGAGGTCGCCGGCGCTGTGCGAGGTCGACCAGGTCGTGGCCGTACGCCCGCAGGTACACCGGAACCCCGACCGCCCTGCGACGACGCGGCGTTCCACGACGGCGTAGGCGTCGGATTCGCGGCTTGGTGGGGACTAGGTCGCGTATCGGGTTGTGATCAATTTGTGGGATTCGTCGTCAAGGCGGTCCTGGTCTGGTAGATCGTCTTGGTGTGACGCGAAGGCAACT
>NZ_JBSHGZ010000082.1:0-4490 GCF_053618075.1 Embleya sp. NPDC055664
GTCCACGGCCTCGTGGACGACGCCGCACCCGCCGTCGAGCCGGGCAGGGACACCGAGGTGTCCACAGTGGACGCCCCGGTGTCCCCCACCCCCCTGCCGGAGCCTGTGCCGGCCACCGCATCGCCGCAGGTCATCTGCGGGGCACACCTCGAAATCCCGCCTGTCCCCCCCCGCCCGAAGCTGAGCACCGAGGAAGCCCGCGCCGCGATCGAGCAGGCATGGCGGGACGGCCTGAGCGTCCGTGAGGCGGCCCGGGTGTCCACCCGCGCCCCCTCGCAGGTGCAGCGGGTGTACGCACGCCTCGACACCGAGAACGCCCCCGTCCACCCGCGACACGACGACGACCACATCGAGGGTCAGACCGAGATTGAGGTCCCGGCCGCCGCGTGACCGAGAGAGGGTCAGGGGACACCTCCCCTGACCCTCTTGCGCAGGCTGACACATTGTGTCAGACTGACTCACGTCCGCCTGATCCACCCTCACCCGGCGGGGCGCCGCCACCACCAGGAGGAACCATGCACGAGACCCAGCTTGACGATGTGCCCGCCCGTATCACCGCGTCCGCCGCGCGGCTCGGCGGACCGGCCGCCACCCCGGCCGAGAAGGCAGACGCAGCCGCTCTCCTGCGGGACCTGCTGGAGGCCGCTCGCAGCCACGGCGTCACCCTCGCGCACTTCGACGCCGTGGCCGACCTCCCGCAGGCGGCCCTGATGGTCATCCGCTCGGCCCGCGAGGAGGCGTGATGGCGACCCCGGCCGACATGTCTCACGCGATGCTGATCGCGATCCTCATGCACCACGGCGGCTCGCTCGACCTGCCCGCCGGCGCTTTCCAGAAGGACGCGCTCGGCGGCCTGGACGGCGCGTTCCACGCCGTGGCGATGGAGCCCCGCCTCGATGGCACGGTCCGCATCAGCGTCCAGCCCCGCCCCGCCGGGGACGAGGGAGGAATCACCACGATCTGACCGACACGACGATGCCCCGCCGGTGATCCGGCGGGGCGTCTCGCTCGTAAGGGATGATCACCCCTCAGAAATGGCAACGGCCCGGGCATCTCACCTCCCGGGCCGCCCGCCTCCGCAGGTGCCAAACCACCGAACGGAAACGTTGCTGTGACCAGAGTACGGAGCGAAGCGCCTCCTTCGCCACAGCGGCCCGCCCGCCGCACATGCCGCCGTAGCGGCTGCTCGAAGAAGTTCACCCCAAACCCCCGCACACCGGGCCAAACGTACTGCTCCCCGAACTGCCGGAAGCGCGCTTCCGAGGCGGACGCGGTTCGACCCCCGAAAACGGGGTCTGACCTGCAGAAAGACACCTCCCGAGGTGTCCGCTTCTTGGTAACTGACGAACAGAGTTGTCAGATCGCCGAAACCGCAGGTCAGAGCGGTGCGGTCGATGGGGCCACCGAGGGGGGTCCGGTCACGGTCGTCACCCCGGCTCTGCGGCGGTGGCGGCGCCGCCGGATCATGCAGGAGATCACCGCGATCGACCGGTGCCGGAAGTGCGCGCGCCGCGCCGTGGCGCCGGAGCTGGGCACGCTGACGGCCCGCACCGAGGACGGGAAGGCGTCCGGCCGCGGGGTCCAGCTCTGCGAGTCGATCTGGGCGTGCGCGGTGTGCGAGAGCGCCAAGCGCGCCGAGGACACCCACGAGCTGACCACGGCCGCTCTGCGGTGGCTGGCCCGTGGGGGGACTCTGGCGGCCGTGGTGCTGACCACCCGGCACACCCGTGCGGACGCACTGGACGACCTGGTCTGTGCCCTGTGGGGGACGCGGCAGCGCGTGGACGAGACGACGGGGGAGGTCACGCCGAGGGTCCCGGGCGCCTACCAGCGGCTCCTGACATCGCAGAGCTTCCGGCGCCACGTGGCCCCGGCGGTCGGCTACATCGGCATGGCGCGTAACCCGGAGATCACCCGCTCGCAGGCGGGCGGGTGGCACCCGCACCTGAACCTGCTGGTGTTCCTCGGTGGCCAGTTGGAGGGCACCCCGGCCAACGGCCAGCTGATCTACACGGATGAGGACGGCAACGGGTACTTCGAGCCGGGCGAGGGCCGGAGCTGCACGTTCGAGCCGCCCGCCGAGGACCTGGAGGCGTTCGAGGAGTGGATGCACGGCTTCTGGGCGGGGGCTCTGCGGTCGATCGACCCGACGTACGAGACGTCGACCGAGTGTGAGCGGGCCAACTGCAAGTGCGGCGGCAAGGGCCACGGTGTGCGCATCGACGTGATCCGGTCGCCCGATGACAAGGCGCTGATCGAGTACCTGACCAAGGTGGGCGGGGAGACGGCCAAGTCGGTCCAGGCCGACGTGGACGCGGCCAAGGGCGCGGCGGCCGAAGTCGCCCACTCGACGGCCAAGGGCGCCAAGGGCACCCGGTCGATGACCGCCTTTCAGTTCCTTGACCGGCTGTGGGCGATCGAGCGCGACGGCCTGGCCGAGGCCGACGCCCCGGGGTACGGGACGGCCGAGCAGTGCCGTGCGTGGTCGCTGGAGTACGAGGCCGCGACCCGGGGCCGGCGGGCGTTCGAGATGACCCGGGGCCTCGCCCGGCACACCGACCTGGCGGGCGAGCTGGAGGCGTACCGCTACCAAGAGATGCACCGCCGCCTGCTCGGCGGTGTGGTCCTGACCTCGGAGGCGCACGGCCAGGTGGCCGAGGCTGGGAGCGACTTCGCCGTGGCCGAGCTGGTGGCCGCCAGCCTCGAGGCAGAGGTGGCCGGCCTGGTGGCCGACGCGGGTGGCCGGGCGGACCACGCGCGGGTCGTGGACGAGGCCGGAGCCGCGGAGTGGGTGGAGTCCCTGGCGGAGGTGATGGCCGCCAAGGCCCGGCAGCGGGCGGCCGAGAGGGCGGAGTGGGACCGGCTGGCCGAGGCCGGGCACGGCCTGGTGCCGTGCGAGCCGTGCGGCGGCACCGGCCACCGCGAGGAGTACGCCGCCATCCACGGCGGCCAGTGCTTCCCCTGCGGCGGCACCGGCCGGGTCATCGGCGACGCCGACGACGACCAGGAGCACGACGGCTGACCGCGCATTGTTCCAATGCGCACTACCTCGCTGTGGTGATCTGCTGCGGGACGGCGGGCGTTATGGGGCGGCCGGTCACGGCCCGGACCGGCCGCCGGCGGGGATGGTGGGACCTCCCTCCGGCTCTGCGGAGAGAGGTGTCGCTCCGTCGGGGGGCTTGCCGGGCGGCCGGTCCGTGCAGGTCGGTGAGCTGGGCAAGCCGCGGGCGCCCGCGGCTTGCCCCCACCGGCGGTCCCACCGCCGGTCCCCCGGCCCAACCACCCGTCCACCCACGGGTGGGTGCGCCTATGGGGCCCACTGGGCACTACCTCGCTCACCCCCCCCAACGCACGACGAAGCCCCCGCCGGACGATCCGGCGGGGGCTTCGAGGGGCGGGGTCAGAGGGCGTTGGGCTCCAGGGAGAAGAACAGCGTGGGGGCGGCGGCGACCGCCTCCCGCTGTTCCTGCGTCGGCTGCGCCTGCGCGATCGTGGCCCGGAGGTCGAGCCAGACCCGCTCGCGGGTCGCGCCCTCAGCGGGGGTGATGACGCCGCTCCAGGTCGCCTGGCGGCCGTCGTGGGACTGCATGGTGAGGATGTACAGGAACTCGCGCATGGGGGCCTCCTGGCGGTGGTTGGGGCGGGGCACCGGCCGGTGCCCCGCCGAGGGGGCGTCAGCTGGCGTCGTACCGCGCCTGCTCCAGCGCGTCCCGGACGGCCTGCTCGCCCTGGATCTCGCCGCGCTCGATCGCGGCGTACACGGCGGCCGAGCCCATGTACATCCGGTCCTGGAAGTTGACCCCCTCGGAGGAGGAGGAGTCGTCGTTCTTCTTGCCACCGAACAGGCCCATGATGATCTCCCTTGCGGTTGTGTCAGCTTGTGCCGACCGCTTCACTATGACACGACTGTGTCAGTCTGCGCAAGCCCCGTCGAATTGAGAATGCCTAGGTGTGTGTCGTGGCTCGTGCTCCTGGCGCTCGTTGATCCCGGCATGAGTACGAGCGATGACGTTGCGGGTGGGGCCGAGCCGACGCAGGAGTACGGCGTGCTGTGGGTGCCGGTGAGGTGTCCGGGCGACTGCCTGTGCTCGGACTGCTCGGGTGCGGGGGACATGTGGGCCGACGCCCAAGCGGAGATGCGGGAGGAGCTGGGCGAGGACCCGTTGGGTCCTGATGCCTAGGTGTGGCGGTCGAAAGTGCCAGAGGTGTGGTGCGGAGCCGGATGATGTGCACGTGCAGAACAGTGATGCGAGCAGGGCGGAGCGGGCGCGGTGGTGTGGGTGGTGTGGGCTGCCGATTCCGGGGCCGCATCCGGTGGTGGGGCGGCCGCGGCTGTACTGCCGGACGGGTGGGTGCCGGACGCGGGCGGCGGAGCACAGGCGGGAGCAGGCCCGGACGCGGGCGGCGGTGCTGGCGGCGGAGCGCGCGGTGCTCGGCCGACCGGAGGAGCCGATCGTGCCGCCCGCGCCGGGATCTGCACGTGCGCAACC
>NZ_JBSHGZ010000082.1:4500-6731 GCF_053618075.1 Embleya sp. NPDC055664
CGGGTCTCTGCCCGTCCCCCCCCCGGGCGGCCGCAGCGGCGGGAGGCTCCGCCGGCTACTCCGCCGCGGCCGCCCCGGCCGGTGGTGGGCGGGGAGGATCTGCCGCTGTGGTGACGGGTCGCGGCCGCCGACCCTGACGGTCCCCCAGGTGCCCGCCGCGCCCTCGTAAGGCGGGGCCAGAGCGGGGGGGTCCCTCCGGTCGGGCGGCACTCACGGTGTGCCGCGGGTTCTGGGGGGGTGGAGCTTGCGGAGCCCCCCCAGGTTCCGTGGCAGGGTGCGGAGGGCTGTCCGACCGGAGGGACCCCCCCGCGACCCCTGCCGACCCACCCACGGACCCGCAGTGGCGTACGGCGCCCCCTCCCCCTCTGGGAGCGGTGGCCCGGGGGTGCAGGGGGCGGAGCGCCCCTGCGTAGTGACCCGCGCGATCTCTCCGGCCTCCCCCGCACCCCTCCCCGCGTCCCTGTGTGGCCCGCTGACGGCCGATGAGGGGCGCCGTGCCCTCTGGGTCCGGTATCCGGCTGACAGGGCCGCAGAGGGGCGCCTAGGGTCGCCGCGTGATCACCGGGGGGCAATGATGACTCAGACTGAGACGCTTGCAAAAGGCGGATCGATGTGTCAGAGTCAGTCGCATGACGCAGACACCGGCCCAACTGAGGGCCCAAGCCGAAGCAGCACTCAAGCCTTTGGGAGCGAAGAGGATCAGGCTCCTGGCTCAGCTGGAGCAGCTCGACGCGGAGATCCGTCCGGTGATCGTGGAGGCGGTCCGGATGGAGGTCCCCTACCGCAGGATTCGGGACCTGACAGGGGTCTCCCCGAACACCTCGGCCGCGTGGCGGAAGGCGGCCGAGGCGGAGTGATCTGAGGGGCTCCTCGCGCGCGTATATGCGCGCGTGCGTAGGGCCCCCCTCCCCTCCCCCGACCGCAACCCGCAACCTTGCAGGTCAGAGGCGGTTGCACCCCGCAACCCGACCGCAACCTGCAACCAGAGGCGCAACCAGCAAACGAAGACGGGCCGGACCGCCGCAGCGAACGGCGATCCGACCCTCATCCACGCACCTGAAGGAGAACCGTGGACGTGAAGGAAGTTTGGCGGAAGGCGACCGATTCGACCAAGTCCGCCTGGCGGGCATCGGCCACCGAGGTGACCAACGTGGTCGATGCCCTGTCCCCCATGTGCGCCCCTGTGGCGGCTCGGTGGGACGCGGCGGCGGACCGGCGCCAGGCGCTCCGGACGCCGGAAAATCTCAAGAAGCTCATGGCCGCTCAGCGTGAGAACACGTCGGCGAGGGCGACGGCCGCGACCGCGAAGGGGCAGCGGACGGCGGCACGGCAGGCGAGCAAGAACCCGTGGAACGGCGCCCGGCGGGCGGCGAAGACGGCGGACAGGGCGGCGCGGTCGCACCGGATCGCCGCGCGGGCCGCGTTGAAGGAGGCGCGGGCGAACTACCCGGCGACGATGGCGCAGGTAGCCCGGCGGTGGCACGCCGTGCATGTCGTCCCGGCGGCGGTCGGCACGTACGCGTGGTCGACGCCTGCGGACTGGGAGACGTGGCCTTTGGCCACCTCGGTCGCGGTCATCGCGGCCAACGCCTCGGCGCTGTGGCTCGGTCGCCGGTCGGTCTCCGTGCAGGTCGAGGATGGGGTCACGGCGGAGGAACGCCGCTTGCTGGAGCGCCTGGACCCGTCGTACTGGGTGCAGCACGCCGACTCGCGCGGCCTGTCCGGCACGCTGACCGAGCGGCCCGAAGTGACGGCGGCCGGGATCGTGTGCGGCGTCCGGCTGGACGGCAAGGGCTGGTCGGCGAAGAAGCTCGCGGCCGAGTCCGCGGCGGTCCGCGCCCTGCTCGGGATGCGGACCGAGACGCGGATGCAGATCAGCGATGGCAGCCATGGCGACCGCGCGCTGATCGTGATCCGCACCCGGTCCGCGTCGGACGGCATCTCGATGACCTGGACGCCGGAGCACACCGGCATCGGCGTGGACGAGGTGACCGGCGAGATCGTGGACGTGCCGATGGCGGGCACGCACAAGCTGATCGCGGGCGTCACGAACATGGGCAAGAGCGTCTCGTGGCGGCCGTGGATGATGCAGGCCGTGGCCGACCCGCTGTGGGCGGGCATCCTCCTCGACCCGAAGCGGCTGGAAGCCCGGCTGTGGCAGGGGAAGGTCCGGACGGAGGGTCACCAGCGCGGCTCGAACGAGGAGATCCGGCAGGCGATCTACGACGCGA
>NZ_JBSHGZ010000082.1:6741-7894 GCF_053618075.1 Embleya sp. NPDC055664
CGTCACGCAGTGGGTGCCGACGCCGGAGCACCCGAGCCTCTTGGTCGTCATCGAGGAGGGACGGCAAATCCTCCAGATGGCCAAGGACAACCGGTGGAAGGACGTCCTCGACCTGATCGACGACCTGTACACCCTGGCCCGCGCGACGGGGATCTGGATCATCTGGGCGACCCAGTACCCGTCCCGCACGAACGGCGGCGTCACGGCGATGGTCAGCGAGAACAGCCTCACGGTCATGTCGCTGACGGTGGACTCGCCGGTGTCCGACCGCGTGGTCTACGGCGAGAACGCGGCGACGACGGGCTGGGAGCCGTCGACGCTCGGCGGCATCCCTGGCCGGGCCCTGATCAAGCACAAGGACCGCAAACCCAGCCCGGTGCGGATCTGGCACGTCCTGGATGAGGCGGTGGAGGCGCTCCCGAAGGTGACCCCGTGGCAGCACGTCGCCACCTTGGCGCCGGAGCCCGCCGACCCGGGCGGCGGGCCGCGCCTGACCCTGGTGAAGGAGGCACCCGAAGCGGCGGCCGAGGAAGCGCCGGCGCCCCGCGCTGAGGAATCCGCGGCGACCCCGGCCGGTACCCCGACCAACCGGAATCGGGTCCTGGACACGGTCCGGTCGGCGTCCGGCCCGCTCGCCCAGAAGGACATCGTGGCGGCGACCGGCATCGACAAGGGCGGCGTCTCCCGCGCCGTCGCGGCGCTCGTCAAGTCCGGCGACGTGGCCAAGACCCCGGCAGGGATCGTCATCGCGGGCAAGGAGGTGTCGGCATGAGCAAGCAGACGATGGAGAGGGCCGCGCTGATCGCGGCCGGGCTCGTGATCGTGACCCTGACCGCCCTTGCCTTCTGGCTCAGTTACGCACACCTCGCCGAGGTGGCCGGCCAGCACGGCCTGGCAGGCTCCCCGATCCGCCAGTGGGCATGGCCCGCGACCCTCGACGCCTTCATCGTCGGCGGCGAACTGCTCATGCTGCGGGCCGGTCTCCAGGGCCGCACCGACTGGTGGGCGATCACCGCCACGGCGGCCGGGTCGATCGGCTCGATCGTCCTCAACGTCGCCGGAGTGGCCGGAGCGAGGGACGGTCAGCACGTGCCCTTCCTCGACTACGTGACCGCCGCTGTCCCCCCCACTGCCGCACTGCTGGCTTTCGGGC
>NZ_JBSHGZ010000083.1:0-7097 GCF_053618075.1 Embleya sp. NPDC055664
ATCTGCTATTGCCTGGTGGGCTCGGATTTGTTTATAAGACCCCGGCGGGGGGCGTGGGGGGGCGGGGGGGGGCGGGCGGGGCGTACCCCGCCGGACGGGGCCGCGCCGCCGGGTCCGGGAGGGCGCGGCCTCGCCGAGATTCCGCGGGACAGGCCCTCAGGCCCCGGAGCCGGGGGGGAACGGCTCGGGGGCGGGCTCGGGGGTTCGGTCGGTGGGGGCGTCGGTGGGCGGATGGGGTTGGTCGGGGGTTGGTTCGGCGGGGGGACGTGCGTCGGGCCCGTCGGTGGGCTCGGCCGGGGGAGATGAGTCGGGCCTGTGGGTCGGTTCGGCCGGGGGAGATGGGTCGGGTCTGTGGGTGGGCTCGATGATCGGGGAGGGATCGCGGCCGGTCGGCGGTTCGGTGATGGGGGGTCGGCCGGGGGCGCCGGCGGGCTCCCGGCGGGGAGTTGCCTCTCGGCGGGCCGAGACGGCGGGTGAGCCGGTGGGTGTGCCTGCGGCCGGGGTGCGGGATGTGGCCGTCGCGGTCGATTCGGGTGCGGGGCGGGCCGAGGTCGGCTCGGCGGTCGAGGATCGTGCGGAGACGGCCGCGGCCACGGATTCGGCCGGTTCCCTGATGGCCACCGGCTCCGCCGCCCGCGGCTCGGCGGCGGGGGTTTCGGCCCCGGCCTCCTCCTCGGCGAACCACGCGGCCTGGTCCACTCCGGAGCGGGCCACCGGCGCGGGTACCGGCGGCAGCACCGGAGGAATGGTCGGCAGTACCCGGGCCAGCGCCGCGCCGAGGGCATGGCACACCACCACCAGCGGCGTGCCGGGCAGACCGACCCGACCGTGTCGATCGGTGAGCAGCGTCCGGACGTGTCCCCGTCCCGGCCCGCCGAGCAACAGCCGCAACGGGATTTCGTCGCCGGGTGGTTCGGTCAACTCGGGCGGCGGCGGATCCGGCAGCTCCGGGGTCACCAGGAACGTGGGCAGCCCCAGCCGGGGCGGCCTGCTGCGAGCGGTCCGGTACGCCTCCCGCACCGGCTGTCCGGCCACGTCGCGGTGCACCCCGTCGGCGACCACGACCTGACCGCTCGGCAGCCTGACGTCCAATTGGGCCGCGACCGCCTGGAACAGGGCCGGCCCCGAACGCGGATCGCCCTGTACACACACCATCGCCGGACCGACCACGAGGTCGACGAACACACACTCCCGGTCCCGCTCGCCCAGGGCGACGACGACCGGCCTGGTCCCTTCCGCGTCCGGCGTGACCGACGGCAACTCCGCCCGAACGGCCGTCCAGGCCCACGGATCGTCGGCTCCCGCCCGCCAAACGCCGCGAGGCGACGGCATCCCGGCGGCGGCGAACAGCACCGTCACCGTGTCCTCGCCGACGACGGCGGCATACGGCTGCGCGGGCGCCGCGGCGAACTTCGCGGCCACCAGAGCACGTTCCGCGTCCCGCCAGGTCGTCGCCGCACCCAGGCCGCGCACCAACACCCGTACCGAGCGCCGATACCGCAGCCAGGCCCGCACCGGGCCGCCGAACGCATGGGCGGTCAGCGCGATTTCCCGCCACAATCGCCGCGCCGCCGCCTTCCATCCGCCCATTCGCATCGCGAAGAACCGGAGGATCAGGAAGACCACGAGCGCGGCGGCGGAGATGCCGCCCCAACGGAGGATCGTTTCGCGGTGGTTCGCGAAGAAGTCGAGCGGATCGGTGTTCCTCATCTGCCGGGTAGCTCCCCACATCGGGCATCCACGACAGCACCCGACCGTGCTGCCGCGTGGTCCGCGCGACACTGTATGGAATTTCGGGTGCTCATCCGCCGCCGCGCTCCTCCAGGGCCTGGCGCAGGGCGCGGATCGCGTAGTAGGTACGGGACTTCGCCGTTCCGACCGGAATGCCGAGCAGTTCGGCGGCCTGCTTGAGGTCACGATCGCTCAACACCGTCTCGGCGATGATCTCGCGATGCGCGGCGGTGAGCGAGGGCAGTGCGTCGGCGACGGCCATCTTCCAGAGCAGGGGCTCCCACTGGTCGTCCGCCAAAACGTACTCCAGGGGTTCCGGACTGCACTCCTGGGGCCGGGAACGGCGCGCGCGGCGGTCGTCCATGACGATTCGGCGCGCCACCGTCGCCAGCCACGGCATCAGGTTGGAGGTGTCGTCGGCGATCGTGCCCGCGTGCCGCCATGCGCGCAACATGGTCTCCTGGACCACGTCCTCGGCCCACGGCCGGTCTCCGCCGGTGAGCTTGAGGCAGAACGACAACAACGGCGTGGAGTATTGCCGATAGACGCGTTCCGCCAGGTCCGCGGGTTCCGTGAGGTCCGCCGGCTCGCCGTCGGGTGTCGAGCAGGCCTGGCCGCCGGTGTCACGGCCTCGGGTACAAAAAGACGTCACGGGCCCGGACCCTCGCTTCCCGGATGTGTGTCGGCTCGAACCGCGAACACTAACCACGGCGTGTTACAAGGTTGTTGGATCTGCGCTGGATTTGAGGATTCGCAGGCCGCCGCCGAAAATCCAAGTACGGGCCCGGGCAAGGCCGTTGGCGAGCGTCGATCTCGGGTCCTGCCATCCGGAACCCTCCCTCTCTCCGGCGACCGCGACACAACGGCGTTCATCCACACCTCCGAACCGAGGTTTCCCTCCGCACACGCGCTCCGCCGTTCGCGGGTTGCATCCCCTCGATCCGAAAAACCCGGGCGGAGGGGTGACGTGTCCGTGGCCGCCGATACCTTCCCCGCGTGGACCGGACGGCCACCGGGCCGACCGCGCACGAGGATAGGAAGCCGAGAGCCCATGTCCATGTGGTTGATGCTCGCGAAGGTCGAACCGTCGGTGCCGGCGGCGGTACCGGAGCGGCCCGAACTGATCGAGACGCTCTTCTTCGACCCGGCCGACGAACCCGAACGAATCGACCCGTGCGACCGACCCGATGCGGAGCAAGCGGCGGTGCTCCCGGGCGAGTTTCGTCCGCGCGCGGACTCCTACAGGTTCGACTACCGCCTGTTGGCCGCGGTCGCGGAGAGCCGGGCGCAGGCCGAGCAGGGCACGGCCGACTGGGAGACGGCCTTTCCCTGGTTGGCCAAGGCGACCGGGCACGAGTGCGACGAGGTCGAGGAGTACGAGTTCTGCTACGGACCCGCCTTCGTCCTCGCTCCGGACGAGGTCCGTCGGGTGGCCGAGGGCCTGGTCGCCGAAGGCTGGGCCCGCGACGGCGGGGCGGCCCGCTGGGACGAGGAGCGCGAGGAACACGAACTGGAGGACCTGGGTCCGTTCTTCGCCGCCGCCGCGGCCGAGGGCAGGGCCGTGATCGGCGGGGTGGACTGAGCCGGGTGGACCCCGTCGTATCGGCCGATGGGCGCAGCCCGGCGTGCCTTCGACCGATTCGTGGGTAAAGCTTGCGATAACTCAGGGTATGTGTCGCCGGCACGCGGTGCGCACGGGTCGCCGGGAGATGTGGGTATATGACGATCGATCGACGAGGGTTCCTGACCGCTTTGGGGGCCGGCGGTGCGTTGTTGCTCACGGGGTCGACGGCCGACGGGTCGGTGCGGGGCGCCGTGAGCCGGTCCGCGCCCCGGGCGCGGATGCACGCCGGGACGCGGGTGCCGACGGCCGGGCCGCCGGACTGGTCGGCGTTGAAGGCGCGGCTTGACGGTCGGTTGCTGCTGCCCGCGGACCAGGGATACGACGTGGCCCGGCTCGGCTTCAACGAGCTGTACGACGGGCAGTTGCCGGCGGCGGTGGCCCGCTGCACGTCGGCGACGGACGTACAGAGCTGCCTGGACGCGGCCCGAGGCCACGGCGTGCCGATCGCCGCGCGCAGCGGGGGGCACAGCTACCTCGGGTACAGCGTGCCCGACGACGGGCTGGTGATGGACCTGCGGCCGATGGCGCGAATCGAGGTGCACGACGACGGCACGGTGGACGTCGGCGCGGGCGCCCGGCTGATCGAGGTCTACGCCGGACTGGCGCAGGCGGGCCGACTACTGCCGGGCGGCTCGTGTCCGACGGTGGGGATCGGCGGGCTGACCCTGGGCGGCGGGATCGGGGTGCTGACCCGCAAGTACGGGCTCACCTGCGACCGGCTGGTCGCGGCCGAGGTGGTCACCGCCGACTCGCGCGTGCTCACCGTGTCCGAGTGCGCCGAGCCGGATCTGTACTGGGCGCTGCGGGGTGGGGGCGGCGGCAACTTCGGCGTGGTCACGCGGTTCACGTTCCGTACGGAGCCGGCGCCCCCGCTCACCGTGTTCTCGCTGCGTTTCCCGGCCGGCGCGACGCCCTCGGTGGTCGGGGCCTGGCAGGGGTGGATCGCGGACGCGCGACCGGAGCTGTGGTCGAACTGCGTGATCTCCGGCGGCACACCGCCGACGTGTCGCGTGGGTGGCTGCTACGTCGGCACGCCCGACGCGCTGAACCCGCTCCTGGACACGCTGATCGCCGCGGTCGGAACGCAGCCCGGCACTCGCAGCGTGCAGGCGAAGAACTACCTGGACGCAATGAAGTACATGGCCGGTTGTTCGACCGACACCATCGCCCAGTGCCACCCGACGTCCGAGGGTGGACGACTGACCCGCGAGGCCTTCGTCGCCGTCTCCCGCGTACTGACCGCCGCGCTGGACGGCCAGGCGGTGGTGGGCCTGATGGCCGGCCGCGTCGGGCTGGACCTGCTCCTGGACTCGATGGGCGGCGCCGTCGCCGAACTCGCCCCCGACGCGACCGCCTTTCCGCACCGCGAGGCCCTGGCCACCGCCCAGATCTACGCGAACACCACGCCGGCCGGCCAGGCGGCGGCCACCGAGGCGGTCGACGCGGTCCGCGACGGCCTGGCCGCACTCGGCGCGACGGGCGCCTACGTCAACTACATCGACGCGACCCTCCCCGACTGGGGCACCGCCTACTACGCCGGCAACCTCCAACGCCTGAAGTCGGTGGCCCACCACTACGACCCCACAGGCGTCTTCACCTTCCCCCGATCCGTCACCAACGCCTGACCCTCGCCGACCGTCGCGGTATTCGGTGGTGCGGCTCGGGATCCGGTGTCAGGATGGCGACTTCGGCGATTTCGGGAGGCCATCCGCGTGCCCACGCCTGCCGACTACCCGGAAGCGGCCCGTACGGAGAAGGACGGTTCCGCCCTGCATCGCCTCGCGCGGCGCCCTTACCCCTTCGTGTGGCACGCTTTGGCCGCCAATCCCCACACCCCGTCCGCCGTTCTGCGCCAACTGAGCACGGCCCGTGACGGCGTCTGGAACGACAACATGCTCCTACGCCTGTTGGCGGAGCACCCCGGCGCGGATCGCGTCGTGCTTCGGGCCGTGCTCGATGCCGTGGCGGCGAGGCTCGACGAGGGCGAACGGCCCTGTGCCGCGACGCTCGCCCTCGCGGATCGCCCGGAGACGGAGGCCGACGAGGTGCGGAGGCTCGGGACGCTTCGCGGCGCCTCCGCGCGCCTCCGCACCGGGCTTGCCCTGCGCCTCAGTGCCCGCGTTCGGGTCAGTGAGCCGCCTGGTACTTCGCCACGATGTCACCCGGTACCCGGCCGCGGGCGTTGATTTCGATGCCCTGGGCCTTGGCCCACTCCCTGACCTTCACCGGGTCCGGGCCGTCGCCGGTCTTGTGGGCCTTGACGGCGGTGCGGCGCGACGTGCCGGTCTTGCGGCCGGCGTGGAAGTACGGGCCGAGGGCGTCCAGCAGTTGCTGGTAGGTGTCCTGGCCGAGGTCGATCTCGTAGGTGACGCCGTCCAAGCCGAAGGTGTGCGTTGCGATGTCTTCACCCTCGTTGCCGGTGATGTCATCCGTGTAGAGCGTGACTACGCGCTGAGCCATTGGTGAGAATCCCCTTCCTGGGAGCGGGCTGATCGTAACGGAAAGGGGGTCCACGTCGCCTACCCGGCAGTCGGGAGATCAGGTGATTCGGTCCGCTTCGGAATTGTCGGGCGGCAAAAACGGCTTTGGATACGATCCGATCTTTATCCCGATCGCGCATCGAAGAGAAGCGTCGCATTTCCACGCGTCGCTATTGTCGTCGGGACGAAGTCCCGGTGTCGGTAGTTTTGCCATTGCTCCGGAGGTGGCGAGGGATCGGGGTCGCCGGCGCGGGGTCAGCCGGCGCGGGTGATCCAGGTGGTGCGTCGGGTTCGCAGCGCCAGGTCCTCGCGGTTGACGAGGCTTTGCGGGGACTCGGGGTCGAGGAGGCGGTCCAGGGCGGTGCGGTCCTCGGGGGTCAGGAGTCCGCCGATCCTGGTGCGGAGGCCGGTGAAGGTGGTGTGGGCGTAGCGGGACACCGCCGGGTTCCGCGAGGCGGGGACGTGCAACGTTCGGGTGCGTTCGGATTCGATGGCGAAGCCGGCCGCGGTGAGTTTGCCGGCCCAGTCCGCATCCCGGTGGGAGGCCATCGCCGCGTGTTGCCCGTCGATCGCGGCGTGGCAGCGATCTTCGAGGCCGGGGCTGTCCGCCGGGGCCGCAGGGGGGAGGAAGCGGGGGAAGGCGGTCAGTTCGATCATGACGAACAGGCCACCCGAAGACAGCAGTTCGCGGACTTGGCGCAGCGTTCGGTCCGGGTCGCTCATGTGGTGCATCGAGGCGGACGCCCAGACCAGCTCCGGGCGGCCGAGGTCGGGCAGGGTCGGGGTGCCGAGGTCGGCCCGCACGATGCGCAGACGCTCGTCCAAGCCGTCGGCGACCGCCCTGTCCCGCAGGCGATCCAGGTGGGCGGGGGCGGAGTCGACGGCCGTCACCCGGGAGTTCGGGAAGCGCCGGAGCAGGGCGAGCGTACCGGCGCCGGTTCCGCAGCCCAGGTCCACGATGTGGCGGGGGTCGGTCCCCGGGGGCAGCGACGCGGTCACGGCGTCGATGTGCTCGGCGAGGACTTCCGCGTCCAGGTCCAGGGTTTCCGTGAGGTCGGCCTCGGCGTGTTCGTGCTTGTGGGTGAGGTGCGCGCCGTGATGTGCGGGGTGGGTCATGCCGTCACGCTAGGCGGATCGCGCGCCGCCGACCCGATGGGTTGCCGGATGCGCAAGGTGATGCCGAGATGGGTTGCCCTACGCGCAAGGCACCAAGCGGGTGGCGGAGGGGGCGCGAATTCGCGCCCCCTCCGCCACCCGCTTGG
>NZ_JBSHGZ010000084.1:0-6983 GCF_053618075.1 Embleya sp. NPDC055664
AGCGCGGTTCCGCGGCTGCGGTCGGGGGTGCGGTCGCGGGCGGGGCGGTGTTCTCGTTGCGGCCCAGGCCGGCCAGGCGGCGTAGTGCGTGCTCGGATGCGGAGCCCGGCTCGGCGGCGAACAGGTCGAGGCCGCTGTAGTCGAGGTCGCCGGGCAGAGTCACCAGTTCGCCGTACAACTCCAGGTCGCCGACGACGGGATGGTGCAGCCGGTAGAAGCGGTGGCCCGTGCGTGCGACGGGATGGGACGACCACATCCGTGCGAACTCGGGACTGGCCGCGCGCAGCCGCTCGATGTGTGCGGTCAGGCGCGGGTCGCCTCGGTAGCAGGCGGACAACACCCTCAGGTGCGCGACGTGTTCGACCGCCGTGCGCTCCCAGTTGTCGCCGTGCAGGTCGCGTATGTCCGGCCGGAGGAAGATCAGGTCGGAGATGCTGCGCTCGCCCTCGGGCATGGCCGCGAAGTCGCCGAAGAGCGCGGTCGCGACCGGGTTCCACGCCACCACCTCGGTGTGCCGCCCGACCAGGATCGCCGGGGTCGCGTCGAAGGACGCCACCAGGTGCCGCAGGCCCGGGCGCGGCGGGACGGTGGTCCCGGGGCAGGTGCGGGCGTCGGGCCTGGCGAGTTGGTTCAGGTACGTCCGCTCGTCCTCGTCCAGGCGCAACGCCCTCCCGATCGTGGCCAGGATCTCCGTTGAGACGCTGTCGGCCCGGCCCTGTTCGAGGCGCGTGTAGTGCGCGACGCTGACACCGGCGAGACCCGCCAGCTCCTCGCGGCGCAGGCCCGCGACGCGGCGGCGGCCGCCGTACGCCCGCAGCCCGACGTCCTCCGGACTCAGACGGGCGCGGCGGGACTTGAGGAACTCGCTCAGTTCGATACGTGCGTCCACACCGCGACCATAACCGGGACGGTGCGAGGGTGATCACGCGGTGCGTAGGCAAAGTCGGGACCTGGGTAGCCCGCGGCGGTGCGCCCACGCTGGGAAGCGACCCAGCCGCCCGCCTCACTCCCGAGGCCATTTCCGGAGGTCGGCCCCATGCCGTCGCCTGCCAACCTCGTACGCCCCACCAACCTCACACGCCCCGCCTGGACACTCGCCCTCCTCGCTCTCGCGGGCCTGATCACCGCGCTCGACTTCACGATCGTGTACGTCGCTCTGCCCGAGATCGCCGCCGACGTCGGCTTCTCCGACCGCGGGCTGCAGTGGGTCGTCAGCTCGTACGCCGTCGTGTACGGCGGACTCCTGCTGCTTGGCGGCCGCCTCGCGGACCTGCTCGGCAGACGCCGAATGTTCGTGCTCGGCCTGGCGCTGTACGGCGCCGGCTCGCTGCTGGGCGGCCTCGCCACCGCGCCGGCAGCACTGATCGGCGCGCGGGCCGTGCAGGGCGTGGGCGGCGCGGTCCTGTTCCCCGCGACGCTGTCGCTTGTGAACACGCTGTTCGAGGAGGGGCATTCGCGGACCCGAGCGCTGACCGTGTGGGCGGTGTCGGGAGCGGGTGGGCTGAGCCTGGGTGCGCTGCTCGGCGGCGTATTGACAAGTGTGTTCGGTTGGCAGGCGGTGTTCTATGTGAACGTGCCGCTGGTCGTGGTCGCCGCGTCGGCCGCGTTCGCGCTGCTGCCCGCCGACGCGGCGTGGCGCGGCGGATGTGAGGGGCGCGAAGTGCGCGAAGGCCGGAATGGACGCGGCGAGCACGACGGGCGCCGCGGTGTGGGTGTGGCGCGGCCCGGCTTCGACTTCCCGGGCGCGTTGACCGGTACGGTCGGGCTCACCCTGCTGGTGTTCGCGATTGCGCAGGGGCCGGAGTGGGGTTGGACGGATCCCCGGGTGCCGGGCGCGGCGGGAGTGGCACTGCTGTTGCTCGCGGGATTCGTCGCGGTGGAGTCGCGGACGGCCGATCCGCTGCTGCCGCTGCGCCTGTTCAAGCAGCGCGGTCTGACGGCCGCGACCGGGGTGATCCTGGTGTTCGGACTGACTCTGCAGGCCGTGCCGTTCTTTCTGACGTTGTGGTTCCAAAACGAGATGGGCTTTTCGGCGCTGCGTACAGGGGTCGCGTTTCTGGGGCCGACGCTGTCGATCACAGTGGGCAATCTCGCGGGTGAGCGCCTCGTGGGGCGTCTGGGCGTGCGTCGCACACTGATGGTCGGGTTCGCGGTCGCGGCGCTGGGGGCCGCGGTGCTGGCGCTGGGGATGACGGACGACTCGACGTACATCGGACTGCTGCCCGGCATCGTCGCCTTCGGGCTGGGCACCGGCACCTTGTTCACCACGATGTGGGTCGCCGCCGCGTCGGGCGTCGCGGACGCCGAGCAGGGCGCCGCGACCGGACTGGCGTCCACCGCACTCCAGTTCGGCTCCGGGGCCGGCCTGGCGGTGCTGGTTTCCATGGGCGGGATCCGGACGGCCGTGGCGGTGGTCGCGGTGGGCGCCCTCATCGGTCTCCCGGCCGCGTTGACTCTCCCGAAGGCCGTGCGGCCTTCTGCCGATCCGGCCGAGGCCGGGCCCGCCGATCCGATCGGTCGGTCTTCTTCGTCCTCGTCCTCGTCCTCGGCGCGGTCACGCTCGGCCCGCGACGTCTCGTAGGCGTGGGCGGTCTGCTCCGATGTGGCGTCTGCGTCGGACGGGCGCATGTCGCTTCCCCGCACCACCACGCGCGGCAGCGAGTGCATGCCGTGGTGGTCCCCGTGAAGCCGGTGCTCGCCACACCTCGGTGTCAGGGATGGAAACCTCCTGCGGCATCGCACCCGTCGGTGCCGGGTGCGATGTCGCTGTGTCTCCGGCGTGTGACGGATCAGGGCGGCGATGTACCTCGGTGCCCTCGGTCGGTTGCCGCGAACGCACGAAACCGTACACACGGTCCGCAACCGGACGCCGTGTGCGCGGGCGGCGATCACAGGTGTCGGCGATGTTCCGTCAGCGGTCGAAGAAGCGAACCACTCGATGTTCCACTCCATCGATGACCTTCGTTTCCCCGGCGTTGGAGTAGAACTCGGTGGGACCCAGGGGAGTTTCGTCGGGATCGGCATCGTCGGGATCCGCGTCGATACGGGAGCCGTCGTGCTCGAACGTTGCCGTGGTGCCGTCGTAGGTACCACCCTCGAAGTACACGTGTTCGACCATGGGCACATTATCCACCCGTGGTGGCGGCCTCCGCCGAGGGTGAATCCGGAGCGGTCGTGAAGACGGCACGATCGATCGTCGAGGTTGAGGATGTGCGCGTTGGTGACACACCGCCGAGTCGACGGCGACACCACTCAAGGACAGACGGCCCGGACGCGGCCGGCGACTTCGCGACACGGATCGCGGGCACGACCACCGGTGCGAGTCGCCGGGACGTCGGTGCCCATGACGGTGCGTCGGCGTCCGGGGCAGCACCACCGCCCGGCGGTGACGCCGCCGCAGGGAGCGATCCGCCGACCCCCGCCGGCCCCCGCGGTCAGCGCCGCGCGCCACGAGGGCGCGGGCCACTCGCGGGCCCCGCGACAGCCCCCGCCCCGGCCGATGTCGCCCGCCGCGAAGGTCGCTCGCGTACGACCCGGGGCCGCGAGGCGGCGGCTCGCACCCACGGGTTCGCCCGAGCCGACGGCGAGTGGGCCGTGATCGAAGCCCGGACCGCGTCCGCGTACGGCCCGTGCCACCACGGCAGCGGCTCGACCAGGACCGGGCGCCGTCCGCTCATCAGCACCAGCGCCCGCCCGCGCGGCATCGACGCCAGGTCGGCGACATCCAGAACCGGCTCGGACCGAGACGAACGCCCGACCGAATCGGGCCACCACGCCGACGAACGCCGCGTGGTGCTCGTGGTGCGTGGCTCGAACACTCCCGTGGCGGCGGACAGTACGCCCAGGAAGCGGGTATCCGACACGCCACCGCCGTACACCCGGACGTTGGCCGCCCCCCACAACTTGGCCATCCCGACCTCGCCCCACACGGCGGCGCCCTGTGCCCAGGACTGCAGGATCGTCATCATCACAATGCCCCGCGAGCCGTAGTGGCTGTACATCGTCGGGAGTTCCTGCCACGGGCAGACGTTCGCGGCCTCGTCCAACACGAACACCGTCGGCACGGCCAACCGGCCACCCGGACTCCCTATCGCCGCACCCTCGCTCGCGTAGGCGATCGCCGTGGTCAGCGCCAACACCAGCGGCGCCGCCATCTTGCTCGTCTCCTCGGACAGCAGATAGATCGTGCCGCCGACCACGGAGGCGAACCGCGCGTGCGAGAACTCGCGCCGCGCGGGATCGCCACCCGGCGTCACCCACCTCGTGACCTCCGGCGCGGACAGGAACGACGCCATCTGCAGCGCCGTCCCGTACACCCCGGCCCGCTGCGGCCCTGGTGCCGTCAGCACCCCCTCCACCGCGTCGGCCGCCGACGTGTGCCCACGGCGACGCAGGATCCGAGCCGGGGTGTCGTCGGTTGCCCGGGTGAGCCAGGTGTACACGTCGGTGATCGGCCGCCCGTCGACGGAGGCGGCGAGCATCAGATGACCGAACAGGTCCTGCCCGGCGGGCTCGAAATACCCGTCACTGCGCGTGTGCGGGGCACGATTGACGCTCGCGAAGATCGACGCCAACGTGATGGCGTTGACCACGTTGTCCCCGATGAACGTCAGCGGATTCCACCACCACGTCGCCGGCTCGCCCGCCTGGGCCTGCGGGTCGAACACCCACACCGGGCCTCGTCGCCCACGCACACCACGCGTCGCGTCCAGGATGTCCCGCTTGTTCGAGGTCACCACCACGGTGCCCGGCGCCGACACCACGGCCGGGATCGCACGTGTGACGGTCTTGCCGGTACGCGGCCCCCAGATGTCCACGTGCATGTCCTCCCACGAACCCCACAGGTCCCGACCGCCGCGCACGGTCCGCCCCACCCGCAACCCGGGCCCCGCGCCGCGCCGCACCCCCATCCGGCGCGCCGCCGCACGAGCGCCGCGCGTGGTCGTCTCCCGCAACTCCCACCGGGAGGCCAGGTATCGCACGGCCCGGTCGATCCGGTGCACCTCCCGACTCCGCACCTCACGTCGGACGGCGAACCCGCACGCGCCCACCACGCCCGCCATCACCACCGCGGCGACGGTTGCCCACCCGCCCGGCCAGGAGTACTCGCCGGCGACCCACTCGACGACGAACACCACCGGGGGCGGCGGCGGTTGCGCCCCGTGCAAGCGTGCGCCGACGTGGGCCGCCAGCCACAGCCAGGCGCAGACCAGGACGGCGCCGCCCACCAGGACGACGAGGAAAACGACAGGATTGTGCAGGGAGGGGCCTCGGCCCCGATGGGTGGCGCTCACCGCGTGTCCGCTTTCGATCGACCGAATACCGGCAGGGTTCGATCGCGCAGATCCACCGACTACTTGCCGACGACGTCCCGTCACCACACCGCGGGCATGGCCTCACTCCCGGGCCGACCCACACACCGGGGCGAGGCCGCCGGCCCCGACACCACACACGCGGCGAACACGAACGCCGCCGCCCTTTCGGCGGAAGCTACGCGTACCGGCCGCGACAACGGGTCCCCGGCGGAACCGCGCGGTGACAAAGGCGATGACGGCACCACACACCACGCCGACCGACCGAGCGGACGGGTGAACACGACAACGCCGGGCGAGACCCACCGCCGACCGTGTCCATGTCCACCGACCTCCGAGACGAGTGCGCTTGCCCGGCGCTCGGATCACCCCACGAAAGGTCGACGATCGAACGAGCGCTCCCCCAATCCTAGACACCAGTCCCCGACTTCACGCCACACGCCCCCGACGACGCCACACCGCGCGGGGCAACCGGCTTGACATACCGGCCCGTCACTGGTTGTGTCCCTCGGCGTGAACGGTCACACGATCTTGTTCCGACGCACCCACGTGGACCTCGTCCGGCACGCGGGCTGCCTGTGTAGCGGCCGGCGCTGACCTCGCCTCCAGCTCTTCCCCAGCGCACTTCGCCGTTGCCCCGGCCGTAGCCGTCGAAGCGATCGAGGGCGTCGAGGGCCGGCCTTCGCCACCCTCCGCCGTTCGTCGTCCCGAGGGCCTGCTGCCGCATGCCCGATCATCCCCATCCCACCGTGCGTCCAAGTCCCGACGCCCGGTGCCGGATCGACCCTTTCCGCGTCCGTCGGGAGGTCGGTGCCCGAGGTCGGATCGGCACATGAGGGAGTCACCGCGAAGCGCCGCCGCACCGATCCGAGGACTCTGCATGCCCACATCGCCCACCACCTTCGGCCACCCCGTCGTCCCGAGGTCTCGCACGTCTTCCGGTACGACCGCCGAACCCGCGGCCGTGCCGCACCCGACCGCCCGCGCCGAACGCCGAACGGACCCGCTCCTGGGCTACGCGGTCGAGACGGCGGCCGATCCCACGCTCCTCGACCGGCTGCCTCTCGACGCCACCCAACGCACCTGGATCCGCCTTTCCGCACCGGCCGGATGCGACGCCTGGCTCATCGGCTGGCCCCCCGGAACACGCACGGGATGGCACGACCACGGCGGCTCACGCGGCGCGTTCCACGTCCTGCGCGGCGAACTCGTCGAGTCCACCATCCGCGTGAGCACCCTCCCCACCCGAATCCGAGAACGAGTACCGATGGCGCCGCATCAACCCCCGCCCCTGCGCCTGACGACCGGCCGAGGCCGTGCCTTCGGCCCCTCCCACGTCCACGACGTCCACAACGATTCCCCCACGGTTCACGCCGTCTCCCTCCACCTCTACAGCCCTGCCCTGCCCCTGATGCGCCGCTACGCGATCACCGACGGCGACTTCCTCCTGGAAACGATCGAACGCGCCGAGGACTGGTGATCCCGGGCCCCGCCCACGACGGCCGCCGTACCGATTCGCGCCTGTGCCAAGGCGGTTGCCCGATGCGAGGTCCGCCACCGGCATCCTGGGCAGGGGGCGCACCGGCCGCCATGGCCTCCACGCGGTCATCCGCCCGAACACCCACGCCCACATCATCCGTTCCACGGCGCCGCCGCGGGCGTGAGTTTCCC
>NZ_JBSHGZ010000086.1:0-5422 GCF_053618075.1 Embleya sp. NPDC055664
GCGAAACGCCCGCCCGGCCCACCGCCGTCCGGCTCACACGACAACCCTCGGGGGGCGGTCGCATGCGACGGCGCAACCATGCCGCGATCCTGCTCGTCGCGGCGGCCCTGACCGCCGTGACGGCGTGTCAGGACGACGGCTCGAAGGCGGAGTCCGCGGCCGGCGCCACGGCCGCGAATACAGCACAACCGGCATCGGGCGGCGACGCGGTCGACCCGCTGGACAACGAGGACGGCACCAAACCCGGCCTCGCGCCGTTGACCTCGGCGGCCGACCTGGCCCGGGCCCGGGCGCTGATCGACCGGGTGCAGACGAAGGGGCGCGGCCCGAAGACCGGCTACGACCGGGAGAAGTACGGCCCGGCCTGGAGCGACGCGGTCAGCGGCGTGCCGTTCGGCGGCAACGACTGCGGCACCCGCGACGACATCCTCAAGCGGGACGGCCGGGCGACCCGGTGGCGGGACAGGAAGGGCTGCGTCGTGGAGACGATGACGCTGCCCGACCCGTACTCCGGCAAGGACATCACCTTCACCAAGGCCAAGGCGTCGGCGATACAGATAGACCACGTGGTGCCGTTGAGCGCGTCGTGGCAGATGGGCGCCGCCCAGTGGGACGCCGACAAGCGCCGCCGACTGGCCAACGACCCGCTGAATCTGCTGGCCGTCGACGGCCCGATCAACGGCGGCAAGGGCGACTCGAGCCCGGCGACGTGGCTGCCACCGAACAAGGCGGTGCGCTGCTCCTACGTGGTGCGGTACGCGCAGGTGTCGATCAAGTACGAACTGCCGGTGACGGACGCGGACAAGGCGGCGATGTCGGCGCAGTGCGGGGGGTGACGGCGGTCGGGCCCGGCTCGGCTCGGCCTATGGGCGCAGGACGACCTTGCCGAGATTGGCGCGTGCCTCGATCACCTCGTGCGCCTTCGCCGCGTCCGCGAGCGCGAACGTGCCGTGCACGACGACCCGGAGCCGGCCCGACAGCGCCAGGTCCCAGAGCTCGTGCAGGTGCCGCTCGTACGTCTCGGGGAACGCGGTGGAGAAGCGGGCCATCGACATCCCGGTGATCGTCCGCGCGCCGGCGAGCAGTTCCCACGCCGGCACCGTCCCACCGCCGGAGTTGAAGAAGACGAGCCGGCCGAACGGCGCGAGCGCGGCCACCGCGCGCGGCAACACCTCGCCGCCGACGCCGTCGAGCACCACGTCGACCGGCTCGCCCCACGACGCGTCGGCGTAGGACACCACCTCGTCGACCCCGAGCCCGCGCAGGAAGTCGGCCTTGTCGAGCGAGCCCACGGCCGCCACCACCCGGCTCGCGCCGCGCGTGCGGGCCAGCTGTACGGCCAGATGACCGGCCCCGCTCGCGGCACCGGTGACCAGCACCGACCGTCCCTCGACCGCACCGGCCGAGGTCAGCGCGGCGAGCGCGACATGCCCGCCGCGCACCAGCGCGACCGCGTCCACGGCACCGGCGGCGGCGGGGATGTGCGACGCGGTGAACACGGGGGCGAGGGCGAAATCCGCGTAGGCGTCGGCGAACGAGATGGCCACCACCCGATCGCCGACCGCGAATCCGGTCACGTCCGGCCCGATCGAGGCCACCTCGCCGGCCACGTCCCCGCCGAACACCCCGGGCAGCGGCAACCCGCCCTCGCGCACCTTGCGCACACTCGGCAGGCTCACCCCGATCGCCTCGGTCCGGATCAGCAGCTCACCCGGCCCGGGTTCGGGTATCTCGGCGTCCGGTACCTCCTCCAGGCAGAGCACGTCCGGACCACCGTTGCGGTAATAGCGAACACGACGCATGCGCGCATCCTCCGGGTATCGAAAATCATGGGAAAGCCCAACGAAAACCGTGGGTGAGCCCAACGGTATGCAATGATCGTGGGAAAGTCCAACGATTCTCCGGATAGGCTGCGCCCATGGTCGACAAGCTGCCCGCCCCCGCCCGGATCCGCGCCCTGCCCAGCTGGCTGCTCGGCCGCGCCGCCGCACACGGCCGCGGCCTGGTCCGCGAGGCGCTGGCCGGCGACGGCATGCCGATGCTGCACCACCTGGTGCTGATTGCGGTCCGGGAGTACGGCCCGGTCGCCCAGGCCGAACTCGCCCGCGCCGTCGCCATCGACCCCAAGGACATGGTCGCAATCCTGAACTCCCTCCAGGCCGACGGCCTGGTCACCCGCACCCCCGACCCGCACGACCGACGCAAGAACGCGATCGCCGCCACCCCCGCCGGCGAACACCGCCTGGCCCGGCAGGAACCCCTCGTGGACGCCGCGATGGACGACCTGCTCGCCCCCCTGACCGCCGCCGAGCGGGCCACCTTCACCGCCCTGCTCACCCGCGTCGTCGCCGCGGCCGACCCCGATGCGCCGACCGTGTCGTAGGGTCCGCGCATGCCCTCAGGCACCTACTCCTTCCACGACCCGCACGACGGCACCCCCCTGGGCGAGGAACGCTTCTCCTGCGCCCCCGGCCCGATCGGCTGGCGCTACACCGGAAGCGGCATCGACCTGACCCTCGACGCGCGGGGCCGCCCGGTGCGCCTGGAGGTGCTCGCGGGCGGCTGGCGCGTCCGCGGCGGCGCGACCGTGGTGGCCGGCGCCCCCGGCGTGGTGTGGCTGCGGGCCGCGGCCGACCCGTCGGTGGACGCGCCCGCGACCGAGGCCGAGGCCCGCGCCGCCGGCTTCACGGGCCGCTCGCCCGCCTTCCTGATCGCGACCGCCACGCTGCTGAACCTGACCGTCGGCGACTCGGCCCGGCTGCGCCTGATCGCGCTGACCGAACCGGTCCTGGCCGCCCGCACGGTGGACCAGTCCTGGACCCTGGCCACGATCGAGACCCACGACGGCCTGACCGTCGAACGCTACGAGGTCGACGACCTCGCCACCGGCGAACGCGCCACGATCCACCTGAGCGGCGACGTGGTCCTGGCCGCCCCGGGCATCGAACTCGAAGCCCTCGACACACCGCCGAACCGGCGGATCACGATGGGGGGGTGAAGCCGGGGGGTGTGGGGGTGGGCGCGGATGTGGGCTCGGGCTCGGGCGCGGGCTTGGGGGTGGACGTCGGCCCGGGGGCGGGCGTCGGCGCCTGCGAGCCCGGTGCCGATGGGATCGGCGGGATCGGCGGGATCAGCGGTGCGGAGCCGGGCGCCGGCGGCGCCGCGTTCCCGGTGGCGTACCCGCCGACGGCGGACGCGTGCCGCTCCAAGTCCCGACGCCGGCGCTCGGCGAGTACGGCGGCCAGGTACACCACCGGATGCATCCCGGGCGGCGGCCCGACCCCGATCCGTTGCGCGGTGTCCCCGGTCAGCCGCTCGGCGAGCGACGCGGCTATCGCCGGATCCAATTGGTCCCGCCGGGACAGGTATTGCCGAATGGCAAGGGCGAGATCATCGGACAGCCCGGACAATTCGATCCCGGTCGCCCACGCCGAGGCGGCCGGATGCAGCGGCAGCGGCAGTTGCCGCACCCCCGGAGTGCGCTCCCGCACCACGAATGTCCCGGCCGCCATGTCCCCGAGCCGCTTGCCGTTCGTCGAGGCCATCGAGGAGAACACCGCGCCACACCCGAACGTGGTCCAGAAATCCACGAAGAACCCGAGCAGCGCCCGCACCAGCGCGTGCCGGAACCGAATCGGCCCACCGTCGTCGCGCACCACCCGAAGCCCGAGCGCCAACTTCCCGAGGGAGCGCCCATGACTCGCGGTCTCCCAGGTGACCGGCCAGCCGATCACCACGAGCACGACGATCGTCAACGTCAACGCCGCCGCGAGCGCACCGTCGTCGACGGGCACCGCCAGCGAGACCAGCCACACCACCGCCAACAACAGGGCGACCTGCGCCGCGAGGTCGATCACCATCGCGATCGCCCGACTGGGCAGCCGCGCCGGGCGCAGGTCGAGCGCGACCGCTTCTCCCGTGACGAGCTCGGACACGGCCACCTCCAGTGTGTGCGTCGATGTCGCTCCCAGAGAGGATGCACCGTATGGATGTCGACGTCTTCGTCGCGGTACACCGCCCCGAGTGGGAACGCCTGGAACAACTGACCCGCAGGCGCCGCCGCCTGTCGGGACCCGAGGTGGACGAGCTGGTGACGCTGTACCGCCGCACGGCCACCCACCTGTCGACGATCCGCTCCGCCGCGCCCGACCCCGTACTGGTCGGCCGGCTCTCCACCCTCACGGCCCGGGCCCGCTCGGCGGTCACCGCCCCGCGCACGCCGGCCTGGCGCGACGCGACACTCTTCCTCACCGTTCGATTCCCGGTCGCGGTCTACCGCAGTCGCCGCTGGTGGGGGACGACGGCCGTGGCCTTCCTCGTGGTGGCGTCACTGATCGCCGCCTGGGTCGCCCACGACCCGGCGGTCCGCGATTCGGTCGGCGCGCCGGACCAGATCCGCGAGCTGACTCGCCCCGGCGGCGACTTCGAGACCTACTACTCCAGCGCCCCCGCGAGCTCGTTCGCCGCCCAGGTGGCCACGAACAACGCGTGGGTGACGGCCGGTTGCCTGGCCCTGGGCATCCTGCTCGGCCTGCCGGTGCTGTTCATCGTGTTCAGCAACGCGATGAACGTCGGCATCTCGGCGGGCCTGATGGCCGACGCGGGCCGCCTCGACGTCTTCTTCGGCCTGATCACGCCACACGGCCTACTCGAACTCACCGCCGTGTTCATCGCGGCCGGCGTGGGCCTGCGCCTGGGCTGGACCGTCATCGACCCCGGCCCCCGAACCCGCGCCAAGGCGATCGCCGAGGAGGGCCGAATCGCCCTGGGCATGGCGGTCGGCCTGGCCCTGGTCCTGGTCGTCTCCGGCATCATCGAGGCCTTCGTGACCCCGTCCGGCCTACCGACCTGGGGCAGGATCACGATCGGGGCGACGGTCGAGGTGGTGTTCCTGGCGTACGTGGTGATCCTGGGCCGCCGGGCCGAATTCGCCGGAGAGCAGGGGGATGTGGCATCCTCGGACGTCGCGGACGAACTGCCGATGATCGCTTGATCAGGTGATCTTGACAGCCCACCGACCGCACACGTAGATTCGAAGGGTTGTCGCGAAGTTGTCCAACGACGCGACAGTCTGGTAGTCTCTGCCAGAGCCGAGCGGGGCGTCCGTCAAGGATTGCACTCCTGCCGCAAGCATCACCATCGAATTTCTCGATCATCGGTCGCGTTCATTCGCGACGAGTTCGGCTATTTGCTGTTCTTGTGCATGTGGATTCTGGAATTCCCAATCGGCGCCGGAGTACCGGCGGAAACGGCTTACCGAATCTGCTAGGCTCCACGAGCCGGAAGCCGAAGGAACGAAAGTCCCGAAGGCGGAAAGCAACAGCAGGAACGGACGAAAAGCGGGTCGGAAGATCTGCTAGAGTCTGAAAGGCGGAAAGCGCGGGAACGCGCCGGACGCCGAAAGCGAGGAAAGCGAAGCGGC
>NZ_JBSHGZ010000087.1:0-5382 GCF_053618075.1 Embleya sp. NPDC055664
CGAACGTCAAACGCCCGGAGGGCGCGGTTGATTCCGCACCGAAGGAAGCGTCCGTTCCTTGAGAACTCAACAGCGTGCCAAAAGTCAACGCCAAAGAAACACCCCCGGCGCTGAACGTCTCCTCACTCGGGGAGTCGCGGTCAGTGTTGGTGGTTCCTTTGAAGAAAATCCTGGGTCCTGTCAGTGGGCCCAGGTCACAGCAAGGACGCGGGCGACATACCCGGACTATTCCTCCGGGAGAGTCGCCGCTCACTTATTGTGTTCCACCGGATTACCGGTGAACATCAATGGAGAGTTTGATCCTGGCTCAGGACGAACGCTGGCGGCGTGCTTAACACATGCAAGTCGAACGCTGAAGCCCTTCGGGGTGGATGAGTGGCGAACGGGTGAGTAACACGTGGGCAACCTGCCCTGCACTCTGGGATAACTTCGGGAAACCGGAGCTAATACCGGATAATATCTTCCACCGCATGGTGGGGGGTTGAAAGTTCCGGCGGTGCAGGATGGGCCCGCGGCCTATCAGCTTGTTGGTGGGGTAGTGGCCTACCAAGGCGACGACGGGTAGCCGGCCTGAGAGGGCGACCGGCCACACTGGGACTGAGACACGGCCCAGACTCCTACGGGAGGCAGCAGTGGGGAATATTGCGCAATGGGCGAAAGCCTGACGCAGCGACGCCGCGTGAGGGATGACGGCCTTCGGGTTGTAAACCTCTTTCAGCAGGGAAGAAGCGAAAGTGACGGTACCTGCAGAAGAAGCACCGGCTAACTACGTGCCAGCAGCCGCGGTAATACGTAGGGTGCGAGCGTTGTCCGGAATTATTGGGCGTAAAGAGCTCGTAGGCGGCCTGTCGCGTCGGATGTGAAAACTCGGGGCTTAACCCCGAGCCTGCATTCGATACGGGCAGGCTAGAGTTCGGCAGGGGAGACTGGAATTCCTGGTGTAGCGGTGAAATGCGCAGATATCAGGAGGAACACCGGTGGCGAAGGCGGGTCTCTGGGCCGATACTGACGCTGAGGAGCGAAAGCGTGGGGAGCGAACAGGATTAGATACCCTGGTAGTCCACGCCGTAAACGTTGGGAACTAGGTGTGGGCGACATTCCACGTCGTCCGTGCCGCAGCTAACGCATTAAGTTCCCCGCCTGGGGAGTACGGCCGCAAGGCTAAAACTCAAAGGAATTGACGGGGGCCCGCACAAGAGGCGGAGCATGTGGCTTAATTCGACGCAACGCGAAGAACCTTACCAAGGCTTGACATACACCGGAAACATCTGGAGACAGGTGCCCCTTTTGGTCGGTGTACAGGTGGTGCATGGCTGTCGTCAGCTCGTGTCGTGAGATGTTGGGTTAAGTCCCGCAACGAGCGCAACCCTCGTTCTGTGTTGCCAGCATGCCTTTCGGGGTGATGGGGACTCACAGGAGACTGCCGGGGTCAACTCGGAGGAAGGTGGGGACGACGTCAAGTCATCATGCCCCTTATGTCTTGGGCTGCACACGTGCTACAATGGCCGGTACAATGAGCTGCGATACCGCAAGGTGGAGCGAATCTCAAAAAGCCGGTCTCAGTTCGGATCGGGGTCTGCAACTCGACCCCGTGAAGTCGGAGTCTCTAGTAATCGCAGATCAGCATTGCTGCGGTGAATACGTTCCCGGGCCTTGTACACACCGCCCGTCACGTCACGAAAGTCGGTAACACCCGAAGCCGGTGGCCCAACTCGCAAGAGGGGGAGCCGTCGAAGGTGGGACCAGCGATTGGGACGAAGTCGTAACAAGGTAGCCGTACCGGAAGGTGCGGCTGGATCACCTCCTTTCTAAGGAGCACATAGCCCGCTTCGGTCGCATGTATCGAAGGGGTTGCTCATGGGTGGAACGTTGACTATTCGGTGGGATCCTCCAGGGGTCGATGCAAGTACTGCTCGCAAGAGCGTGGAAAGCGTGGGCGTCGAGGGTGGTTCCGCCGGGCACGTTGTTGGGTCCTGAGGGAATGGGCCCGGCCCTGTCAGCCAGTCGTGGCTGGTGGGGCTGGTCTGTTGTCTCGGGAAGGTTCCGATCCTCGGACGGTCCTCGAACCGCCGGTCTTCATGGCTGGTAGGCGTCGATCTTCAGGTCTGTGGGAATCGGTTGTTGTTTGAGAACTGCACAGTGGACGCGAGCATCTGTGGCCAAGTTGTTAAGGGCGCACGGTGGATGCCTAGGTACCAGGAACCGATGAAGGACGTGGGAGGCCGCGATAGGCCCCGGGGAGCTGTCAACCGAGCTGTGATCCGGGGGTGTCCGAATGGGGAAACCCGGCAGTCGTCATGGGCTGTCACCCGCACCTGAATATATAGGGTGTGTGGAGGGAACGCGGGGAAGTGAAACATCTCAGTACCCGCAGGAAGAGAAAACAACCGTGATTCCGAGAGTAGTGGCGAGCGAAATCGGATGAGGCTAAACCGGTCACGTGTGATACCCGGCAGGGGTTGCGTGATCGGGGTCGTGGGAGTGTGCTTGATCGGTCTGCCGGCCGGTCGGCGAGTCAGAAACCGTATGTGTAGTCGAAGGACATGCGAAAGGTCCGGCGTAGAGGGTAAGACCCCCGTAGACGAAACATGTACGGCTTGCTTGCGCATTTCCCAAGTAGCACGGGGCCCGAGAAATCCCGTGTGAATCCGGCGGGACCACCCGCCAAGCCTAAATATTCCCTGGTGACCGATAGCGGACTAGTACCGTGAGGGAAAGGTGAAAAGTACCCCGGGAGGGGAGTGAAATAGTACCTGAAACCGTGTGCCTACAAGCCGTGGGAGCGTCGTCATCCTCGTTTTGTCGGGGGTGGCCGTGACTGCGTGCCTTTTGAAGAATGAGCCTGCGAGTTTGCGGTGTGTGGCGAGGTTAACCCGTGTGGGGTAGCCGTAGCGAAAGCGAGTCCGAACAGGGCGATTGAGTCGCGCGCCCAAGACCCGAAGCGGAGTGATCTAGCCATGGGCAGGGTGAAGCGCGGGTAAGACCGTGTGGAGGCCCGAACCCACCAGGGTTGAAAACCTGGGGGATGACCTGTGGTTAGGGGTGAAAGGCCAATCAAACTCCGTGATAGCTGGTTCTCCCCGAAATGCATTTAGGTGCAGCGTCGTGTGTTTCTTGCCGGAGGTAGAGCACTGGATTGTTGATGGGCCTCACCAGGTTACTGAGATAAGCCAAACTCCGAATGCCGGTAAGTGAGAGCGCGGCAGTGAGACTGCGGGGGATAAGCTCCGTGGTCGAGAGGGAAACAGCCCAGAGCACCGACTAAGGCCCCCAAGCGTGCGCTAAGTGGGAAAGGATGTGGAGTCGCAGAGACAACCAGGAGGTTGGCTTAGAAGCAGCCACCCTTGAAAGAGTGCGTAATAGCTCACTGGTCAAGTGATTCCGCGCCGATAATGTAGCGGGGCTCAAGCGCACCGCCGAAGTCGTGTCATTCGTATGTTAGCCAAGCCTTCGTGGTTCAGGTGTACGGATGGGTAGGGGAGCGTCGTGCAGCGAGTGAAGTCGCGGTGGAAACCAGTGGTGGACGCTGCACGAGTGAGAATGCAGGCATGAGTAGCGAATCACACGTGGGAAACGTGTGCGCCGGATGACCAAGGGTTCCTGGGGCAGGCTAATCCGCCCAGGGTAAGTCGGGACCTAAGGCGAGGCCGACAGGCGTAGTCGATGGACAACGGGTTGATATTCCCGTACCCGCTACGATGCGCCAGCGCTGAACCTCGTGATGTTAAGGCCGTGAAGCCGCCGGGATCCTTCGGGTGATCGGATGGGTGGAGCCGCCGAACCAATCGGGTAGTAGGTGAGCGATGGGGTGACGCAGGAAGGTAGTCCAGCCCGGGCGGTGGTAGTCCCGGGGTAAGGGTGTAGGGCGAGAGATAGGCAAATCCGTCTCTCATGAAGCCTGAGACCTGATGCCGACCCGATTGTGGGGAAGTGGATGATCCTATGCTGCCGAGAAAAGCCTCTAGCGAGTGTCGTGGCGGCCCGTACCCCAAACCGACTCAGGTGGTCAGGTAGAGAATACCAAGGCGTTCGGGTGAACTGTGGTTAAGGAACTCGGCAAAATGCCCCCGTAACTTCGGGAGAAGGGGGGCCATTGTTGGTGATCCCTCTTGCAGGGTGAGCTGGTGGTGGCCGCAGAGACCAGCGAGAAGCGACTGTTTACTAAAAACACAGGTCCGTGCGAAGTCGTAAGACGATGTATACGGACTGACGCCTGCCCGGTGCTGGAACGTTAAGGGGACCGGTTAGCTCTTCGGGGCGAGGCTGAGAACTTAAGCGCCAGTAAACGGCGGTGGTAACTATAACCATCCTAAGGTAGCGAAATTCCTTGTCGGGTAAGTTCCGACCTGCACGAATGGCGTAACGACTTCTCGACTGTCTCAACCACAGGCCCGGTGAAATTGCACTACGAGTAAAGATGCTCGTTTCGCGCAGCAGGACGGAAAGACCCCGGGACCTTTACTATAGTTTGATATTGGTGTTCGGTTCGGCTTGTGTAGGATAGGTGGGAGACTTTGAAGCCGTGACGCCAGTCATGGTGGAGTCGTCGTTGAAATACCACTCTGGTCGTGCTGGATGTCTAACCTGGGTCCGTGATCCGGATCAGGGACAGTGTCTGATGGGTAGTTTAACTGGGGCGGTTGCCTCCTAAAGGGTAACGGAGGCGCCCAAAGGTTCCCTCATCCTGGTTGGCAATCAGGTGTCGAGTGTAAGTGCACAAGGGAGCTTGACTGTGAGACCGACGGGTCGAGCAGGTGCGAAAGCAGGGACTAGTGATCCGGCGGTGGCTTGTGGAAGCGCCGTCGCTCAACGGATAAAAGGTACCCCGGGGATAACAGGCTGATCTTCCCCAAGAGTCCATATCGACGGGATGGTTTGGCACCTCGATGTCGGCTCGTCGCATCCTGGGGCTGGAGTAGGTCCCAAGGGTTGGGCTGTTCGCCCATTAAAGCGGTACGCGAGCTGGGTTTAGAACGTCGTGAGACAGTTCGGTCCCTATCCGCTGTGCGCGTAGGAGTCTTGAGAAGGGCTGTCCCTAGTACGAGAGGACCGGGACGGACGAACCTCTGGTGTGCCAGTTGTTCTGCCAAGGGCATGGCTGGTTGGCTACGTTCGGGAGGGATAACCGCTGAAAGCATCTAAGCGGGAAGCTTGCTTCGAGATGAGGACTCCCACCAACTTCGGTTGGGTAAGGCCCCCGAGAGACGATCGGGTTGATAGGCCGGGTGTGGAAGCCCTGTGAGGGGTGGAGCTGACCGGTACTAATAGGCCGAGGACTTGTCCTCAGTTGCTACGCGTCCACTGTGTGGTTCCCGAACCGCAATCGGTTTCGGGGAACCCGTTTGATAATTGAATCACCGCATGTGATTTCTGGTTCACCGA
>NZ_JBSHGZ010000088.1:0-5109 GCF_053618075.1 Embleya sp. NPDC055664
GGGTTCGAGGCCGGTGTATTGGCGGATGCGGCCGCGGAGGTGGCGCAGGGTTGTGGTGGCGTAGGTGCTGCCGACGGTGGCCCAGTGGGATGTCGCCTTCCAGATGTGGGCTATCTCGTCGGGGGTGGCTCGGGTCCACCATGCGCGGTGCCAGACGGCTCGCATGACGGTGAGGTCGGCGAGGTAGGTGGTGTGGTGGGTGGTGTGGTGGGTGGTGTGGTGGGTTTGGGTGTTCGGGGTCGATGTGGGGTCTGGGGCGGGGTGGCGGGTGGGGCCGGTTCCGGTGAGCAGGGGGGCCAGTTCGTGTGCGGTGAGGTGTGGGCGGGTGGGGTGGGTGGGGGTTCTCGGGGGTTTCGGGGGTGGGGGTAGGGGTCGCGGGTTCGTGGTGTGGGCGAGGGTGCGCAGGGCTTGGGCGGTGTGTTCGGCCCGGACGCGCAGGGCGTGCAGGTGGGCGCGGGTGGTTGGGGTTTGGGGGTGGGCGGTGAGGGTTCTTGCCTGGTGGGCAAGGGTGAGGCAAGCCTCGATCTGTCGGGTGATTTCGTGGGCGGGCGGGACGCTGCCTGCTTGTGTGGTGCTTTGGTCCGGGGCGTGCGTCCGGGTCGCCGTCCGGATTCGGTCGAGGGCGGTGCGGGTGGGCTCGTCGGGGCTCGTGCCGAGGTGTGTGGCGGCGGCCGTCCAGGCTTTGTAGGCCGCGTTCAGTGCGGCTCGGCTTGTGTGTGGCGCGGTGTGGGCTTGGGCGGGTGTTTGTTCGCCTGCCGTGGGCTTGGTTGTCGTGGGTGTGGGTGTGGGTGTTTTGGGTGTGGCTGCGTCTGTCAGTTCCGCCGCTCGTTCGCCGGCGCGTTCGCGCACGGTGGTGAGGGTTCGGCGGGCGTCGGGGTGGGTGTGGGGCAGGAGTGCGCCGGCGGCGGTTTCGAGGTCGCCGTAGCGCCGGGCGAGGTGTTCGGGGTCGGGGTGTCGGCGCAGTGTTCGGCGTAGGGCGTGCCAGCTTTTGTCGAGTGCGTCCGCCGCGTCCGCCGCGTCTGCCGCGTCTTGGGTGTGGTGGGGGTGGGCGTGGGGGTGGTTGGTCCATGCCTCCCAGGCCAGGTCGACCCGTTCATGGCCCGGGGAAGGGCCGGGGGCGGGTCCTGGGGAAGGGGCGGCGGTGTGCGGCGTTTCGGTGTCGGCGAGTGGTCGGTGGAGTGTGCCGATGGTGTTGTTCCTCTCGTTCGGTGGTCGGGTGATGTCTTCGGCGGGGAAGGTGCCCGGGGGCTTTCGGGCGTGACCCGTTCGGGGCGGGGCGCGGCCTTGGCGGCGGGCCTGCCGCCGCGCCGTCGTTCGCCTCGCGTCGCGTCGCCGCCTCGCGCAGGTCCGGCTCGCCCGGACCGGCTCAGCGAGCGAGGTCGGGTCCGGCCTCGGGCGGCGGCGGCTGCTGCGGGGGTGCACTGCCGGCCCGGGTGGTGCGTGTGGGCCTCCCGGCCCTGCCGCTCCCTGCGGTGTCGAGTGTCCGGGCCACTGCGGCGAGGCGCCCGCTCTGGCCGGCTGCGGCGACGCGTGTGCGCGATTGCGCCTGTAGGGCGGCGAGTTCGGCTCGGGTCTCGGCGGCTCGGGCGGCCAGGTGTTCGGCCTGCGCGCGTACGGCAAGGCCGGTGGCGCGGTCGACGGCCGCGGCGGCCTCGCGGTGGAGTTCGCGGTTTTCCTGCAGGTGGGCGTGCTGGGCGCGTACCGCGTCCCATTCGTATTCGGATCCCGCCGCGTGGCGGGCTCGGGCGAGCAGGGCGCCCACGCGTTCGATGTGGGTGCGTTGTGTCCGGATCCGCCGGTGGTCGAGGGTGTGGTTCGTGGGGGACGTGCCCTGGGCGACCACCGCCGCGCCGAGGCGGTCGTGGGCCGTGCGCAGCGTTTTCTCCAGGTGGGCCACGCGGTCGATGGCGTCGACGCGGTGGGTCAGTTCGACGGCGTTGGCGTACAGGCCGCGGGTGGCGGGGCCCCGGCCGGAGTCGGCTCGGGTAAGGATGGTGGTGGCGCGGTCGTGGAGTTTGCGGGCGCGGTGGTGGCGGGCGAGGTACAGCTTCCTGGCCTGCTCGATGGCGCGGGCGAGAGCGGCGGCGTCGAGCGCGCCGACATCGACCGCGCCGGCGGGCCGGGAGATCCCGGCGATCCCGGCGGGCGGGGCGGTGCCGGCGGTCCGGGCGGGCGGGGCGGTGCCGGTTGCGGGTTCGCGCTGCGGGGCGGGAGAGGGCTCGTCGGCTTTGGAGGTCTCCGGGGCGGATCCGCCGTTTCGGTGCTGGGTCAGCATCGCGGCCACCTGCTCGCGCGCCACCGTCTTGAGGACGGATTCGCCCTGGGCCGGCTCGTCCAGCGGCAGCGGCCCGTGTACGTCGAACGTCTCGCGGTACGCGGCGACGGCGGCGGCCGTACGCAACCAGCTCTCGCGGCCGGGCCCGCCGTCGGGGAGTGCCCCGAGCGCCGGGGCCCAGGACCGGTCGTGCGGGCCCGGCGCGGCGATGCCCGTGACGGCGGTGACCGCCAGGTGTGCCGCGCGGGCCTGGATGCGGTCGTAGGTCGCCCTGGCGTACGCGATGGCCTGTGCCGTGTCCGGCTCCCGCGCCGTTTGGGGCCTGGGCGGGACCGGCAGCCACGGCATCGTCCCCGACCGCGGGGGCTTGTCCTGGTCGAACAGTCGTTGTTCCATGCGCCACGCGAGGAGTTGCGCGGGGCTGTTCACCTTCGCGAACTCCTCGAGGGCCTCGGTCGTGGTGACCGCGGCGTCGTGGGTGAGGGCGCGGGCCAGGGTGTCGTGGGCATCGCGTTCGCGTTCGCCGCTGCCGCTGCCGCTGCCGCTGCCGGTGCCGCTGCCGGTGCCGGCGAGGGCCACGTAGTGGGCGAGCGCGGGCCAGGCCTCGTCGTCGAGGACCTGCTCGGCCAGCGCCCGGGGCAGCGTGGCGCGGACGACCTCCACCGCGCGCGCCTGTTCCTCGTCGTCGAGGCGGTACGAGACGAGGCCGTGCGCGTAGCGGTAGCGCGGCGTCAGGGTGGCGAGCGAGGCGCGGGCGGTGAGCGCAGCGGCGATGTCGTCGTGGGCGGCGTTCTCGGCGGTGCCGCGGGCGATCACCGCGGCCAACGCCTGGCGGGCGGTGCGGCGCCCGCCGGCCGGGACGTGTCCGTCGAGGTCGAGGCCTTCGTCGACGACGACGTACAGGTGGTTGGCGGCGGCGCCGCGGGTGGCCATCACGTACAGGTTCTCGCGGCCGAGGTCGGCGCCGACCAGGGCGCGGGCGACGTCGACGGTCATGCCCTGGGCGCGGTGGGTGGTGCAGGCGTACGCGAGTTCGACGTTGGCGCCGACGTAGGCCGGCGGCAGGGTGATGGTGGCGCCGTGTTCGGTGTGGCGTACGGTCAGCGCTCCGTCGCGGGCGCGGGCGGTCACTTCCCACACGTCGCCGTTCTTGACCCAGTCGCGGCCGGCGAACAGGGACATGGTGCGTTCGTTGCGTCGGGTGACGACGCGGTCGCCGACGCCGGCGCGGCTGCCGTTGGCGAGCAGGACGCCGCCGCGCTCGACCTCGCCGGCGGCGACGCGGTCGGCGCGGGCGCGGGCGGACAGTTCCCCGGCGAGCGCGTTGGTGGAGGCGATCATCAAGGAGACGCGGCCGGCGGCGGTGTCGGCGCGCCAGTCCCGGTACACGCGGTCGGTCATCGTCTGGAGCGAGCCGTCGTGGACGCGGTCGTGGCGCAGGTATTCCTCGACGACGGTGACATCGCCGTCGCGCAGCCGCAGCGAGGCGTCGATCTCCCAGGTGCGTGGGGTGCCGTCGGGTTCGCGGAAGCGCCAAACGCTGGTGAGTTCGGCGGTGTCGGCGTGGCGTTGGAGGTGGCGCAGGACACCGCCGGATTCGACGGCCGCGAGTTGCCGCGGGTCGCCGATCAGGCGTACGACGCCGCCGGCGGCGACGTGGGCGCGGGTGACGGCGTCGAGGGTGAGGGTGCCGGCCATGCCCGCCTCGTCGACCAGGACGAGGGTGCGCGGGTGGGGGACCACGGCGCCGGCGCGCAGGTGTGCGGCCCACTGGTGGGTGTTCTCGGTGGTGGCGATGCCGGCGGTGTCGGCGAGTACGCGGGCGGCGCGGGCGGAGGGGGCGAGGCCGATCACGTTCCAGCCGTCGAGTTCGGCGGCGCGGACCAGGACGCGCAGGGTGGTGGTCTTGCCGGTGCCGGCCGGGCCGATCAGGGACGTCAACCAGGTGCCGCTGTGCGCGAGATGGCGTACGGCGGCCCGCTGGTCGGGGGCGAGGGCGTGGCCGCTTTCGCGCGCGGACTCGGCGATCGCCGCGTCGACGGCGGCGCGGGACAGGACCGGCGCGCCGCCGGCGCGGGCGTGGGCCAGGAGTCGGCGCTCCGCGTCCAGGATCGCGGTGCTGGTGTAGCGGACGGCGGCGTGTGGTTGGAAGACGCCGGTGCCGTCCGGGCGGCGCAGGGCGGCCGGTTCGGCGATCAGCGAGTCGGGGGTGATGCGCACGACGCGGGTGCCGGTGTCCGGGTCGAGGAGGTGGTCCTCGGCGGTGGCCAGGCGCAGGATCCGGGACACGGTCGCCGCGCGGTCCCGGGGCGAGGCGAACGCCGTGTCGCGGGTGACGCGTTGGGCCTCCGCCTCGAGGTTGCGCACGGTCCAGGTGGAGCGGTGGTGCTGGACGCCCTCGACGGTGGCCACGGCCCAGGCGGCGATCCGTTCGCCGGTGACGTGGTCGGCGCGCAGGGTTCTCGCGTCGCGCGTCAGGTCGGCGAGGAAGGTCGCGTACCCCGGGCCCAGGACACGCTCGGCGATCTCCCGCCACCGCTCGGCCTCGTCGGCGGCGGTGCCGCCCTTGTCCTTGCGGGGGCGGTTGTTCAAGGTGGCCTGTTGCAGCAGGTCGTACTCCTCGCCGCGGTGCGGTTCGCGTCCGTGCCGCTCGCGGAACCGCCGATAGAGCCCGGTGATTTCGGCCTTGACCTGGGCCCGGCGGGAGGAGAACGCCTCGTTGAGCGCGCCGGGGATGCCGACGAGTTCGCGGATCGCCCGGCTGCCGTGGTCGACCTGGTCGGCGCGGACCCCGGTCGCCCACCCGAGACGGTGGGTGACGCCGTCGAGGACGG
>NZ_JBSHGZ010000089.1:0-4801 GCF_053618075.1 Embleya sp. NPDC055664
ACGCCGCCGGCCAACGCGAGGTCGCATTCGCCGTTGCGCAGCGCCTGGCTCGCGAGATGGATCGCCACCAGCGACGACGAGCAGGCGGTATCGACGGTGATCGCCGGACCCTCCAGACCCAACGTGTACGCGACCCGCCCCGACGCCACACTCGTGGTCGTGCCGGTGGCCAGGTAGCCCCCGAGGGCGCGGGCGTCCCGGGGAGCGACGTTCGACCCGTAATCCTGCGCGATCACGCCGGTGAAGACGCCGGTCCCGCTGCTGCGCAGCGTGGTCGGGTCGATGTGGGCACTTTCCAGCGTCTCCCACGCGGTCTCCAGGAGCAGCCGCTGCTGCGGATCCATCGCCGCTGCCTCGCGCGGCGAGATCCCGAAGAAGCCCGCGTCGAAGTCGCCCGCGTCGTGCAGGAAACCGCCCTCCCGGGCGTAGGTGCGACCGTCGGCTTCCGGGTCGGGATCGTACAGGTCCTCCAGGCGCCAACCCCGGGTGCCCGGATCGGTCGTGATGGCGTCGGTGCCTGCGGTGACCAGTTGCCAGAGGTCGGCCGGATCGCGTACGCCGCCCGGGAAGCGACAGCCCATACCGACGATCGCGATCGGCTCGTGGCGCTGTGTCTCGACCCGGTGCAGCCGGTCGCGCGTCTGCTTGAGGTCGAGCGTCACGAGCTTGAGATAGTCGCGGAGCTTGTCTTCGTTCGCCATCCGGAATCAGCCTCAACAGGTGGGAGCAGGTGACTGCTGGCGGGTCAGGAAATGCCGAATTCCTCGTTGATGTACTCGAAGATCTCGTCGTCCGTGGCCGACGCGATGTCGGTGCCGGGGGCGCCTTCGGTCGAGGCGTGGGACTGCCGGCCATTCAGTCGCGTCAGCAGGGCCGAGAGTCGATCGGCCAGTTCGGTACGGGTCGCCTCGTCCGGCGGCGGGTCGGCCAGGATCGTTTCCAGGCGCGTCAGTTCGGCCGCCGCCGAGCGCGAGGGATCCGCCTCCGGGACCAGTCGGGCGCGCAGGTAGCGGGCGAAGGCGACCGGAGTCGGGTGGTCGAACAGGACCGTGCTGCCCAACCGATGGTCGAGCGCGGAGCTGAGCCGGTTGCGCAGTTCCATCGCGGTGAGCGAATCGAACCCCTGGTCCATGAAGCCCTGTTCGACGTTGATCGTCTGCGCGGTGGGGTGCCCGAGGACGGTGGCCGCGTGGGTGCGGACCAGGTCGAGCAGCATGCGGTGCTGCTCGGCTTCCGAGAGCGCGGCGAGCCTGGCGACCACGCCTTCGGCCGACCCGGACGAGGGCGACGGCCGGGCGGAACGGGCCGGCCGGCGAGCGAGGTTGATCGGAACGAGGCCGGGATGGGGAGTGCTGAGCGCGGTGTCGAGCAGGCCGAGCGCGTGTGCCGACCCGAGGGGTGTGATGCCCAGGGCGCGATGACGCTCGTGGTCGGCAGTGTCGAGGCCGGCGGTGAGGTTGCTGGTCTGCCGCCACGGACCCCAGGCGAGGCTGACGGTGGGGTGTCCCCGGGTGTGGCGTTGTTGGGCCAGGGCGTCGAGGAAGGTGTTGGCGGCGGCGTAGTTGGCCTGCCCCGGGCTGCCCAGGATTCCGGCGGCGGAGGAGTACAGGACGAGGGTCGGAGCCGGTTCGAGATGTTCGGTTCGGGTGTGCAGGTGCCACGCGGCGTCGATCTTGGGTGGCAGGACGGTGTCGAGGTGTTGGGTTGTCTGGTTGGCGAGTGTGGCGTCGGCGAGGGTGCCTGCGGTGTGGAAGATCGCGGTGAGTGGGTGGGCGGGGTCGATGGAGGCCAGGAGGGTGTCGGTTTGTTGGGGGTTGGTGGCGTCGGTTGGGGTGATGGTGACGTGGGCGCCGAGTTCGGTGAGTTCGTTGTGTAGTGCCTGGGTTTGTGGGGTGTTGCCGGAGCGGTTGGTGAGGATGAGGTGGCGGGCGCCGTGTGCTGTGACGAGGTGGCGTGCGGTGAGTGCGCCGAGGGTGCCGGTGCCGCCGGTGATCAGGATCGTTCCGTCGGGGTCGATGCCTCGGGGGAGGGTGAGCGTGAGTTTCCCGGTGTGATGTCCCTGTGAGAGGTGTCGCAGGGCCTGGGGAGCGTGCGTGACGTGCCAACCGGTCGTCGGCAGCGGTTCGAGGGTGCCGTCCGCGAACAGTGGGGAAAGGACCGCGAAGATGCGCCGAACCTCGTCCGGACCGATTGTGTTCAGGTCGAACGCGCGGTAGACCACGCCGGGATGTGCGCTCGCGATCGTCTCCGGATCGCGGATGTCGGCCTTGCCCATTTCCACGAATCGTCCACCGCGTGGCAACACCCGCAGCGAGGCGTCCACGTAATCCCCGACGAGCGAGTTCAGGACGACATCCACTCCCTTGCCGTCGGTGGAACGCAGCAGGTGCTCCTCGAAGTCGAGGCTGCGCGAGGAGGCGATGTGCGCCTCGTCGAAGCCCTGGGCGCGCAGGAGATGCCACTTGCCGGGGCTCGCGGTCGGGTACGGCTCGGCGCCCAGGTGTCGGGCTATTCGGACCGCGGCCATGCCGACCCCGCCCGTCGCCGCGTGCACGAGCACCGATTCGCCCGAGCGCAGCCCACCCAGATCGACCAGCCCGTGGTAGGCGGTGAGGAACGCGACCGGGGCGCCGGCCGCCTGCGCGAACGTCCAGCCCTTGGGCACGGGCGCGAGGGCGCGTCGGTCGGCGACGGCCGTCGGGCCCACGCCGTCCGCGAACAGCCCCATCACCGCGTCGCCGGGCGCGAGGTCCGACACACCCGGTCCGGTCTCCAGCACGATCCCCGCACCCTCGCTGCCGATCGGTGCCGTGCCGGGGTAACTTCCCAACGCGATCAGCGCGTCGCGGAAGTTGAGACCGATCGCGCGCAGCGCGACCCGCACCCGGCCGGCGGGCAGCGGGCCGTCCGGCTCGGTCACGGGCAGCAGCGCCACGTTCTCCAGGGTGCCCCGGCCGGTCGTACCGAGCCGCCAGGTCGACGCGTCGGCGGGCACGGTGAGCGGCGGCAGGTACGGGACCAACTCCGGGATCAGCAACTGCTGCTGCCTGACGGCGACCTGCGGCCGATCGGCGGCCACGGCCGCGATGACGTTCGCGGTCTTGGTGCCCGCGGCCACGTCGACCAGCCCGAATCGGTCGGGGTGCTCGCTCTGGGCCGCGCGGACCAGGCCCCACAGTGGTGCGTGCGGCAGGTTGTCGAGGCGATCGCCGTGGTGGGTGGCGATTGCCTGCTTGGTCACGAACACCAGGCGGGACGCGACGAACTCCTCGTACCCGAGCCACTCCTGCAGCAGAGCAAGGGCACCCGATATCGCCGCCCGGGCCTGCCCGGGTATGTCCGAGGCATCGACTTCGGCCGGGATCCGGCCGGCGGGCGCGATCACGACGTCCGGGACCGGAGCCCCGTTGCGGACCGCCTCGCGAAGCGCCGTGAGGTCCTGGTGGGTGTCGAAGGTGGTGCCGGAGGCGTCCATGGCCTCGGTGAGGTTGGCGGAGGGGCGACCGAGCATCGCCCAGACACCGGCTCCGGCCGCCGCCGGGCCCGCTTTCGTCGGGAGCGGCTGCCAGCGTTGCTCGTGCAGACCCTGCTCGTCCCGTGGCGTGAGCGCGGCGAGCCGGGCGGCATCGATCGGCCGAGTGGTCACGGTGTCGATCGTGACGAGGTGGTCGCCTTGCGGGGTGTCGAGAGCCACCGAGAAGCCGTGTTCGCCGCCGGAACCCAGACGCACCCGCGCACGGGTGGCACCGGTGGCTGTGTGCCGGATACCGGTGAACGCGAACGGAAGTCGGGTGGTCTCGGTGTCGTCCCGGGTGAGCAGCACGGCATGCAGCGCGGCGTCGAGGAGGGCGGGGTGGATGGTGTGGCCGGTCGGGTCGGCGTCGTCCGGCAGGCGGATCTCGGCGTAGAGGTCGTCGCCGTCGCGCCACAGGGCGGTCAGCCCTCGGAAGAGCGGCCCGTAGTGGTGACCCTGCGCGGCCAGTTCCGCGTACGCGTCGGCGAGGTCGATCGGGCGCGCGCCGGCCGGGGGCCCGACGGCGTCGACTCGCGCGGGTTCGATGGCCTCGGCGGCCGGCGCGAGGGTGCCGGTGGCGTGCCGGGTCCAGGCGCGCGGCGCGGCGCCGGGATCCGTGGACTCGGCCCGGGAGTCGATCGTCAGGGGCCGGTGCCCGGTGTCGTCGGCAGGGCCCACGGTGACGTGTAGCCGAACCGCCTGTCGCTCGAAGAGCGGCAGCGGATTCTCCAGCGTCAGCTCTTCCAGATCGGGAGTGTCCTCGAACCGGGTCGCGGCGTGCAGGGCGAGGTCGAGAAAGGCGGTGCCGGGGAGCAGGACGGTGTCGTGTACCGCGTGGTCGGCGAGCCAGGGGTGGGTCGCGAGCGACAGCCGCCCGGTGAGCAGGAGTCCGTCCGCGAGTTCCGTGTCGGCGTCGAGCAGCGGATGGGTCGACTCGCGCTGATCGAAGCCCGCCGTGTGCGTCGGCGTCGTCGAGGTGAGCCAGTAGCGCTCTCGTTGGAACGCGTACGTGGGCAGATCGGTCGCGATCGAGGGTGGGAGGAATGTGTCCCAGTCCGGGGCCGCGCCGTGGATGTGCGCGTGTGTGACGGCGGCGTGGAACGTGCGGAGATCCCCGTGTTCGCGACGCAGTGTGCCGATCGCCGCGGCGCGGACGGGGTGGGCGTCGATGGTTTCGTCGAGACCGACGGTGAGTCCCGGGTGCGGGCTGGTCTCGATGAAGAGCGTGTGTCCGTCGGTGAGGAGGGCTTCGACGGTTTCTTGGAAGCGGACTGTGGTGCGGAGGTT
>NZ_JBSHGZ010000090.1:0-3960 GCF_053618075.1 Embleya sp. NPDC055664
GACTTACGTAGCAACTCGTTTCTTTTCGCAGGTTGAGCCACCTCCGCGCTTCATCAGAAAACTGAAGGAACCTCCATTGAATCGAACTAATATTTTTTTTGGTGAATCGCATTCTGACTGGTTGCCTGTCAGAGGCGGAGAATCTGGTGATTTTGTTTTTCGACGTGGTGACGGGCATGCCTTCGCGAAAATCGCACCTGCTTCCCGCCGCGGTGAGCTCGCTGGAGAGCGTGACCGCCTCATTTGGCTCAAAGGTCGAGGTGTGGCTTGCCCCGAGGTGATCAACTGGCAGGAGGAACAGGAGGGTGCATGCTTGGTGATAACGGCAATTCCGGGAGTACCGGCGGCTGATCTGTCTGGAGCGGATTTGCTCAAAGCGTGGCCGTCAATGGGGCAGCAACTTGGCGCTGTTCACAGCCTATCGGTTGATCAATGTCCGTTTGAGCGCAGGCTGTCGCGAATGTTCGGACGCGCCGTTGATGTGGTGTCCCGCAATGCCGTCAATCCCGACTTCTTACCGGACGAGGACAAGAGTACGCCGCAGCTCGATCTTTTGGCTCGTGTCGAACGAGAGCTACCGGTGCGGCTCGACCAAGAGCGCACCGATATGGTTGTTTGCCATGGTGATCCCTGCATGCCGAACTTCATGGTGGACCCTAAAACTCTTCAATGCACGGGTCTGATCGACCTTGGGCGGCTCGGAACAGCAGATCGCTATGCCGATTTGGCACTCATGATTGCTAACGCCGAAGAGAACTGGGCAGCGCCAGATGAAGCAGAGCGCGCCTTCGCTGTCCTATTCAATGTATTGGGGATCGAAGCCCCCGACCGCGAACGCCTTGCCTTCTATCTGCGATTGGACCCTCTGACTTGGGGTTGATGTTCATGCCGCCTGTTTTTCCTGCTCATTGGCACGTTTCGCAACCTGTTCTCATTGCGGACACCTTTTCCAGCCTCGTTTGGAAAGTTTCATTGCCAGACGGGACTCCTGCAATCGTCAAGGGATTGAAACCTATAGAAGACATTGCTGATGAACTGCGCGGGGCCGACTATCTGGTATGGCGCAATGGGAGGGGAGCAGTCCGGTTGCTCGGTCGTGAGAACAATCTGATGTTGCTCGAATATGCCGGGGAGCGAATGCTCTCTCACATCGTTGCCGAGCACGGCGACTACCAGGCGACCGAAATTGCAGCGGAACTAATGGCGAAGCTGTATGCCGCATCTGAGGAACCCCTGCCTTCTGCCCTTCTCCCGATCCGGGATCGCTTTGCAGCTTTGTTTCAGCGGGCGCGCGATGATCAAAACGCAGGTTGTCAAACTGACTACGTCCACGCGGCGATTATAGCCGATCAAATGATGAGCAATGCCTCGGAACTGCGTGGGCTACATGGCGATCTGCATCATGAAAACATCATGTTCTCCAGTCGCGGCTGGCTGGTGATAGATCCCGTCGGTCTGGTCGGTGAAGTGGGCTTTGGCGCCGCCAATATGTTCTACGATCCGGCTGACAGAGACGACCTTTGTCTCGATCCTAGACGCATTGCACAGATGGCGGACGCATTCTCTCGTGCGCTGGACGTCGATCCGCGTCGCCTGCTCGACCAGGCGTACGCTTATGGGTGCCTTTCCGCAGCTTGGAACGCGGATGGAGAAGAGGAGCAACGCGATCTAGCTATCGCGGCCGCGATCAAGCAGGTGCGACAGACGTCATACTAGATATCAAGCGACTTCTCCTATCCCCTGGGAACACATCAATCTTACCGGAGAATATCGTTGGCCAAAGCCTTAGCGTAGGATTTCGCCCTCTCCCGCAAACGACCCCTTCTTGGGGTTTATCACGGGCCGGCATCCGTCAGCCCAGCGTCGGTCCTTTGTAGGTTTTCTGCGGCTGGCGCTCCAGCTCCAGTGTTTTCTGATACTCATTCTCCCCCTGCCGGAACTCGGTGGCATTCAGTTCCCGGACAAGCGGCGCAGCTGCTCGCTTAAACTCAGCACCTGCGTGCTCAAGTCCGACACGCGCTCGTTCAGCACCGCGTTCTCCCGTTGCATAAGCCCAGACATCTTCTGCCATTCCGCGAAGGCGCTCTCCCATTCGTCCAGCCTTTGCGAGTAGTCCTGATGTAGCTGCTCTAATGCGGTCAGCAACTGCTTTTCCAGCTCTGTCATTTTCCGCTACTCCTGTTTCAGGCGGATCCAGGTCGTCCCGTCGTAGGGGATGGCTTCGGCTTGCATCCCCGGCGGCAGGATAAGGAACCTCCGGCCGTCGCTGCTCTCCTGATAGCGCACTCCCCACGTCCGGGCAGTCATTTTCGCCAGGGTATCTTCCTGCTGACGAAGATGTGTGTAATTGTCGGTTATCTGCTGCCCCTGCCACCACAGAATGCTCCCGCTCGTGGCGATCAGCAGCGCTGACACCATCAGGATGGTGAGCCATGCCCTCCCGGCTGTCAGCAGCACGCTCCGCCGGTTTTTCTCCATCGCCTCGCTCATACTCTGTTCGTGGGCGCTGATGGCGTCGCTGATTCTCCTCGCGCTTGCGCTCAGTTCCGCTCTGACAGACTGCTCGTGCTCGCTGAATGCGGCTTTCAGCATCTCGCCGGTACTCTGCTGCTGCGCTTTCGATTTCTGCTCCAAGTCCTTCGCCAGCGTTAAAAGACTGCTCATAGATGGCTCCCTTCAGTCGGATGTTTCGCCCCCCGTCCGGGTCGGCAATGCTGATGCTGCTTTTCGTGCTGCGCACCACCTCAAAACCTGCGCTTTCCAGCGCCTCAGTGACGTCCTGACGGGTTTTCAGCTCCCCGGATGAGGCAAGGGCAAGCAGGCCGCGCGTAATCGCCTGGGCAGCTTCCTGCTTCGCTTCCGGCAGCGCGGACGGCGTGACCAGCGCCCGCCGGTTTTCCGGCGCGTTCGGGTCGTGCAGCCCCAGCCGGCCGTTGACCACCGTCTGCCAGGCATCGATGCGCGGCCGGTCGGCGCGGTCGTAGTACGGCTGGAGCCGCCTGCCGGTCAGCAGCTCGGTATTGGGGATCAGAAAGTTCAGCTCCAGACGCCCCTTGTCCGCGTGCTCCACCCACAGAATGCTGTACTGATCTTTATCGAGGCCGGGCATCAGAACACGCTCGAAGCTGGCCATCAGTTTTTCCCGCTGGCCGGGAGGCAGATCTGCCTCCGCAAACGACAGTACGCCGGAGGTGTATTTCTTCACGTAAGGCGACACATCAATCAGCTCCCGGACTTCTTCCGGCTTGCCCTGCAGGACGGTGGCGCCTTCACGCTGCCGGTCTTTACCCAGCAAATAGTCCACCGGCCCGGCGCCACCGCCGCGACCGCGCGGATGAAATTTAATGATCATCGTCCGTTCCTTTCTCAAGAACGGCGTGCCGCAGCTGCTCAAGGCCGGCATCGATTGCCATCAGCGCCGCCACAATCTGCACCCTGTCATGGCCGGTACCGCCGCCGGCGTTAACGCGGCGGGCTATCTGGTTCAGGTTGTTGCCCATGCCGGCAAGCTGGCGCAGCAGCGCCGGCGAGATCGAGGGTAGCTTTCCGGTACGCGCAGGCTTTTCATCAAGACAGGTCTGCCGCATCCACGCCGCCAGCTGCCTGCCGTCACAGCGTTCGAGCAGCCGCCGGTGCTCGTCCTCCGTCACCCACATGGTGAGCATCTTGTTCCGTTTCTCTGACAAACCGGTCTCCTGATAACGCCGGGACGGGCGGGAAAGCCTTTCCCGGTCGGCGCGGGGTTGGACAAGCCGCAGGCGCGTCAGGCTTTTGGCGGGTTTCGGGGCGCAGCCCTGAACCAGTCACGTAGCGCTAGCGGAGTGTATACTGGCTTACTATGGTGGCACGACGGGAATCGGGATGAAATAGTCAGTCATAAAAACTGTGAGATGAGGCTCAGGTGCGTAAGGGGCTGATGCCTGTCCCGGTGGATATTCCGCTTCCTCGCTCACTGACTCG
>NZ_JBSHGZ010000091.1:0-3568 GCF_053618075.1 Embleya sp. NPDC055664
CATGCTGCTCAAGACCAGCGGCATGACCTACAAGAAGTACCGCACGGCCACGCTCAGCTCGGCCAAGACGCTCGACCCGACCTGCGCGCTGTTCACCAAGACCAAGGCCGCCTGGGACGCGATCAGCGTGCCCGCGCAGACCGGTGACCCGACCTGCACCCCCGGCCCGGGTCAGAACGACTTCTCGATCACCCTCAACCCGACCGCCGGCACGGTGGCCCCGGGCGCGTCCGTCGGCTCCACGGTGGCCACGACCATCACCAGCGGCCAGGCGCAGACGGTCAACCTGACCGCCTCCGGTCTGCCGAACGGTGTAACCGCCCAGTTCAACCCGGCCAGTGTGCAGTCCGGCGCCAACTCCACGCTGACCCTGTCGGCGAGTTCGACCGCCACGGCGGGCACGTCCACGATCACGGTGACCGGCACAGGTACCGGCGCAACGCACACCGCGCAGTACACGCTGACGGTCAGCGGCACGTCCTCACCGATACCCGACGTCAGCGTCGCGAACGTGCAGGCGCACCTGTCCCAGCTGAACACCATCGCGACCCAGAACGGCGGCAACCGCCGCGCGGGCAGCGCCGGTTACACCGCGTCGCTGGCCTATGTGAAGGGTAAGCTCCAGGCGGCCGGCTACCAGGTCACCGAGCAGACCTGCACCTCCTGCACCTACCGCTCCAACAACCTGATCGCCGACTGGCCCGGCGGCCCCGCCGACCAGGTCGTCATGTTCGGCGCCCACCTGGACAGCGTCCAGGCCGGCCCCGGCATCAACGACAACGGCTCCGGCTCCGCCACCCTCCTGGAGAACGCGCTCGTCCTCGCGCAGGCCAACCCGAACCTGACCAAGCATGTGCGGTTCGGCTGGTGGGCCGGCGAGGAACAGGGCCTCCAGGGCTCGCAGTTCTACGTCAGCCAATTGAGCTCGACACAGCGCACCGCGATCAAGGGCTACTACAACTTCGACATGGTCGGCTCGCCCAACGGCGGCTACTTCATCAACAACATCAACTCCGCCACCGCCGCCCCGATGAAGGCCTACTGGGACTCGCTGAACCTGCGTCCCGAGGAGAACGTCGAGGGCCAGGGACGCTCCGACGACTACTCCTTCCAGCAGGGCGGTATCCCCACCTCCGGCTACGCGGCCGGTGCCGACGCGGTCAAGACCTCCGCACAGGCGCAGAAGTGGGGCGGACAGGCGAACCAGTCCTACGACTCCTGCTACCACTCCGCGTGTGACACTTCCTCCAACATCAACGCGACGGTTCTGGACCGCAGCGCGGACGGCGTCGCCTACACCATCTGGAAGACCGCGGTCGGCGGCAGCAACCCCGGCAACGACTTCTCGGTCGGTGTCAGCCCGAGCTCGGGCAGCACCCAGCCGGGCGGCAACACCACCGCGACCGTCAACACCCAGACCACCAGCGGCAACCCGCAGACGGTGAACCTGACCGCCTCGGGCGCGCCGAGCGGCGTGGACGTGACCTTCAACCCGACGTCGGTCCAGTCCGGCGCGTCCTCGACGGTGACCTTCCAGGTGGGGGCCAACGTCGCGACGGGTACGTACCCGATCACCATCACCGGTACCGGCACCGTGCAGCACGCGACGACCTACACGCTGACCGTCGGCACCGTCAACCCGGGCAACTCGCTGCAGAACGGCGGCTTCGAGCAGGGCACCGCCAACTGGACGCAGAGCGCCAACGACATCACCAACAGCACGCAGGCCACCCCGCACAGCGGTGGCTGGTACGCCTGGATGATGGGTTACGGCAGCACCGCCACCGAGACCCTGAGCCAGGGGAACATCACCATCCCGGCCAACGCCACGCTGCGCGTGTGGGTCAAGATCACCACCGAGGAGGTCGGGAGCACCGTCTACGACACCCTCGGCGTCCAGATCAACGGCACCACGCTGGCCACCTACTCCAACGCCAACGCGACCGGCACCTATGTGCAGAAGACCGTGGACCTGAGCGCCTACGCGGGCCAGACGGTCAGCCTCCAGTTCTCCGGTTCCGAGGACGAGTCCGCGACGACCACGTTCTACGTGGACGACGTCTCGATCTCCTGACCCCGTCCCGAAAGGCACCGCACCACGAGTGACCGCCCCGCCCCCGACAGCGCGCCGGGGGCGGGGCGCACTCGTGTCCGGGCCCGCGCACCGGCCGCGCCTCAGGCCCGGTCGTGTGCCCGCAGCCGGCGGCCGACCACGCCCAACGCCTCGGCCAGTACCGCCAGTTGCTCACGATCCAGGACGTCGATCAGGACCTCGCGCACCCGTGCCACATGCGCGGGCGCGGCGCCGCGCAACCGCGCGGACCCCTCGTCGGTCAGCACCGCGTAGACCCCGCGCGCCTGTTCCGGGCACGCGCGCCGGCGAACCAGGCCCAGCTTCTCCAACTGGGCGACCTGGTAGGTGATCCCGCTCTTCGAGGTGATCAACCGGTCGGCCAGCTCGGCCATCCGCAATTCGCCGTCGGGCGCGTCCGCGAGGTGTACCAGGATCTCGTACTGCGGGTGGGACAACCCCGCCTCGTCCTTGAGCTGGCGCTCCAGAGCCCGGTCCACCCGGTGGCCGGCCTCGACGAAGCTCGTCCACGCGGCCATCTCCAGGTCGTCCAGCCAACGCGGTTCGCTCATGCGGCAAACCCTACCCAGCTTGTCGAAGCCGGGGTCGGCCTGTAGCGTCGAAGTAGTTCAAATTTGAACTGGCCAACCGCAACCTCGCGGCGCGCACCGCCACACGTGGTGACACCGCGTGCGGCGCCGCCGCATGTCCGCACGCCGCAAGATCGCGCCGGCGACCTCGCCATCGACAGGAGCACCCGCATGTACTCCCCCGCCGAGACGACCCACCGCGACCCCGATCAGGCGACCCGCACCGCGCCGGCCGGCGCGCCCGCCGGGTCGCTGCACGGCTACGACCTCGGCCTGGCCCTGCTGCGCGTCGTGGTCGGCCTGACCATGGCCGCACACGGCACACAGAAACTCTTCGGCTGGTTCGACGGCTCCGGCCTGGACGGCACCGGCCAGTTCTTCACCATGAGCGGCTACCCGTCCGGCAAGGCGATGGCCACCGTGGCCGGCCTCACCGAGACCTTCGGCGGCCTCGCCCTCGTCATCGGCCTGTGCACCCCCCTGGCCGCCGCCGGGATCGTGGGCACCATGATCAACGCCATCGCGGTCAAGTGGGACGGCGGCTTCTTCGCGCCGAAGGGCGTCGAGTACGAACTGCTGCTCACCGCGGCCGCCGCCGCTCTCGCACTGACCGGCCCGGGCCGGCTGGCCGTGGACCGCTTCCTGCCGGTCCTGCGCAGCCACCGCGTGGCCTACGGCATAGCCGCCGTCGCGGTCGGCGCAATCACCGCCGGCGTCATCCTGATGTTGCGCGACTGAGCACGAGCACACGAGCACGCCCCGAATCACCTGCGGCCGCCCCCCCGGGGCCCCGGGCCCCCGGGGCGGCCCCAGTAGGGGCACCCCCGGTAGGGGCCGGCCCCCCGCCGTTCGGAAATTTTAAATATGCCCCGGGGGTTTAGTACGGGACAAAACAAAACCCCACCGG
>NZ_JBSHGZ010000092.1:0-3280 GCF_053618075.1 Embleya sp. NPDC055664
CCGCGCGCCCACCCCGGGCGCGCGGACGCTTCGTTCATGGTGATGTACGAGACGAGCATCTGCGCGTCCGCATGCGCTTCGGCGATGATGCAGTCGGCCCAACCGGCACCCGACAGGGTCCACGTGAACGACAGCGAAGCGTTCATTCCGGACATGTTGCCGGCCACCGAGGGATCGGCGCACGAATCGCCCGAATCCGACCCGCGCCATCGGTCTCGCCGCGGATCCGCACGTCGAGCACCGCCGCCGCGCCCACCCGCGCGTCCCGAACCGCCTCGGCCCGCACCGCCGCGTAGTACAGCCCGGACACGGCGTCGCCGGGCCCACCCGGCCCCACCGCGGCCGGCCCGGCGGTCAACGGGCCCGGGTCGCGCGGAACCCGATACCGAACCGTCCACACCACCTCGGCCCCCGGCCCGATCGGCGCGCCCGGCTCCGGCTCGGTGACCGCGACCCGTTCCGTGTCGAACACCCGGATCCGGAAGTGTTCGGCCCGCCGGCTCCGATTGCGCACCAATAGTCGTGCCTCGACCACCTCCCCGGGCCGCGCCGCCACCCGCGCGCGCTCGAACCCGACCTGCACGGCGACCCCCGGATCGCCCATCCGCTGGCCGGCCAGATCGGCTCCGCACAGCGGCCCTTCGCAATAACCGTGACGCTCGTCCGGGACCTCGGTCCCGCACAGTCGGCAGTGCCCCGTAGCACTCATCGCTGCCCCCGAAAAGTCGATCCCCCCGTCCGCAGAGACGGCCGACCGACCATCCCCGTTCCGTGTCCACCCCCGGATAAGGGAAGGCCCTCGTTCCCTCACCCGTTCCCGCACGGTTGTGGGCCCGTTCCCCGCCGGTTCCCTTTCCGCCCGCCGGGCCCTTCCCGCTCCCCCTTCCCCGCTTTCTCTCCCTTCCACCTGATCGCAACCTGCACTAACGTGCCGCCACGCCCGCCCCGACCACCCCCACGGCCCCGGCCGGACCGCGATTTCCGGCCGTACGGCGCCCGGCGGACGGCCGGCCGCGGGAGACGAAGCACCAGACACGACAACGGAGTCCCCATGGCAACCCCCCTCAGCGGCGCCAAGATCGTCGTCACCGGCGTCACCGGCCAGGTCGCCGAACCCGTCGCCAAGATCCTCGCGCGCGACAACGAGGTCTACGGCGCCGCCCGCTTCCAGGACGACGAGGCCCGAGCGCGCCTGGAGGCCGCGGGCGTCACCTGCGTGCGGATCGACCTGGCCGCCGGCGACGTCGCCGCCCTGCCCGCCGACGCCGACTACGTGGTCAACTTCGCGGTGGCCAAGAACGGCGACTGGAACCTGGACCTGGACGCGAACGCCGGCGGCGTACTGTCGCTGATGGAGCATCACCAGGCGGCCCGCGCCTTCCTGCACTGCTCGTCCACCGCCGTCTACCAGCCCGCCGGCCACAAGGAGTTGGCCGAGCACGCGGCGCTGGGCGACAACCACCGGGTCTGGTCGTTCCTGGAGACGTACAGCATCTGCAAGATCGCCGCGGAGGGTGCCGCGCGGTGGGGCGCGCGCCGATTCGCGCTGCCGACCACGATCGCGCGCCTGTCGGTGCCGTACGGGGACAACGGCGGCTGGCCCGGCATCCACCTGGAGATGATGCTCGGCGGCGTGCCGGTCGACGTGCACTCCAACACGCCCAGCATCTACCACCCGATCCACGTGGACGACATCGCCGGCACCCTGCCCGCGCTGTTCGCGGCGGCGACACCCGAGGTCACCACCGTCAACTGGGGCGGCAGCGACCCGGTGAGCATCGAGGAGTGGTGCGGTTATCTGGCCGAACTCACGGGCGTGAAGCCCGAGTTCAACGCGACGAGCGAGACCATCGACTCGGTCACCCTGGACCTGACCGCGATGCACACGATCACCGGCCGCACCACCGTGCACTGGAAGGACGGGATGCGCCGGATGGTCGAGGCACTGCACCCGGAACTGCTCGCGTAGCGCCGGCGGCTCCCGCCGCCGGGATCAGGTGACGATCGCATGCTCGGTGACGGGCCCGAGTACCTGGAAGCCCAACTTCCGGTACACGGGCTCGCCTTCCGCCGACGCCTGGAGCACCGCGACCGCGTGCCCCTCCGCGAGCGCCGTGTCGAGCGCGGCCCGGGTCAGCGCCGCGCCGTAGCCGCGCCGGCGCTCGGCGGCCACGGTCGCGATGTTGTACACACCCGCGACGCCGGCGTGCAGGAACACCTCGGCGGTGGCCACCGGACGCTCGTCCACGTAGCCCACCAGGTAGCGCGCGGTGGAGACCAGGGCCGCGTCGGCGGTCAATTCGGCGAAGCGCACCACGTCCGGGACGGCCGGTGTCCACAACGACGCGAGCACACCCGCGTAGTCCAGCAACCCCGCACGCGTACGCACCGCTTCGATCCGCAGCCCCGCCGGCCGCTCCGCCGCGCCGGGCTCGCTCGCAGACAACGCCGCCCACATCGCCACCTCGCGCTCGCCGACCGCCAGCCCGTACGCCGACAACCGCTCGGCCAGGTCCACCGGCCGCGACCCCTGGGTGACCCACCACGAGAACGGCCGCCCGGTCGCGGCGACCCGGCGGACCGTACGTTCGACGACCGCCCCCACCGTCTCGGCGCTCGCGCGCGTGCCCGCGACGATGTTGTAGGTGTCGTGCCCCAGACCGCTGTCCGCGACGATCACCTCGTCGTCCTCGAACACGCGCATCCCCGGGGTGACCCGATGCAGGTGGCACGCGTGCTCGGCGAGATTACGGTCCATGGCTTCGATGTGTGTGCGCATCCGAGCATTCTCGCCGGCGCCGGATCCCGCGGGGTGATCCGATGCCCGCTATTCATCTCCGGTCGGTTCACATTGTCCGCCGCGCACGCAACCATGGAGAGCAACTGCCTCATGGCGGCTGCCCGATGGCGACCGCCCTACAGGCAGGTAGGGAGGAGCACCATGGACGGACTCGTCGTACTCGCCGTGTCCGTGTGTCTGCTCGGCCTGACCGTGCTCCTGGTGGTGCGCTCGCTCGGCCGACGCGACCTCGGCACCGCACCCCCGGATCTGCTGCGCGAGGACGCACTCGCCGACCTCGAAGAGGTCGAGTGGACACCGAGGGACGAACAACCCCGACGGACCGACACCGCCGTCACCCCGGACCCGCGCACCTGCCGGTGATCGCGGGCCCGGGGCCGGTCCGGCTAGGTCGCGTATCGGGTTGTGATCAATTTGTGGGATTCGTCGTCAAGGCGGTCCTGGTCTGGTAGATCGTCTTGGTGTGACGCGAAGGCAACT
>NZ_JBSHGZ010000093.1:0-435 GCF_053618075.1 Embleya sp. NPDC055664
GACACGAAAAATCGCTACTGGCAGCAGCCATTAGTAACTGGAGGTATACGAGAGACAAATTAAGAGGTCTTGAAGTATGGGCCTGAGAGAGGCTACACTGAAAGAACATTTTTGGTTTCTGCGGTCTCGTATACCCAGTTACCTGGTTAAGCAGTTCCCCAACTGACTTAACCTTCGATCAAACCACCTCCCCAGGTGGTTTTTTCGTTTTCAGAGCAAGAGATTACGACTGTAACGACAGGATCACAAGAAGATCATTTACTCAGAGAGACTAACTACCACTATGTTTGCCTATCAACATACTTAGGAAACATTACTTGAGTTAACGACTCCACCTTACTTTTAGTATCTCGCAATGAATCTTCCGACCGCCGTTGTGTTGAAGTTCTATTGCGCCACCGGGGTATAAATCACTTTCGTTTAACTCAATTAAAA
>NZ_JBSHGZ010000093.1:445-2003 GCF_053618075.1 Embleya sp. NPDC055664
CCTCTAAATAAAGGTAATAACACCCACCATAAAGGTTCTGCGTATCTGGCACGGCAACAAAAGATTTCTTTCCGAACAGTAAAACAGCCTCTTTTTCTCCATGCTCTGTTAGCAATAATCGAAATTCTTGTCCATCAGGCGCGATCCCCCATATACGCAAGATCGGCGCTCTATGTGGCTTATACCAAAATTGATAGTAAAGACCTGCCACTACAACCAGTGAAATTAATAAGGCCATTTCAATCCTCAAAAACAAGCAACATTCCAAAATCGTTTTTCATTCATTTTTACTGCTGGGCATGATGCCCACCTTCAATCCTCTTTTCGCATGAAAAAACGACCTATACTTAGATGGTTAGTGACCATATCCACTTTACCTTTAAGCAGGGAACCTATTATGAATAAAAAAACGCTGTTGGCGGCCATGATGGTCGCGTTGGTGACCTTTGCCGCTGCTGGATGTTCTTCAAACCAAGAAATAAAAACCACAGATGGTCGCACTATCGTTACAGACGGCAAACCCAAAGTTGACAGTGATACGGGGTTAGTATCCTACAAAGATGCCCATACAGGCCGAACCGAACAGATCAACCGTGACAAAATTACCAACATGAGTGAACTAGACAACTGATACGGATAAAAGGAGCTGGCTTTGAAAAAGATTTTTGTTTCAGTGTTCGCAGCGGCAGTTGCGCTTTCAGCCCTAACCGGCTGCACGCGCACAAGCTATGCCATCCACACCAACGACGGGCGTACAATTGTCAGCGACGGCAAGCCTACAGAATCAGACTCAGGCCTGCTGGGCTATAAAGACGCAAATGGTGTCAAACAGCAGATCAATAAAGCCGACGTTAAAGAAGTCTCTGAAATTCCGCATTGAGGCATCGCTCTCTCCGAAAAGGGCCGCTAATGCGGCCCTTTTCTTTATCTGCCCCAACAACAGGCAAAAAAAGCCCCCGCTGGGGGCCAAATACCTGCAGTGGCTGGATAGTACTGCATTCCTGATGAAGGAGACGAATAAGTATGGGCCGGATTTTTGCGTCTGCAGGCTCGGTCGCCACAATTTTTCCGTACCCGCCAGGCATCATGCTTTTACCATAACATCCGTTGTCTGCACCGCCGGATCGGCACTGACGGCGCAGACGGCACCTGGCACCCGAAAACCCGGCTTAAGCAACGCTACATCCTCCGTTAAGCCGGGAGATAATTTTTACCCGACTGCATAGCCATGCAGCCAGGTGAATGACGGCAGGATTCAGCCCAAAAACAGCGTGAAGGCCCCGAAAACCGGCAAATGCTTTTCCAGCCACTCCCACAGTTCTGCCGCCAGATGCAGGCAGTTAAGTACAGCTTCAATAACATTAAGCAGTTTCATAATTCCCCCTGGTATAGGCCGTGATCTTTGCATCACGACGTATTTAGCGGGGAATTTCGCAGCCCTTCTTCTTGGGGTCGTTTGCGGGAGGGGGCGGAATCCTACGCTAAGGCTTTGGCCAGCGATATTCTCCGGTGAGATTGATGTGTTCCCATCCGAGCGGCGAAACATGGGCCAAGAGAT
>NZ_JBSHGZ010000094.1:0-1993 GCF_053618075.1 Embleya sp. NPDC055664
CGTGAGGGCCGGGCTGCGGCCCGGACAGGTGCGGCAGCTCGACGCACTCGGCATCACGGCCGAAACCGAACACGGGCACGGCGCGGTGGCGGGCGGTGGCGGGACGGCACGGGGTCGGGGCGGCGCGGCGGAGGGCGATATGGGCCCCGACGGCACGGCGGACGGCGACGGCGTCGAGGACGGCGTGGCGGTGGCCGCGGGCGTCGGGGGCGCGGAAGGTGGCGGCGGGAGGGTTGCCGGCGCCGGGAGGGGCGTGGCGGTGGCCGGCGGTGTCGGTGGCGCGGAAGGTGGTGTCGGGGGCGGCGTGGCGCCCAGGCGCGGGCGGGGCGCGTGGGAGACGGCGTTTACCGCGGCCGTCGCCTACCGCGGACGCGCGGGGCATCTGGAGGTGCCCCGCGGGCACGTGGAGACCGTGGCGATGCGGACGACGGCCGGACCCGACGGCGGAGACGAGGGCGGCGGGGCCGTCGAGGTCCGGCTGGGCAAGTGGGTCAACAACCAACGCACCCGGCGGAGTTCGTTGAGCGAGGAACGGGTCCGGCTCCTCACCGAACTCGGCATGCGGTGGTGAACCGGCGTGGTGTCGGGTCGGGGCCGTCGAGGGCTCGTGTGCGGTGGATGTGGGATTCGCAGTGGGGCGGTGAAATCGAGGTGGAGGGTTCGTTTTCGGTGCCCTCGACTGTCGGGGGTGAGACGACGTGGTCGTTCGTGGGCCGGGTCGCCGGGTGCTACGGGCCGGGCGTCGACGCCCTGGCGGGGCACTGGCGGTGGCTCGACCACCGTCCCCGGCACCGGGGGTGGTCGGGTTCGGTGGGGTGTGGGGTTGGCGGTGGGATCGAGGGGTGGAGTGTGGTGGAGGCGGCCGGTGACGATTGGGCGGAACAGTTCGGGTGCCACGGATGCCGTGCGCGATCATGACGGCATGCTCCCTCCGCGAGGGCTGTGGCGTGATCCTCGGCCGATACCCCGGCTCGGCATTCGGGACGTCGTGATCGAGGTCGTGCGGGATCCGTCGTTCCACGAGCCGTCCGAGACGGACGTCTGCGGCTGGTTCGTGCAGGTCTGCCTCGCCCACGATCGCGCGTGTGTCCGGGGCGGGTGTGGCGGGGGTGGGCATCTCCTCGCGTCGGTCCGCTGCGTACACGGTCCGGAGCAGCTCGAGGCCCACCCGCTCGTGCACCGCTTCCCCACCGGGTTCACGCCGGCCCCGTCCCCGGAGCAACTCGCCGCACTGATGAGGCTCCCCGAATCTCCCCACCCCCGGCTCAGGGTCGGGACAGAGTTGCTCACTTTGATTCCCCACCCGCATGCCTTTTCGGTTGTGGGGTGTGGTGGTCGGAGTGGGGCGGGCTTCAGAGGCGGTGGTGGAGGAACGTCAGGATGTCGTTGCGGGGTGGGCCGGGGGGCCAGGTGTGGATTTCGCGTTTGAGGGCGGTGATTTCGGTGGGGGTGGGTCCGGGGTGGTGGGTGGGGTCGAGGTCGTGGCGTAGGAGGGTGGCGCGTGCGGTGGCGTGGTGTTCTTGGGCGTGTCGTAGGGCTGCTCTTTTGCGGATGTGGTGGATGTCGGTGCCGTGGGTTCGGGTTCGGTGGGTGGGGTGGTGGGTGGTGTTGCCGGGTTCGAGGGTGACGGTGATGGTTGCTCGGCGTAGGACGTCGGGGCGGAGTTTGTGTATGTGTTCGAGGTCGCCGTGTACTCGGGTGGTTATGTCTTCGGGGTGTTCCCAGGCGGTGGCGGGTTCGCGGGATTCGGGGGCGAGTGGGGTGTCGGTGGTGGGGTCCAGGGCTGTGCAGCGCCACCAGATCGTGTTGCCGTGGGGTGGGTGTGTCAGGTGGGGGGTGAGGGCGGTGAGGGCGGTGAGGGGCGCCGGGTCGGGGTGGGGGTTCGGGGTGGGCAGGGCGGGTTCGAGGCCGGTGTATTGGCGGATGCGGCCGCGGAGGTGGCGCAGGGTTGTGGTGGCGTAGGTGCTGCCGACGGTGGCCCAGTGGGATGTCG